>DASYTT010000052.1:0-46431 GCA_036002045.1 Gemmatimonadales bacterium
GAAGCCCTTGGCGCGGGTCCATTGCCCGTCGGCTCGTTGCAGGTCCCGCGCCGTCACGTCGTTCACGCAGACGAAGCCGCGAATGGCGGCCTCTGCCTCAGCGAGACCCGCGTGGTGGATCTTTCGCCCTACCACCACGCCGATCTCCGCCTCGTACTCGACTTGCGCCGATTCGGGCGGCAGCACGATCGTCTCGTCATTTCCGATCAGCGCGCTCGGTGCCTTGAGGAACAGCAAGGGTGCCTTGGGCACCTCATTGCCGAGCTCTTTGGCGTGGTCGGCATAGTTGCGGCCGATGCAAATGATTTTGGATGGTCGTTCCATTGAACTCCTTGTAAGGCTATGGGCCTGGGCTATGGGCTATTGGCTAGAAGCCTACCGGAGAGGCCCCTTTTTCCAATAGCCAATAGCCAATAACCAGTAGCCAATAGCCCTACACCGACGCCCCGATTCCGTGCCTCGCGAAGAAGTCCTCACACTTCGTGCGGACCTCGTTCCATGTCCCGACGACCCGTTCCGCTCGAGGCAGTCCGCTCAGGACCAGCGGGCCGTAGCGCTTGGCCAGGACCCGGCGGTCCAACAGGATCACCACGCCCACATCGGTACTGCTCCGAATCAGCCGCCCGAACCCCTGCTTGAGCTTGAGCGCGGCGTGCGGCAGCAGATACCCCATGAATCCGTCTTCGCCCTGCTCCGCCAGCCGTTCCAGCCGGGCCGCCGTGAGGGGCTCCGAAGGAACCTTGAAAGGTAGCTTGCAAAGCAGCAGCACGCGGAGCGCCCGACCCGGCACATCGACCCCTTCCCAGAAGGAATCCGTGCCCAGCAGGATGGCGTTCCCGGCCTCGCGAAAGCGGCGCAACAACTGGTCCCGTGACCGCTCTCCCTGTACCAGAATCGGCCAGCGGGGCGGCAGGCATGCCCGCAGCTCGGTCGCAGCCCGCCGCAGCGCGGCATGGCTGGTGAAGAGAGCGAAGGTGCCGCCGTCGGATGCCCAGGCCAGTTCGGTGATGGCCCGCACCACTCCGGCGTCGTGCGCTGCCTCATCTTCACGCGGATCGGCCAGATCGCTCGGGACGCCGAAGAGACACTGTTCTGGATAGTTGAAGGGCGACGGGAGAATCTCCCGCACCGTGACGGGGCTCGGCGCCGCCGAAAGTCCCACGCGCGATTCGAGAAAGGCGAACTCGCCGCCGGCGGCGAGGGTCGCGCTGGTGAGAGCCACGGTGGTGAGCCGATCGAACAGCAGATCGCGCAGGATGGGTGCCAGATCGAGCGGAACCGCCGCAAGGGCGAGCTGATCTCCCTTTTGGCCCGCGCGCTCGATCCAGCGCACCGTAGGAGGCCCGCCTGGCGGCGGTCGCAGCGCGCGGTTGAGCGCATCGCTCACCCCCTCCAGGCGTCGTACCACCCCGCGGAGCTCGCCGAGCAGTTGGGTACGCCGCTCGGTCAGCTCGCTCTGGCTCATCCGGTCGGCGATGGTCTCTACATCCTCACGCATCCGCTCGAAAGTTGCGAGCGCCCCATCCAGCTCCTCGGTGAGTCCTTCCGCCCACGCCGGGGCGCGGCCGAACTCGGCATCCAGCCGCAGCGGCGAACGCCCCTCTTCGAGCAGCTGCAGCAGCCGCCGGAAGACTGCTTCGCTGAACCGCCGCGCGTCACCGAGCGCCGGCAACAGCCGTTGCTGCAAGAGATCGAGGCTGGCCCGGCTCAGGAGATCGTGCTGATTGGCGAGCTCGAACCGCAGCGACGGAAGCAGCCCTTTGCCGTTGCGCTCCAGCCGGCTCAGCACGCGACGCACTCCCCGGCTGGTGACCTGGGCACCCAGGTGGGCGGCCGCGACGTCCTCGAGATGATGCGCCTCGTCGAGTACCAACCGCTTGTACGGGGGGAGCACCGCAGCCTCGTCCCAGTTTTCCTGCGCGCTCCGCACCCCGAGGTCCGCGGCGAGCAGGTGATGATTCACCACCACGACGTCGGCCTCGGCCGCGGCCCGCTTGGCGCGGAAGAGGAAGCAGCGCTCGAAGTGCGGACAACGCAGCCGCGGGCAGAGATCCGGCTCGGCGGCCACCTCATCCCACACTTCGGGGCTGGGCGGCACGCTCAGATCGCCGAGCGTGCCGTCCGCGGTCCGACCCGCCCATTCGGCCAATCCGACGAGCTCGTCCTGCTTCTCGGGCTCGAAAAGCGACTGCTGCACCGCCAGCGCGGAGTTGAGCCGTGCCAGGCAGAGATAGTTCCGCCACCCCTTGAGCAACGCGAAGCTGGGAGTGTGCTCCTCGTCAGCCAGCGCATCGCGCAGCAGCGGGAGATCTTTGCCGACCAGTTGCTCCTGCAGATTGATGGTGTTGGTGGAGATGACGGTGCGCTCGCCATTGGCCCTGGCCCAGGCCAGCGCGGGGACCAGGTACGCGAAGGACTTGCCGATGCCGGTGCCCGCCTCGAGCAGCACGACCCCGCCGTCGTTGAACGCGTCCGCTACGTGAGCCGCCATGTCACGCTGGCCCTGCCGGTCCTCGAAGTTCCCCAGCCGCGCTGCGACCGGCCCGCGGGGGCCGAGCATCGCGACCACCTCGAGAGGGTCCAGGCGCACAGTGCGCCGTCGCCGCGGCACTTCCACGACGACATAGAGCTCGGTGGCGTCGTTGTTGATGATGGCGAAGCCGATGCCGGCGTCATGCAGGCGCGCGGCAACGAAGAGATCAGCAGGCGAGGGTTCGAGGTTCCCGCCCGGATGATTATGCAGCACCAGCTGCCCCCGCTGCGCGACGCCCGGGAGCGCGAGCACTTCGTCGGCAGTGCCCCGCGCGACGGGGCGCACCTCCACGAGGACTCCGGATTCATCCACCGAGCCCACGAAACACACCTCACGGCCCGAGGCCCGCGCGATCTCGCGCGAAAGCTGGCTCTGGACGGCTGGGAGCAGGCGTTCGGTGGACATGGGGACAGGGAATTCTAGCAGGATGTGCCCGATTGCAGCGGCCCAGGTTTACGCGAGTAGCTCCTAGTGCGAGGCCACGGGATCCACAGATTGCGCAGATGACACAGATTGAAAAACTGGAGGGTGGGCCTTGCGGGCCACTGCATCTGTGAAATCTGTGAAATCTGTGGATGAACGATCAAGGATCTCGATCTCGCGGGATGGTGGCCATGCCTTTCTGCTCAGGGATCTTCCCCCAGCGCCTCGAAGTAACCCACCACCCGAGCGTGAGCGCCCTTCCGGGTATAGACGTCGGGGCGCCGCGACTCGATCGTTGCGGCGATCACCACCGCTACCTCCTCCGCGCTTTGCGAATCGGGGAGCTGCCAGGAGTCGGGTCCCCCGTGCAGCGCGTTCCGCCCAAACTCCGTCCGAACCACGCCAGGCGAAACCAGCGAGAACTGAATCCCGGGGTGGCTCTGCTGCAGCTCGGCGCGGAAGTTCGCCGTGAGGGCATTCAAGAAGTGCTTGGCGCCGTTGTACGCCGAGCGCGGCACGGCGTGGGGGATGCGCCCCAGCATCGAGGAGACGTTGATAACCTGTCCCGTGCCGCGCGCGATGAAATGGGGGAGAATCTCCTGGCAGCCGTAGAGCGCGGACTTGACGTTGATCCGCATCATGTCGTCGATATCCGCGTCGGTGAGCTGAGACGGCGGACGGGTGATGCCCTGGCCGACGTTGTTCACCCAGACGTCGATCTGCCCGAAGCGCTCGAGGGCCTGCTGTACGGAACGCCGCACCTCCTCGCGACGCGTCATGTCGGCGACGAGGGCCTCGGCACGCTCACCGCAGCGCGCCACCACGGCGCTCAGCGCAGCCGCTCGTCGTGCGATCAGGCCCAGCGAGGCGCCGCGGCCGGCGAGCAGCTCGGCCAGGGCGGCGCCGATCCCGCCGCTCGCGCCGGTGATGACGACGACTATGTCTTCAGCTCCTTCTTCTTGGCGGCCGGGAACAGCACGTTGTTCAGGATGAGCCGATAGCCCGGCGAATGCGGCTGGGTGGAGAGATCGGTCGGAGCATCACCCACCTGGTGCTGAGGGTCCTCCGGATCGTGCCCGCCCAGAAAGGTCCAGGTTCCCTGGCCGCGCTCACCATGGATGTACTTGACCCAGGGCGCGCCCGCTTCGTCCGCCAGCACGGTCACGCCTGGCTTGAGCGTAGCCTTGGTGAAAGAGGTAGTGAGCCCGTAAAAATCGGGGATCACCTGGCGGTGATTCTGCACCAGCATGGTGGGGACCGGATCGATCTTGGCGCTGAAATTGAAGAGCGTAAAGGCGCCGAGCGGTTGCCGCCGGTCGGGCGCGTTGACCTGATGCCCATCGATCTCGGAATAGACGGCCACCGCCGGAGAAAGCTCGAGCCGGGCGTTCTGGAAGGCGAGCGTCTTGTCCCAGTGGAGCTTGTCGGCGGCTGCGGCATCGATCGAGGTGCCGTCAGCGAACGCGGCGGCAATGTCCACCCCGTCGCTGGCCAGGGCCAGATCGAGGGTCTCGGTGGCGGTGCACATTGCGAACAGGAATCCCCCGCGTTCCACGAACCCGGCGATGTTGCGGGCAACCGCTTTTTTCTCCGCCGGCACGTTGGCGAAGCCCAGCTGGCGCGCCATCCGCTGATTGCGGTCCACCATCTCCTGCAGCCAGGGCGCCCCGGCGTAGGTGAGGTAAAATTTCGAGTATTGACCGGTAAAGTCTTCGTGGTGCAGGTGCAGCCAGTCGTAGGTTTTGAGCTGCTCGGCAATCACCTCGGCGTCCCACACCTTGTCGAAGGCAATTCCGGCGTACTGCAGCGCCATGGTCACCGCATCATCCCAGGGCGCTGCGTTGGGTGGTGCGTAGACCGCCACCTTCGGCGCCTTTTCCAGGGGGACCGCATCCATATTGCCACGCGAGAGCTCTGCGCGGATGTCGGCAACCTGGCCCTCCTCCACCGGAATCACCGTCACGCCCGCCACGGCCGCTTCCCGCTGGGTGGCAGGGTCGCCGGGAAGCAAAAAGGACCCGCTGCGGTAGTTCAGAAACCACTCGGCGCGGCCGCCGCGCTGCAGGACGCGGAAGGTGACGCCGTACGCCTTGAGATGATCGGCCTGGGCGTCGTCCATGGGGACGAGCAGCCAGTCGGCGCGGCCAGCCGGCAGCAGGTCCTCCAGCCCTCCGACCGCCTGACCGCCCGACCGCCTGACCGCCCACGTCCCACCGGCCAGCGCCCCGAGAAAATCGCGCCGCTTCATGTGGACGGCACCGCGCCCCGTGCCACATCGAGCAGGCGGCGAGCCTGAGGGACGACCGCGCTGGTGGGCCAGGTGAGCAGCAAATGCTCGAGTGCCGTGATCGCGAGCGAGGTACGCCCGGTGCGGAGCAGCAGATCGGCCAGGGCGAATTCCGCCGCGGCCGAGCTGGCGGGCACCGCCTGGACCACCACGGCCCGGTACAGGCGCTCGGCGTCGGCGTGATTGCCTAACCCGCCCCTAACCCGCCCTGCCAGCAGCAGGAGCTCGGCGCCGCCGTGCTCCGGGGGCAGGGTGCCGGCCAGCCGCTCGAGCGCGGCGCCCGCTGCCGCGCTGTCGCGCCGCTCCAGACGGAACAGGGCTTCGCCCAAACCGGGCAGCGAATCGGCCTCGATCACCTGCAGCAGGCCCAGCACTCCGATCCGTTCGGTGGCCGCGGCGCGCTCTCCGGTGAAGGGGCCGGCCTCCGCAAGAAAGCTGCGCGCCGCCGCCAGCTTCCCCTGATAGAGGGCGATGCGGCCCCGGACTGCCTGCGCCTCCATCGAGCTGTCCGCAACCAGCAGGCTGTCCGCGCGCCCGAGTCGGCCCGCGCGCAACCAGCCTTGCGCCAGCCGGATGGCCAACCGCTGGCGATCCTCGCCGCCCAGCAGGGGTGCCAGCTCGCGAAAGCGGCGATCGGCTTCCTCGATGCCGCCCTCGTCCACCAACACTCCGACGAGGGTGGAGGTCGCCGAGGCTGCCAAGGCAGGCGCAGCCGATGTATCACCCGCGAGGGAAGCCAGCATACGACGCGCCGCGGCCTGATCGCCGGCATCCGCATAGGCCTGGGCCGCGTCAAGCCGTAAACGGGGACGCTGGGGCGCGGGCACCCGCTGGGCCAGCGCTTCGAGCGCGGTTGCGCGCGCCAGGATGAGCTCCGCGCGCTGCGGGCCGCGCAGCGACTCGAGCGCATCCTGCAGCACCTCGACCGCCTCGGGGTTCCCCATAGGGAAGGCAGCCGTGAGCCGGCGTACCGCTGTCAGCGGCTCACCCCAGCGGAGCAGCAAGCCCGCGGCGAGCCGCTCCCCCGGGGCTCCCAGGGCGGCCAGCTCGCCCAGCAACACCGGCCGGTTGGCGGCGGGAGTCTGGCCCAGAGCGCCGATTGCGGCAGCGCGATAACCGGGGACCTTGGCGATCGCGGTCAGCCATTCCCTGGCCGCCGTTGCGTAGTCCCCTTCGAGGCCCGCTAACTGTCCCAGCTCGGCCGCCAGGGCATCCGGCCGCCCAAGCTTTTGCCGGCCGAGCAGGTACGCCGCTCTGGTGGTGACGCGGTCGCGTGCGCTATAGGCCGCGATGCCCCATTCCTGAAAGGGGAGCTCGCTGGTGGGCTCGAGCGCCGCCCAGCGCTCGACGGCGGCGCGGGCGCTGTCCGGCTGACGCACGGCCGTCCACACGCGGATCGCTATCCCGAGCGCCCCGGGTGAGGGGTCGCGCGCTACTGCGGCTCGCACCGGTTCGACCATCTCTCCCAGGCGGGCAAGCGGCGTCAACGCTCGCTCGAGTCCCAGGAGTGCCGCCAGATCCTGTGGCCGGCTGCCCAGAATACCGCGCCACGCGCTTGCCGCGGCGGCATAGTCGCCCCGCCGTTCCAGGTCGAGCGCCCGCGCCGCAGCATCCTGAGCAAATCCGGAATGGGCTCCGGCCGTCAGCAGGCCGATAGCCCATAGCCCATAGCGCATGGCCTTCACGGCATCCCACCCGTAAGTCGTCGGAAGTAGTCGGTAACCAGACGCCGTTCCTCGGGCGACAGCCGCTGGAGCTGTTCCCAGGTGGGAAGCCTGATCCCGTCGCGGCCGAGCAGCTGGGCACGGAGCGCTGGCGGAAGCGAAAGCTCACCCCGGGCCGTTTCGCTCTGGCGCTCTTTCTGCTCGTCCTCTTCCCGTCCCTGTAGCGTACGTCCGGCATCGAGCATCCGCCGGAAGAGGCGCTCCTGCCGGGTTACCATCTCACGGTCGAGCCGGCCTCGCTCGAGGTCGCGGGCCAGGTCGCGGGCTTCTTCACCCAGCGGCTTCGCGTCGACCTGACCCTGCGCGCGCAGCCGCTCGAGCTCCTGCGCCAGGGCGCGCTGGCGGGCCGCGAGTGACTGGAGCTGCTGCTGGATGGCGGTGGAACCCATCAGCGGCAGCAGGCCGCCGGCGTCCTGACTGAGCTGCCCCTGTTGTTTGGCGAGCTGGGTCATTCGCTCCATGGCCTCGGCGAATCCCGATCCGCTGCCGGCACCCGCCACGTCCTCCCGAGAGCGCAGCAGCCCGTAGGCCGCGACGTTGAGCGCATCGACGGCGTCGCCCGCGCGGTCCGCGGATTCCCTGGCGTTGCCCGATGCGCTGGCGGCGCCCTCGCGCGCCTTCTGCATCTCGGTGCGGGCTTCCGCGAGCGCCGCCAGAATCTGCGGCGACACCAGCGCGTTCTTGCCCGAAGCCGCACCGACCTGCTCCATCAGCTTTTGCACGCCTTCCTCGAGCGCGCCCTGGGCGCTGCGGGCCGCCCCGAGCGCAGTGCTGCGCCGGAACTGCTCCGCGATGACGAGCTGGCGTTCGGCCAGCCGGGTCGTTTCCAGCAGCGCGCGGTCCAGCTGCGCGACGATCTCCTCGCGCCATTCCTGCTGTTGCGCTTCCCGCTGTTCCTGCACCTGTTGCTGCGCCTTGCCGATCGCACCAGCGGCTTTGGTACCGGAGCGCTGGGCTTGCGCCCGCTGGGATTTGGCGGCCGCACTCTGGGCCTGCCGCATCTGGTCCGCGGCCGCCCCCGCGGTATCCGCCGCTTGCGCCAAAGCCCGGCGACGCTGCTCGGCCTCGAGCCGCTTGGCCGCTTCCCGTAAGCCCGCCTCCAGGGAGTCGGCGCGCTGAGCAAGCTTGCGCTCTTCGGCAGCCGCCTGGGCGCTATCAGCGCTGGGTACTTGCTCGTTCCACCGCTGCTGTTCCTGCGCCAGTTCCTTGGACTCCTGCTCCAGCGAGGCGAGCTCGCCCTCGAGGGCGGCCCGCTTGAACAACTCCCGGCTCCGCTCGAGCGCCTCCCGCAGTTTCTGCTGGGCATCGCCGAGCTGGCGGACCGCATCGCGGGTGCGTTCGCGATCCAGCGCCTTGAGCGCCTCCTGCAGTTCGGCCAGCTGGCGCCTGAGCTCCGGGGAGAGCGCCCGGTCCAGCTGCTCCTGCACTTCGCGCAGCCGCTGCTGAAACACCGAATCCGTGATGCCTGCGCGCTCCGCCGCCTTGCGGAGCTCGCTGAGCGCGCGCTGCGCCGCTTCGGCCTGCTCAAGCAATTCTCCCTGGCGCTGCGCGACCGCTTCCGCCTTCTTGGCGGCGTCGAAATCGAGCCCGCGATCGCCGCCCCGCTGTTCGGCGCGACCCAGATCCTCGCTCTGCCGCTGAGCCTCCCGGCTTTCCTTGACCAGTGAATCGAGCTGTCGGGCAATCGCTGCAGCCCGGTCGCGTTCCTCCGCCCTGAGCTCGGGGCGAGTCGGCAGCGTGATCGCGATGTCGCGCGAGCGGCCGAGCTGATGTCCGGGCGAGTTATCGCGGGCCCGCACGGCGACCCGCAGCGTGTCGCCCGGCACGAGGCCGAGCAGGGACACATCGATCGCGGCGGGGAGAATCGCGCGGTCGGGGGTCTGCCCCGGGAGCGCGAGGCGCTCGTCCGCCAGGGCTCGTACCCGGCCGGCGTGGGTTACGCGACGCTCCAGCACCACTTCGATGAGACCATGATCGTCGCGCGCATCGATCACCAGGGGCAGGGCACCGCTGGTCGGGGCAGTCGTGTCACCCGAAGGCAGCGGAACCTCGACGACGGGCGGCAGATCCGGAAGCAGGCGGATCGCCAACAAGACTTCCCCCTCGCCAAGCGGGGTTCCGTCTGCGGTCAGCAGCAGCAACCGGTAGGCGCCTGAGGCGCTGGGCAACAGGCTTCCCGCAAAACGCCCGCCGTCCACCCGAAGTGCCGCCGCGACACCCGCCCGCTCCCACCGCGCGCTCAGCAGCGGGACCGTCACTTCGCCACGCGCCTCGATCCGGCTCCCTGCGGGAAGCAACAGGGTATCGCCTCCCGCAGCCGCGGGCTCGTCTTCGAGCCGAAGGTAGGAGGGATAGCGAACCGTGAGGGCGAGGGAGGCGAGAAAGGCGGGCCGGCGAACCGTCACCTCGATCGTGTCCGAGGACCTCCGTCCCGCCGTCAGGTGCGCGTAGAGGGCTTGCACGAGGGGACCCGCTACGCGACGCGCCTGACCCAGCGAGTCCAGCTGAACCACACTCGCTTCCCACGTCGTTCCGGGCGAACGGGTCCACAGCATCACGCGCTGCCGGCCGGGAGCATGGATCTCGAGCGCAACCGAATCGCCTGCGCTCACGCTGCGCTCTGCCGGCACGAGCCGCAGCGGACTGGCTACCATGGCGAGGGCCCGGCGCGGCTGCCAGAGCAAAGCCGCGCGGCCCTTACGTATCCCGGCGGCGCCCAGCAGCAGGCTTCCACCGGCGAGGGCGAGGCCGGTGAGCATGAGCAAGCGGAAGAGCGCCGCGGCTTGCTCGCCGAGGGCCTCGGGACCCCGCCTGGCAACCGACTCTGCAGCATCCCGGTCCGCCGCCGCGTGAAGCCCCGGGCTCGTATCGGGCACCGCGGGCAGCAGCAGTCCGGCGAGCGCGCCGCTGCGCCACCCTGCCTGTCGCTCCAGGCGGAGGGCGAACCGCAAGCCCCGCAGCCCGAGGGCCGCACGCGCCGCCAGGCCGCCCGCGAGCGCCCCCGCCAGGAGCCCCAACCCCCAGGCTACGGGAACCCACAACGGCGAATGCACGAGACCCGCCCGCGCACTCCAGCCCGCGAGCGCGAGCACCAGCACAAGTCCAGCCAGCGCGCCGATCCCGCCGACCCAGGCAATGCGCCGGCGCAGCGGGCGCGCCACCTCTGCGAGAGCCCGGGCGGTTTGGCTGTCGCTCACGGGCTGCCTCCGCCCCCAACCGCGTAGACGAAGAGGTTCACCCCCATGCGGAGCGCCGCCTCGTGCTTTTCCGGCGGATCCCGATGCACTTCGAAGTCTTCCCAGCCATCGCCGAGGTCGCTCTGATAACTGTAGTAGACGACGAGCCGGCCTTCGAGAAAGATCCCGAAGCCCTGCGCCGGCTTGCCATCGTGCTCGTGAATCTTGGGGATCCCCCTCGGAAACTCATAGACCAGGTGATAGATCGGGTGATCGAGTGGTACCTCGACGAGCGGGTGGTCGGGGAACAGCCGCGACAGCTCCCGCCGGATCGACTCGTCCATACCGTAGTTGTCGTCGGCGTGCAGAAAACCGCCTTGCTGTAGGTAGCGTCGCAGCGTCGCCAGCTCGCTCTCGCTCCAGCGGACGTTCCCGTGACCGGTCATATAGAGATACGGAACTTGCCAGAGGTCTGCGTCGGCGAGCGTGACGACCTTTTCCCGCGCGGAGACCGGAAGCGTAGTCCGCGCGCCGATCGCCTGCAGCAGATTGGGAAGGCTCGACGGATTGGCGTACCAGTCCCCGCCGCCATCGTAATGCAACCGGCCGATGGTGAGCGGCCTCTGGGCAACGGCGATTCCGGCCACCAGGAGGCCAACGGTCGAGAGGGCGCAACGCAAGGCGCGTCGCCAGCTCACGGGGCCGAGCTCAATTCCGTGACCAGCCGGTACGCGTCATTCCGCGCGACTCCGAACAGCTCACTCAGCATACTCACGGTCTCCCGCCGCGATACTCCCGCCGTGAGCAGGCGTCGTGCAGCCTGCTCGGCCCGCTCGGCCGGTAGCTCTTCCGCTCCTCGGGTCACGCCCGCGATGACCACGGTGCACTCGCCGCGGGGCGGCGTAGCGGTGCCAAAGGCCTCCGCCAGCTCACCCAGGGTCCCGGGCCGAAACTCCTCGTGCAATTTGGTCAGCTCGCGGGCGACCACCGCGTGGCGGTCGGCTCCGCAGCTCGCGGCGAGATCCACCAGCAGCTCACCCACGCGGCCCGGGGCCTCGAACAGCACGCTCGTCAACTCCTCTTTTGCGATGCGTTCCAGCAGGCGAGCCCGCTCCATACCCTTCCGCGGGAGAAAACCGAGAAACACGTAGCGGTCGGCGGGGAGGCCCGCCGCCGACAGTGCGGTAGCGACCGCGGATGGTCCCGGCAGCGGGACGACGGGATAACCAGAGCTCCTCACCTCTGCTACGAGCGCGGCCCCGGGATCGCTGATAGCCGGAGTTCCCGCGTCGCTCACCAGGGCAACGTCCTGTCCTTCCCGGAGGATGCTCAGGATCCTCGCAGCGACACCCGGCTTGGAATGCGCATGGTAGGAAATCAGACGGGGATGCACGCCGAGATGGGAAAGCAGCGTCCGGGTCCGGCGGGTGTCTTCCGCGGCGACGACCGACACGGTGCGGAACAGCTCGGCGGCCCGGAGGCTCAGGTCGCCGAGATGACCAAGCGGAGTCGCGACGACATAGAGCGTCCCGCCGCCCACACCATCACGCGGCGAGGTGCTTCTGGATGCGCGCCTCGAGGGCGGGCTTGGGCACGGCGCCAACCACGGTGTCGACGTGCTTGCCGTCTTTAAAGAAGAGGAGGGTCGGAATCGACCGCACATTGAACTTCATTGGAGTGCGCGGATGCTGATCGACATCGAGTTTGGTCACCCGCAGCTTGCCAGCATAGGTTGTCGCGAGCTGTTCGAGGACCGGCGCGATCGCGCGGCACGGCCCACACCACTCGGCCCAGAAATCCACCACCACCAGGCCCTTGCCCTGTTCTACCTCGCCCGAAAACGTATCGTCGCTGAGGTGAGTGATCCCGCCATTGGCGCTCATGGTCCTCCTCTGCTGTTACTTTTTCTCCATGCCTGCAAAGCCTCGGATCGCCCACGTCGGGGTCGCAGTAACCGATCTCGAGGAGGCGCTCGCCTTCTATCGCGACGTCCTCGGCCTCACCCCGGGTGCGACGGAAATTGCCGACGGCGCGACCATCGTCTCGCTTCCCTTCGGCGACACTGAGGTCGAGCTGCTCACCCCGCGGGATCCCGCCAGTCCCATCGCCAAGTTTCTAGCCCGGCGCGGTCCGGGCATCCACCACATCTGTTACCGCGTCCCCGATCTCGATGCCGCCCTGACCGCCTGCCGGCGGGCGGGCTACCGCTTGATCGACGACTCGCCGAGGACCGGCGCGGGGGGCCGGCGTATCGCGTTCCTCCACCCCAAGGCGACGTCCGGCATCCTGCTTGAGCTCACCGAATGAGGCTGCCGGCTTGCCTGCATCACGGCTCGCAGGGCCGCGCGGGGTTTCCGGCAAAGCTGATGTCCACGCTCTGCACGATCCACCCGCCGCCCCGGGTGCGCACGGTAGTCACCGGGATTTGCTTCATGCAGGTGCCGCGATACAGCGCCATGGAAACGCGCCGCCGGTTGTCGTCACCCGGCACCGCGGTGTCGGAGAGGATGCGGGTGCTGTCTCCGCGGAGATAGACCTGCATCACGAAGATCTGTTTCTCGTAGTTGGCTGGGCGCCTGACGCTGGCGGGGCCCTGCGAGGTCCCCCACAGCTCCGCCATTCTGGTGAGATTGCTGTCCGCGGCCGCCTGCATGAACGCGGTCACGGCCTGAGGCGAGGAGCTCACCGGCGAAGCAGTCGGGCTCCCGCTTCCACCGCCACAGGCGCCCAGCAGGAGCCCGAGCGGGAGCAGCATTTTTTGCATCGCCTACCTTCCTGTACGAGAGCGACCGAACCAGCGAAACTAACCAGACGCCCACCCCTGGAGCAACGCGCCCCATGCGGCTGTACGTCAACATCGACCACATTGCGACGATCCGGCAGGCTCGGCGCACCGACGAGCCGGATCCGGTGGACGCAGCGCGTCTTGCGGAGGGAGCCGGCGCCGACGGCATTACCGCCCATCTGCGGGAAGATCGCCGCCACGTCCAGGACGCCGATCTGGAGCGGCTCTCCGCCAGCGTGCGCACGGTCCTCAATGCCGAGCTGGCCACCGCTCCGGATGTGCTCGACCGCGTCTGCCGGCTGCGGCCGTACCAGGCCACGCTGGTTCCCGAGCGCCGGGAGGAGATCACCACCGAGGGCGGACTCGATCTCGCGCGCAAGGACTCCCGCCTGCAGGACGCGATCACGCGGCTGCGCGAAGCCGGCATTCGCGTTTCGCTCTTCATCGATCCGGATCGCACTACCATCGATCTGGCCCGCGGCCTGGGTGTTCCGGCCATCGAGCTGCACACCGGGAAATACTCTCATCGCTGGCGCGATGACCCCGGGGCGCTGCAGCAACTCGCCGGTGCGGCGCGACACGCCAAGGCGGCCGGCCTCGCTGTCCATGCAGGTCACGGCCTTACTTATCTCAATGTGCAGCCGGTTGCCGCAATCCCCGAGCTCGAAGAGCTCAACATCGGCCACAGCATCGTCAGCCGTGCAGTGCTCACCGGCATGACCGAAGCGGTACGCACCATGCGCCGCCTGATCGACGACGCTAGAATTCCGAAATGAGCGCTCCGCTCGCCCGTCGTGAGTTTTTTGCGCTCGAAGCCGGCGAGTATCTCGAACGGCTCACCCTGCTCGTACAGGGCGACGGGACTCCCGACGCTGAAAACCTGGTCCGCTATGCGCGCGCCCTGCGGGGGGCCGCGCTGATGGCGGGACCGCCAGGCTACGCGGTAGCCGCCGCCGCCATCGAAAACGTTGCCAAGGCGCTGCGAGACGGCGCGCTGCACTGGTCTCCCGCGCTCGCCGAGGCACTGAGCGAGGCGATCGAGAGCGGCAAGTACCTGCTGCGCCGGCTGCGAGAATGGTCCGAGGAGGAGATCGCGCGCTGCGAGCAAACGGGGAGTCGGCTCAACGATCTGGTCGGCGCACCCTCGCGGCGCTTTCCCAGTGCGGACCCGCGCGCCCCTCCGACCGCAAGCGCCGCCGTGCGCGCCTACATCGCCCGCGAAACCGCGGCACTCGCCGCGACCCTTGAGCAGGCCGCGCATAGCGTCGAGCTGTCCACACCCACCAGTCTGCCCAATGTGAGCCAGCGGCTGCAGCCGCTGCGCGGTCTCGGCGCGCTGCCGGGACTCTCTCCGCTTCCCGAGCTGCTGGAAGCGCTGGAGCTGACGCTTGCCCACGGCGGCAAAGGCGGAGCCTGGCCGCCCGCCGCTGGTCGCGCCTTCCGGGCGACCGCTGCGGCGCTGGCACGCATCGCCCGCGACATCGCATCGCTCGGCCTGACCCAAGCCGAGGCGCCCGAGATCGTTCGGGCTTCGGACTCCCTGCGCGAGGCCTTCGGCGGAGAGGAGGACGTCGTCCCGGTAGAGAGTCTATTCGCGGACCACGATCAGGAGGCGGTGCTTCGGCGGGGTTCGCCTCCCGCTCCGCCGCAGCCGGCAGGGAATCTCGCGGTCGAGCTGGTGGGTCTCGCTGACCGGCTGCGCCATGCTGCAAGTCAGCTCAGGAGCGGACCACCGGGGCCCGCCCGTGCGCTGCAGCTGCACTCCCTGGTTTTCTCGCTGCGCGGCATGTCGCTCAGCCCCACCCTCCGCGCGAGCGCCGGGGAGCTGTTGAGCCGGCTCGATCGCGAAGTGATGGGCGGCCGGGTCATTTCCGCAGCCGAGCGCGTCGCCGAGCTGCTGGAGCGCGCCTCGAGCGCCCTCGCGGCAGCGGCCGAGCGTGGGTCTGCCGGCGAACTCGAGGCAGAGCTCGCGCCGCTTGGCGAAGAGCTCGATCGGCTGGGCGGCGCGGAAGAGCCACCCGTGGTGCCGATCGAATCGCTCGCGCCGGAGCCCGCAGACGAGATTGTGCCGATCGAGTCGCTGGCCCCTTCCTACTCGGCGTTCGAGCAATCCTTCTCCACGTACTACCGGCTGCAGTACGCGAAGCCGGCCGCGCCTGGCCGGGAGCCGCCGCCGCTCGAGCCGGAGCCCATCCCGATTCAGGCCCTGTTGTTCCGGGGCAGGCGCGCGCTCGAGCGCGCCGATCTGGTGCGCCGCGAGCTCGGGACCGCGCTCGCCAGCCAGACGGAGCTCGCCAGCATTCAAACCCTGCTCGGGGAGCTGCTCGATCTGGTTCCGCTCGCGCTGGACGACTCGCGCGAGCCCGCGTGACCAAGCTCGGCCGGCGCAGACTGATCGCCGTTGCGAGCGTGCTCGTCTCGCTCGCCCTGCTCTACTGGGTGCTGCGGGGAACTTCCCTGGCCGAGATTCTCGCGCATCTCAGGGAAGCCCGCCTCGGACCGCTCCTCGCCGGGGTGGCCATCGCGACCGCCACCTTCGGGATCCGCACCATTCGCTGGCGCGTCCTGCTGCGGTCCCCCAACGGCGGTCCGGTAGCCTGGGACGCTCTGTGGCACGCCACGGCCATGGGGTTCATGGCCAATAACACGCTGCCGCTGCGCCTGGGGGAAGTGCTGCGCTCTTACGCCGCGAGCCGGCTGGGCAGAGTGCCGCTCACCTCCGCACTCTCTTCCATCGCGGTCGAGCGGGCACTCGATCTGCTGACCCTGGTGGCCTTCCTGGGCATCGCGCTGTTGCGTGCCGGGCTTCCCGCCGACACGGTCATTCTCGGCGCGCGCCTGGATACGGTGGCGCTGCGCGCGGGGATCCTCTGTGTCCTCATTTTTGCTGTCGCGCTGTTCGTGGTCCTGTTCCCGCTCCTTTCGGAAAAACTGATCCGCCTGCTGGTTCCCTTCCCAAGGCTCGCCGACCGGCTGGTCGGATTGGTCGAGGGCCTGCGCCTGGGGTTTCAGGTGCTGCGCTCACCGAGCCGCCTCGCCCTCGCCGTCGTTTGGTCGGTGGTGTTCTGGCTGATGAACGCGGCGTCGTTCTACGTCGCCTTCGCAGCGTTCGGCATTACGGTGGGGTTCGTGGGGGCACTCGTGGTGCAATCGCTGCTCGCCTTCGGGATCGCCGCGCCCTCGAGCCCGGGTTACTTCGGCGTCTTCGAGTTCGTCGTCGCGGCGGCGCTGGCACTGTTCGGCGTTCCCAAGGCGGTGGGCGTGGCCTACGGCATCACCTTTCACATCGTCACGTTCATTCCGATCACCCTGCTGGGACTCTATTCCCTGCTGCGGACCGGGTTGCACGTTCAGGATGCCACGGCGGCGCAGTCGTGAGCGAGGCGGTCACTCAGCTCGCGCACGCCAAGGCCAACCTGCTGCTGCGGGTGCTGGCGCGGGAGGCCGACGGCTACCACAACCTGGAGACCCTGTTCTGCCGGCTCGAACTCGCCGACCGGTTGACGGCGGAACGTCGCGAAGGCCGCGGCGTCACACTCGAAATCAGTGGGGCGGAAACCGGCCCGATGGAAAACAATCTGGCGGTGCGTGCAGCGGAGTCGGTGCTTGCGAGTATCCGGACTCCCTTCGCGGTCCAGCTGACTCTCGAGAAGCGCATTCCCGTCGGCGCCGGCCTGGGCGGCGGGTCGGCGGATGCAGCGGCCGCGCTTCGCGCCGTGAACGAGCTGGCCCATCAGGCCATCCCGCGCGCGGAGCTCTATCAGCTCGCGGCCCGGCTGGGAGCGGACGTGCCGTTCTGCCTGGGCGACGCGTCACTCGCGCTGGCCTGGGGGCACGGTGAGCGCATGCTGGGATTGCCTTCCCTGCCCAGCGCACCGGTCTTGCTGCTCACGCCGCCGGTCGCGGTGCGCACCGCCGAGGCGTATGCCTGGTTGGACGAGGCCCGCAGCACGGCCCCGCGCCGAGGGGCGCTGGCCTTGAACCTGGAGGCGCTGGCGGCATGGAGTGACCTTGCGCGCATGGCCGGCAATGATTTCGAGTCCGTCATCTTCGGACGTCTGCCGGCCGTCCGAGCCGCGTTCGAGGCGCTGGCCGGGACGGGCCCGCTCCTCTGCCGCATGACCGGATCGGGTTCGACTCTGGTCGCCGTCTACCGGAGCGAGAAGGATCGCGACGACGCCCGCATGGCGCTGGGGAAGAAGCACGGCACCGTGACAGCAACCCGGACGCTATAACGGCGGTCGGGGAGTGGCCCTCTCACCTCTCACCTCTCACCTCTTACCTTTGTGGTGCTGGCCCTTCGTCCAATGGCAGGACATCAGACTTTGGATCTGAGAATGGTGGTTCGAATCCACCAGGGCCAATGCGACCCGCCGCGGATTTCCGCCCCCGCATGAAGCGCCCCTCCATAACCCGCGGCGCCCTCCTGCTCACCCTGGGCCAGATTCTGGCCCGCGTGGGCGACCTGCTCATCGCCGTCCTGCTGGTGCGGATCCTCCGTCCGGAAGAATGGGCCACCGTCGCCCTGGTGCTCTCGGTGTATACCGCCGCGATCGGTTTCGGCGGCATCGGCCTCCCGGAAGGGATGCTGTTCTTCCTGGGGCGTCTGCCCAAAGCGCAGCACCGCCGGTTCGTGGCCCAGACGATGCTTCTTCTCTCCGCGACCGGCGCGCTGGCCGCGGCGATCATCCTGGCCGTCGGGCCGTTACTGCGCGGTTCCCCCTTCGATCTCCCCAGCCTGCTCCCCTGGCTCGCACTCGCGGTGCTGCTGGAAGTGCCGACGCTGGGCGCGCCCCAGCTCCTGCTGGCGGAGGAGCGGGTCTCCGGTTCGGCGGCGTGGAATGCTGCGGCGGCGCTGCTGCGCTTCGCGTGCGTGACGGGACCGATCCTCCTGGGACAAGGCGTCGCCGGTGCGCTCCATGGTCTGGTGGGCTACGCCGCAATCCGGCTGGTCGGCTTTCTCGTCCTGGTGGCGCGGCTTACCCCGCGCGGAGCGCTGCGTCCGGCCTGGGCCTCGATCCGCGAGCAGGCGACCTATACGGCTCCACTCGGGCTCTCGATCCTCGCGGCGTCACTGAACGCCAGCGTGGGCAAGTGGATCGTCGCCGGCTGGGACGCGGCCCACCTGGGCGCCTTTGCGGTGGCGGCCACCCAGGTCCCGATCGTGCCGATGCTGGCGGCGTCGACCGGAGCGGTGCTGGCTACCCGGATGGTACACTCCTTTCATCACGGACTGCTCGACCAGGCGCGAGCCTATTGGCTCGCTGCAGCGGCCCGGATGACCCTGGTGGTGGCCGGCATCACCCTCGCGTTCGTGCTGGGGGCACCGGAGCTGATCCGTCTGCTCTTCGGCGGGAAGTACCCCGATGCGGTGCTGCCGTTTCAGCTCTGTACTCTCGTCCTCCTCCACCGGATCGCGGACCATGGCGGCACCCTGCGAGCCGCCGGTGACACCACTACACTCTGGCGCGCCAGCTTCCTTGTCCTCGCCGCCAACGCGCTGCTCGGCATCGCGGCGACGCGCCTGGCCGGAATGCTCGGCATGGCGGCCGCTACGCTGGCCGCGAGCCTGCTCGCCTGGATCTACCTGCTCTCCCGCATCGCCCGCGTCATCGGAACCACGCTAAGCTCCGTGATTCCTTGGGGGCTGTACGCCCGCGCGCTGCTCCTGGCCAGCGCCGCCGCCGTCGCGGCAGCGTGGGTGTCGGTCTGGACGCCGGAGAGCGCGGTGCTTCGGCTCGCGCTCAAGTGGACTCTCTTCGGCGGACTCTACCTGGCCGGGATCCGCGGGTTCGGACTATCGCGCGCGCTTCCGGCCATCCCGGACGATCACGCCGGGTTCCGCTCCGAGAAGGTCCCCGCGTGAGGCGCCTCCTGCAAAAGGTGAGGCGCCTCGCCAGAGCAATTATCGGCAAGGATTTTTTCCCTCGCCTCGAGCTGCACTGCCGGACCGAGCACTTTGGTTCCGATTACGGCGGCTGGGATGTGGCAATCGAGGGAATCGACCATCGCACGATCGTCTACTCGTTCGGCATCGGCGAGGACGTTACGTTCGACCTCGCGCTGATCGAGCGGTTCGGGCTCACGGTCCATGCGTTCGACCCTACGCCGAGGTCGCTGCGCTGGGTCCAGCAGCAGATTGTGCCGCCGAGTTTCGTCGTGCATGGCTACGGCCTCGCCGATCGAGACGGTTCGTTCAGCTTCTTTCCGCCGGCGAATCCAGACCATGTGTCGCACACAATTCTTGCTCGATCGTCAACCGAGGAGCAGGCGATCCAGGTCCCGATGAAGCGGCTCGATACGATTATGCAGGAGCTGGGGCACCAGCACATCGATCTGCTCAAACTGGATATCGAAGGGGCCGAGTACGAGGTGATCGAGGAGCTGGAGCGGTCGGATCTGCGACCGGGTCAGCTCCTCGTCGAGTTTCATCACCGCTTCCCGGAAGTCGGCATCGCGAGGACCAAAGCGGCGCTTGCCGCGCTGCGCCGAATGGACTACCGGCTGTTCGCGGTGTCGAGCACCGGGGAGGAGTATGGCTTCGTACGGATCAGCTCGTCCCCACCTTCTGATCCTCGAGCATCCCCAGCAGCCGTTCGCACAACTCCTGCCGCTCAAGCAGATGGTGCCTGAACTCCTTCACCTCCGTGCGCGCCACTTCGAGCCGCAGCGCCGGCAAGTAGTCGGCGAGGAGCTCTCGCAGTGTTCGTCCCTCGGCATCGGTCATGCTCAGATTGAGCGTCATACCGGCCTCCTTTGTTCGAGAAGTGGTGACGTGTGAAGGCGCTCACTTACCACGGCCCAGGCGACCTTCGGCCCGAGCAGGTCGCAGATCCCGGCCTGCTCTCACCGGGCGACGCCATCATCCGGGTCGAGCTGGCCGCGATCTGCGGGTCGGACCTCCACGTGTGGCACGGCCGCGAAGTCGGACTCGACCCTGGCACCGTCATGGGGCACGAGTTCCTGGGGGAGATTGTCGCAGTGGGCAAGGGGGTGACGCGGTTCCGCCGGGGAGACCGCGCGGTGAGTCCTTTCACAACGAGCTGCGGCGAATGCTTCTACTGCCACAAAGGTCTCACGGCGCGCTGCACTCAAGGCCAGCTCTTTGGATGGGTCGAGCGGGGCGAGGGTCTCCACGGCGGACAGGCCGAGCTGGTCCGGGTTCCTCTTGCAGACGCGACGCTGCTGGCGCTGCCGGCCGGTCTGGCGCCGGAGGCCGCGCTCCTGCTGGGCGATGTACTGGCAACGGGTTATCACTGCGCCACGCTTGCCGGGATTACTGCCGAAACCACCTGCGCCGTGATCGGGTGCGGTCCGGTCGGTTTGCTGGCAGTGCTTGCTGCAGCCGAGCTGGGTGCGGAACGGATCTACGCGATCGACTCCGTACCTGAACGCCTGACCCGTGCCGAACAGTTCGGTGCGCGTACGAGAGCTTTGCCCGAAGAGATTCGCGAGGCCACCGAGGGGCGCGGGGTCGACGCCGTGCTGGAGGCCGTCGGCTCGGCAGAGTCGATGCAGCTCGCGTTTCGACTGGTTCGCCCGGGCGGTACCATCGCGGTGGTGGGCGTGCACCACGAAACCGTTTTCCCGTTTTCCCCGGCGCAGGCGTACGACAAGAACCTCACGTTGCGGGTCGGCCGCTGCCCCGCGCGGGCTTACATGGAGACGCTGATTCCGCTGGCCTCCCGGAAACAAGGAGCGTTGCAGAGCCTCTTCACGCACCGGGTCGGCCTCGAGTCCACTCCGGAGGCCTATCGGATGTTCGCCGAGCGGCGCGACGGGTGCATCAAGGTGGCGGTGGTCCCAGCCCTTTGACTCCAACCCCGCACCAATGTTATAGTTAGGGGCTATGGCCCTGCCGAACGAGTCGATCGCTCGGAACCCGATGCTACTGCTCTCCGGCACGGCCAACCGGCCGCTTGCCGAAGAGGTGGCGGAGGAGCTCAACGCGTCCCTCTGCAAGGCCACGATCCGGCGTTTTTCGGACGGCGAGATCTTCGTCAAGATCGACGAGAACGTGCGCGGCCGGGACGTCTATATCATCCAGCCGACCAATCCGCCGGCCGAGAATCTGATCGAGTTGTTGATCTTGATGGATGCGGCGCGCCGGGCCAGCGCGGCGCGGGTTACTCCGGTTATTCCATATTTCGGGTACGCGCGGCAGGACCGCAAAGACCAACCCCGCGTGGCGATCAGCGCGAAGCTGATGGCCAACATGATTTCGGCGGCAGGGGCCGACCGGGTGCTGGCCATGGATTTCCATCAGCACCAGTTGCAGGGCTTCTTCGATTTGCCGGTGGACCACCTCTACGCGGCGCCGGTGTTCACCAGCCATTACCGGCAGAAGGGCCTCAAAAATATCGCGGTGGTGGCGTCCGATGTCGGTGGGGCAAAGATGGCGCGAGGTTATGCCAAACGGCTCGACGCCACCTTTGCCATCATCGACAAGCGGCGCACCGCGGCGAACGTGGCGGAAGCGGTCAACGTCGTGGGCGACGTCGAGGGCCGGGATTGCATCATTCCCGACGACATGATCGACACCGCCGGCACCATGGTGGAAGCGGCGCAGGCGCTCAAGCGGCTGGGGGCGCGCGACATTTACCTCTGCGCGACCCATGCGGTGTTCTCGGGGCCCGCCGTGCAGCGCCTGACCGATGCACCGGTGGTCGAGGTGGCGGTGACCAACACCATCCATCTCCCGCCGGAGAAACAGTTCGAAAAACTCAAAGTGCTTTCCATCGCCGGGCTCCTGGCCAAGGCGATCGGGTATACCCACAGCGACCAGTCGGTCAGCTCGCTGTTCGATTAGAGAGGACGCTGCATCATGGCACGACAAGCTACGCTCGAAGCCTCGCCCCGCGAGCGCGCCGGGAAGGGAGTCGCCCGCTCACTCCGGCGGGCCGGCAAGGTACCGGCGGTGATTTACGGCCGCGGTCGCGAGCCCGAAGCGCTCGCGGTCGATACCACGGCGCTCACCCGGCTGCTCACCGAGATCGCGGCGGCCACTACGCTCGTGGATGTCACGGTCGAGGGGCGTCCGCCGGTCAAGGCGCTGATCCGCGAAATCCAGCGGAACCCGGTGCGTCCCGCGGACATCATTCATCTCGATCTCTATGAGGTGCACGCCGACGAGAAGATCAGCGTCGAAGTGCCGGTGCATTTCGTGGGGGTTCCCGAGGGCGTGCGCAACTTCGGCGGCGTGCTCGACCAGACCATGCACGCTCTCGCGGTGAAAGTGCTGCCGACCGACATTCCCGAGCATCTCGAGGTCGACGTGACCGCGCTCAACATCGGCCAGTCGATCCACGTTGGCGAGCTCAGCTTCCCCAAGCTGGAGATCATGAGCGACGCCCGGGCCACGGTCTGCACGGTCGTCGCGCCGCGGGCCGAAGAAGTGGTGGCGCCAACCGCGGAAGTCGAGGCCGTGGCGGAGCCCGAGCTGATCCGGAAGCCGAAGGAGGAGGGCGAAGAGGGCGAAGCGGAGGCCGAAGCGGCGCCCAAGGGCAAGGCCAAGGAGTAGACCCTGCGCACCATTCTGGGCCTGGGGAACCCGGGCCCCGAATACGAGGACACGCGGCACAACGCGGGATTCCTCCTCGCGGACCGGCTCGAAGCTCGCTGGAAGCTCGGCGGCTTTCGTCGCCGCGGTCCGGCCAGGGTGGCCGAGGGAGTTCGAGCCGGCCGGCCCTTCCAGCTCATCAAGCCCCAGACCTACATGAATCGCAGCGGCGCCGTACTGGCGCCGCTCCGCGCGGATCCCGACTTCGATCCCTCCCGCGATCTCCTGGTGCTGGTGGATGACGTCGCGCTCGACCTGGGCCGCTTCCGACTGCGCAGCGGCGGAAGCGCCGGCGGGCACAACGGGCTCAGGAGCATCGAGGGCGCCCTCCTCCGCCAGGATTACGCGCGGCTCCGGATCGGCGTGGGGCCTCGTCCGATGGATTACGACGACCTCGCCGATTACGTCCTCGACGGTTTCCTGCCCGAAGAGCGCGCCGCGCTCGATGCGCTGCTGGACCCGATGTGCGAGGCCGTCGAATGCTGGCTGGACGAGGGAATTGAGAAAGCCATGAGCAAATTCAATAAGAGCGGCCCGCTGCCCCTGAATCCTGATTCCTGATTCCTAGATGTTACGCCTCGGCATCGTCGGGCTTCCCAACGTCGGTAAATCGACGCTCTTCAATGCGCTCACCTCGGCAAAAGCCGCGGTGGCCAACTATCCCTTCGCCACCATCGAGGCCAACTCCGGCATCGTACCGGTCGCCGATCCAAGACTCGACGCGATCGCGGACCTGGTGCGTCCCAAGCGCACCATCCCGGCCACGGTGGAGTTCGTCGATATCGCGGGTCTGGCGCAGGGAGCCAGTCGAGGGGAGGGACTGGGCAATCAGTTTCTCGGCAGTATCCGGGAGGTCGATGCGATCGTGCACGTTATCCGCTGTTTCGAGGAGCCCGACGTGCAGCACGTGATGGGCGACCTCGATCCGGTGCGCGACCGGGAGATCATCAATCTGGAGCTCGGGCTCGCCGATCTGGCCGTGGTCGAGAAGCGCCTCGACAAAACCGCGCGAGCGGCCAAGGGCGGTGAGGCGCAGCTCAAGCTGGAAGCTCAGCTGCTGGAACGGCTGCGCGATGCGCTCTCCGCCGGGAAGCCGGCGCGGGCGGTGATCCCGAGTGCGGAGGAGCGTGGCATCTATCGGGGCTTCAACCTGCTCACCGCAAAGCCGGGGCTCTACGCGGCGAACATCGGGGAGGGCGACAGCGCCGGGGGAGCCGCCTACGCGGCGGCCCTCGGTGCGTCGATCGCGCGGGATGGGGAGGAGGCCGAAGTCGTCACTTTTTCCGCCAAGGTGGAGATGGAGCTCGCGGAACTCTCCGCCGAGGAGCGCCAGCCCTTTCTGGAAGCCCTCGGGCTGGCGGAATCCGGCCTGAATCGGCTGGTGCACGCCGCCTACCACCTGCTCGGCCTGATGAGTTATTTCACGGCGGGAGAGAAAGAGGTGCGGGCCTGGACCATTCACCGGGGCGACAAAGCGCCCGCTGCCGCCGGGGTGATCCACTCCGATTTCGAAAAGGGCTTCATCCGTGCTGAGACGGTAGGGTACCAGGACTTCGTCCGGCTGGGCGGGTGGAAGAACGCGCGGGAGCAAGGTCTCGCCCGGGCCGAGGGGAAAGAGTACGTTGTGCAGGACGGCGATGTGATGCTGTTCCGCTTCAACGTGTAACCGCAGCTCCAGAGGTAGCGCGCAGTGGCAGCTTGGCAGCTCTGGTCCATCCTCGCAGTCCTGCTGCTCGTGGCCGAGATGTTCACGGGCGGCTTCTGGCTGCTCTGCGTGGCGCTCGGCTGCGCCGCGGCGGGCGTCGCCGGGCTGATCCCGCAAGCCGGCCTGATGACGCAGACGATCGTCTTCGCGGCAACCAGCCTCCTCAGCCTGCTGGGACTCCGTCCTATGCTGACCCGGCACTTCCAGATCAGCGGCGGCCGGGAGCTCCGTACCGGCGTGGATGCGCTGCTCGGCAAGACGGGGTACGTGACGGAGCGGATCGAGCCGGGCGCCCGGCCCGGACGGGTGCTGATCGAGGGCGAGGACTGGCGCGGCGTGGGACTCGACGACTCGGTGCTCGAGCCCGGCACCCGGGTCATGGTGATTTCAGTGGACGGCACCACCCTCACAGTGGAACGGGAGAGCTGAGCATGACCCCGGGATTGATCCTCGTGGGCGCCATCGCCCTCTTCGCGCTGGTCACGATCGCCAAGGGTATCCGCATCGTACAGCAGGCGCAGACCATGGTGATCGAACGGCTCGGCAAGTATCACCGGACCCTCAATTCGGGCATCAACGTCATCGTGCCCTGGGTGGACAAACCGCGGGCGATCGACTGGCACGAAATCGTGGGGAAGGATACCGCACGGCATTTCCGCACCGAGAAGATCGACCTGCGGGAGACCGTCTATGTCTTCCCCAGTCAGAACGTGATCACCAAAGACAACGTCGTGGTGGAGATCGACGCGCTGATCTACTCCCAGATCACCGATCCGGTGCGCGCGTCCTACGAAATCGCGAATCTGCCCGACGCGATCGAGAAGCTGACCCAAACGACGCTGCGCAACGTGATCGGCGAGATGGAGCTCGATCACGTCCTCTCCTCGCGGGACACCATCAACGCGAAGCTCCGTGCCATCCTGGACGATGCCACGCACAAGTGGGGCGCCAAGGTGAGCCGGGTGGAGCTCAAGGACATCAACCCGCCGCGAGACATCCGCGACGCGATGGAAAAGCAGATGCGGGCCGAGCGGGATCGCCGCGCCGCGATCCTCACTGCCGATGCGGAAAAACAGTCGCGGATTCTGCAGGCTGAGGGCATCCGGCAATCGGAGATTAACACGGCGGAAGGCGACAAGCAGGCCAAGATCCTGCAGGCCGAAGCCGAGGCCGCCGCGCGCCTGATGGTGGCCGACGCGGAGGCGCAGGCCATCGAGCGAATCACCACGGCAATCCAGAAGACCGGCGGCGACCCGGCCCGCTATCTGATCGCGATCCGCTACATCGAGGCGCTCAAGGAAATGGTGACGAGCCCGCAGAGCAACAAGGTGATCTACCTGCCGTATGAAGCGACGGGCGTGCTGTCGTCGCTCGGCGGGATCAAGGAGATGTTTGGAGAGGTGAGAAAAGGTGAGAGGTGAGAGGTAGCAGGTAAGAGGAACCTGCCCTTCCCTCACCTCTCACCTCTCACCTCTCACCCAAGAGCTTCTCCCGCCACTCCCGCTGTAGCGCAGGACACGCCGCGAGCAGGCGGGCATCCTCCGGCAGATCCGCGCGCAGCCGCTTCACATTCGCCACCCGGCGCACGGTCCATTGCGGAAACGGCCGGTCGGCCAGCCGGATCGGAAGCCCTGCTTCGAGCCAGCCCTCCTGCAATACTCTGAGGTACCAGCCGGACCGGTGGTTCTGGACGATCGTCTTGACGAGATCCGGGATACCGTGGCGGCGGGAAAGATTGCTGCAGGGCGAGCGCGGCGAGGAGACCTCCACCCGCACCTCCCCGATCTGATAAACATCGCCGACGCAGGCCGTGTCCTCATTGAGGCCGCTGACCGTGAGGTTCTCCCCGAAGCCACCGGGTCCCACGTCCCTGCGGCTCCACTCCTGGCGCCAGCGCGGATAGTGGTCGGCCGAATACATGAGCAGGGCCCGGTCGGGACCGCCATGCCCGACGCGATCGTATTGCTGGTCGCCCGAGAGTCCCTCCCGTCCGGCCCACACCTGCCCGGCGACCGGCTCCTTCCGAATGGCACTGGTCCAGGGGCGCTCCAGCGGATTGCTGGCGCCCGGGGTGCCGTAGGTCCGCGTTTGACCGACCTGCAAGGACTCCAACCTCATGTCCGAAAAGTAGCAACGGCGTGCACAGTTCACGCTTTTCTATCGCCTCCGCCCCGGTTATCTTTGCCCCTCACATTCATCCTCCCGGTTCTCACACCAGATTCCGGGCGCCTAGACCAAAGGACGGTGCATGGCCCATCCCTATGAGGTGGTCTACATCTTCGATCCGGCACTGGACGAAGAGACCATCAAACAAAAGCTCTCTCACTTTCAGACGCTGGTTCAGGTCCCGGGTAACGAGCCCCAGTTCAATCATTGGGGTAAGCGGACGCTGGCCTATCCGATCAGGCGGAATGACACCGGCTACTACGTCGTCGCGAACTTCGATGCCGAGCCCGCTGCGCTGCCTGAATTCGAGCGCGCCATCAAGCTCGACGAAGGCGTGATCCGTCACCTGGTCGTGCTCAACGACGAACCGCCGACTCCCGCGCAGGCGGCCCCGGCGAAGACCGACTACGAGGAGGAAGAGTGAGCCGAGCCAAGAAGGGCGATCCGATCGCCGAGCTCAGAATCCGCATCGTCGATTACAAGGACGACAAGCTGCTGAGCCGCTTCCTGACCGAGCGCGGCAAAATCCTACCCCGGCGCCTCTCGGGCGTGTCGGCGCGGCACCAACGTCAGCTCGCCGTGGCCATCAAGCGGGCGCGCTATCTGGCCCTGTTGCCCTACATCAAGGGCTACCGCGGCTGATGGACTACCCAGCGGCGCCCCGGCCGGGGCGCCGCGGCGGGATCGGTGGACTGGCGGCGCTGACGGCTTTTTTCCTGCTGGCGCCGCCGCTCTTCGCCCTCGCCCCCTTCCTGCTGCTCACGCTCTTTTCAAGACCGCGCACGCTGCGTGAGCTTGTCGCACTGGTGGCCGCCGGCCTGGGCACCGCCCTCGCGCTGCAAGGCCCCGGCGGGCTGACGGTCGAGCTGCTCCGCGCCTCTGGTCTGGTGCTGGGGGCGCTGTTCCTGCTGCTCTCGCTGCGATCCCAGGCCCCGTTGTTCGGCAGGGCGTTGCTCGCCGTGGTACTCACCGCGCTTACGGTCACGAGCTGGGAATGGGCGCGAGGGGTAAGCTGGCCCGAGGTGCAGCAGACCTTCGCGGCGATGTTGCGGGAAGGCTACCAAGCCATGCTGCCTCGGGCGGGCAACGGAGCATCGGCCAATCCCGAGGTGCAGAACCTGCTGCAATCGCTGGTGGACTCCGCTCCGCAGCTCGCGCGCGCCATGCCGGGCGTGCTGGCGCTCGAAGGTCTGGCCGGAGTTGGGTTGGCCTGGGTCTGGCACCATCGCATCGCGGCCGAGCCGCTCGGGCAGGCGCCGGCGGCCTTCCGCGCGTTTCGCTTCAATGACCAGTTTGTTTGGGGTGCTATCTTTACGCTCGCCCTACTGGTGGCGCCGTTGCCTCCCGAGGTAACGGTGATCGCCGAGAACCTGCTCATCCTGTGGGTCGGTCTCTACGCCCTGCGAGGTCTCGCGATCGCCGCGGCGGCACTCGCTGCCGCGCCAGGAATGCTTCGCGTGCTCCTCGCGCTCCTGGCCTTGTTGTTAATCCCGCTCACCGTGGGCGTGTGCCTCGCGCTGGGCCTGGCCGACACCTGGCTCGACATTCGGAGGCGGCTGGCTCCGCCCGTACCTGGAGGGACCTGAAATGATGGAAGTGATTCTTCGCGAGGACGTGCAATCGCTCGGTAAGGCCGGGGCGCTGGTTCGGGTCAAGCCCGGCTACGCACGCAATTTCCTGCTGCCGCGCGGGCTCGCCTACGAAGCGACCGAGGGCAACAAGAAGCGGATCGCCGCGGAAACCCGCGCCCGCGGTGCACGGGCGGTCGAGGAACGCGGGAAGGCCACGGCCGCCGCCGAACAACTCGGCGCAGTCGCCGTAACCATTCCCGCCAAGGCGGGCGAAGGCGAGCGGCTGTTCGGCTCGGTCACCGCCCAGGATATCGCCGATGCACTGGAACGAGCCGGTCATCCTGTCGACAAGCGGAAGATCGAGCTGCCTCACCCGATCAAGCAGCTGGGGGAGCACACGGTGCCGGTGCGGCTTCACGCGGAGGTTCAGGCGGCCGTTCGGGTGACCGTCGTTCCCGAGTAGCGTTCAGCATGGCGATCGCGATCGCCTATGTGGACGGGCCCCGGCTCGCGCGCTCCATCTACGCCGCGGCCGACTGGGTCAGCGCAGGCCGCGATGAGATCAACCGGCTGAACGTCTTTCCTGTCCCGGATGGGGACACCGGCACCAACTTCAGTCTCACTTTGCGGTCAGTCGCCGATGCCTGTCGGGCGCTGGGTAACGCCTCACTGGGCGAAACGGCGCGCACCATGGCGCGGGGCGCGGTGCTTGGCGCACGGGGCAATTCCGGCATGATGCTGGCGCACTTCCTGCTCGGTTTCGCCGAATCACTGGGCGATCGTGCCAGCGCCACGGCACGGGATATTGCGGCCGCGGTGCGCCGGGGGTCCGACACGCTGTACTCCTCCCTCGATGAGCCGCGCGAAGGCACCATCCTGACCGTCGCACGAGAGGCCGCAACCGCGGCCGAGCGCGCGGCGAGCGACTCACCCGACATTTCCGAATTCATGCGCCGGATGCTCGCGGAGGGCGAGCAGTCGCTGGCGCGAACGCCGGAGCTGCTGGCCGTGCTGCGGGAGGCGGGGGTGGTCGATGCAGGCGGGAAAGGGTTCGTGCGAATGCTGGAGGGCGTGGTTCGCTTCATCGAGGGAGACCCGATCCTTCCCGCGGCGCCGGGCGAGTCGGGGGAGCTGGATATCCCCGCCGCCGAGGTGAGCGTCGCCGCCGAGCGGGATTATCAGTTTTGTACCGAGTTCATCGTTCGGGGCCTGCCGCTGCCGGCCGCCAACGAGGTGCGAACCGCAATGCACCAATTCGGCGGGTCGGTGGTCGTGGCAGTGGTGACGGATATCCTGAAGGTGCATGTGCATACGGATACTCCGGAGGCCGTCTTTACCTATGCCGGTCGATGGGGAAATCTCACGTTTACGAAGGCTGACGACATGCGGGCGCAGCACCGGGCTCTGTCCCATGCGGAGCGCCGCCCCGTGGCTATCGTCACCGACACTTCCGCCGACCTGCCCGACGCCGTATTGGACCGCCACCATATCGCGTTGGTGCCGCTTCAGATCCTTTTTGGTGACGCGGTGTATCACGATCGGGTAGGGATCCGGCCGGACGACTTCTACCGTCGGCTCCGCGCGGCGAAGGAACTGCCGACGACGTCGCAGCCGACGCCGGCGGATTTCGTGCGCGTGTTCCGCTCGGCTCTGCAAGAGGCCGACGAGGTCGTCGCGGTGCTGCTGGGATCGGCGCTCTCGGGCACTTACCAGGCGGCCCAGGCGGCGATCCGGGCGGCCGGACTTTCCCGGGTCACTCTGGTGGACAGCCGGGCGGCGTCGTTCTCCCTGGGGCTGCTGGCGTTGCGAGCGGCCGAGCTGGCGGAATCCGGCTGGAGCGCGCGCGCGATCGCGACGGAGCTGGAACGGGTCCGGAGCCAGTCAGGGTTGTTGCTTACGGTCGATACCTACGACAATCTGATTCGCTCGGGACGAGTCTCGCGCGGCAAAGCGTGGCTCGCGGGCATGCTGGACGTGAAGCCGATCCTCGGGCTCGACAGCGGAGGCCGGGTGGTTCCGGTGGATCGGGTGCGTGGCAGTGAAGCGGTGCTCAACCGCATGCTGGCGCTGGTCGAGCGGCAGCTCACGCCGCGCCCGCGCGCGGTGCGCTTCGGAGTGACCCACGTCGAGGCGCCCGAAGTGGCCGAGCGAGTCCGCAACGCGCTGCTCGCGGCCTACCAGCCCCGCGACTGTTTCGTCGCGCTGGCGACCGGAGTTCTGGGCACGCACCTCGGTACCGGCGCCTGGGGAATCTGCTGGCAGGTAGAGGATGGCGTGCCCGCGCGGCCGGAATCCCGGGGCGCCGCGGCGTGATGCGGCGCGCGGTGGCCGAGCCCAAGCCGGCCCGGCCCTCCCCGCTGGTGGAGCTCGTGCTGCGAGCGGCGGACGATCTGAATGCGAAGGAGATGATTGCGCTGGATCTGCGGGGGCTGAACGACGCCACAGACTGGTTCGTGATTGCCTCGGGCACCTCCGACGCGCATGTACGCGGCATCGCGAACGCGGTGCTCCGCAAACTGGAAGAGGCAGGCGCGCGGGCCCACCACGTGGAGGGTCTTCCCTCGGGCCGCTGGGTCCTGCTCGATTTCGTGGACGTGGTCGTCCACCTGTTTCACCCCGAGGCGCGGGCGTTCTATCAGCTCGAACGGCTGTGGAACGATGCTCCCAGACTCGCGTCAGCTGTCGAAAGGAAGTTCTCATGATGCGCCGGTTCGCGTTCGCGGCTCTGCTCGCAGCGGTCCCCGGGGTTCCCCTCGCCCTTCCCTCGGATTTGCACGCCCAGTACTTCGGGCGCAACAAGGTCCAGTACGGCCGCTTCGATTTCAAGATCATTCAGACGGAGCACTTCGACATCTATTACTACCCGGTCGAACGGGAAGCAGCGCTCGACATCGCGCGCATGGCGGAGCGCTCCTACGCCCGGCTGTCGCGGGTGCTCAATCACCAGTTCGAAGAGCGCAAGCCGATCATTCCCTATGCTTCGCACTCCGACTTCCAGCAGACCAACACCTCGGGCGGCGAGATCGACGAAAGTACCGGCGGCTTCACGGATTTCCTGCGCCATCGCAACATCTTCCCGCTGACCGGATCGTACGAGGACAACCAGCACGTCCTCCAGCACGAAATGGTGCACCAGTTCCAGTTCGACATCTGGTCGCGGGGCAAGGTGGCGGGCGGTGTGCAGGGCATCATCTCCGCCAACGCGCCGTTGTGGTTCGGCGAGGGAATGGCGGAGTACTTCTCCCTCGGGCCGGTCGACCCTAACACGGCCATGTGGCTGCGCGATGCCGCCTTGGAGGGCAAGCTTCCCCGGCCGGAGGACTTCTACCGCTGGTTCCCCTACCGCTTCGGGCATGCCCTGCTCGCCTACATCGGCGGGCGCTGGGGCGACGAAGCGATCGCGCAAATCACCAAGCTTGGCTCGGGTGGAGGCATCGAGGCCGCGCTCCCCCGGGTGCTCGGGCTCTCCTTCGAGCAGCTGGTGGCCCAGTGGCACGATGCGGTGCAGAAGCAATACCTGCCGGAAATCGGCAACCGCACCAAGGGACGGGCCGTCGCCCAGGAGCTGCTCACCGAAAAGCGGGTCGGAGGCGGCTGGCATCTGGCGCCGGCCCTTTCACCCGACGGGTCGCGCATTGCGTACCTGAGCGAGCGGGATTTCTACTTCGTGGATCTCTGGCTCGCGGACGGGCGCACCGGCAAAACCGACAAACGGCTGCTCAAGTCGACCTATAGCGGTAATTACGAGACGTTCCGCTTCCTCAATTCCTCGGCGAGCTGGTCGCCCGACGGGAAGCTCCTGGCCATTGCGGCGCAACGCAGCGGCAAAGACGACATCGTCATCATCGACGTGGCCCGCAACAAACAAGTCCGGGCCATCCGGGTTCCCATCGCCGGAGTGACCACGCCCACCTGGAGCCCCGATGGGCAGCAGCTGGTCTTCAGCGGCCTGGACGGCGGCATTTCCGACCTCTATACGGTCAACGCCGACGGGAGCAACTTCACCCGGCTCACCAACGACAAGGAAGCCGATCTGCATCCGGTCTGGTCGCCCGACGGCAAGACCATCGCATTCTCGACCGACCGCGGTCCCGGCACTGATTTCAAGGTGCTGCGCTGGAGCAAGCAGCGCATCGGGCTGTACGACCTGGCATCCGGCCGCATCACGCTCCCCGAGGGGCTCGATGCGGGGCGCAACGTCGATCCGCAGTGGTCGCCGGATGGCAAGGCGATCGCGTTCGTGTCGGACCGCAACGGCGTGGCCAACCTGTACCTGTACGAGCTCGGCGACGCCAAGGTCTACCAGCTCACCGATTTTTATACCGGTATCCAGGGTATCACTCCCCTGTCCCCGGTGCTTTCCTGGGCGCACAATGCGGACCGGCTGGTCTTCGTGTATTTCGAGCAGGGCCGCTACGACGTCTACGCCCTGGATAACCCGCGCTCGCTGAAGAAGCAGCCCTGGAGCCCCCAGCAGGTCGCCCAGCGCTCCCTCGCGGTCATCGCGCCGCCGACTGAGCTCGGAGGCGCGCGGGCCGCCCTGCAACCCCCCGCAGGGCCGCAAATCCTGGGCGGTGGCGCGATCTACCGCACGCAGCGGGGTTTCCGGCGGGCGGACTCGCTGCCCCCGCCTGGTGACACCACCCGGGCCGCCGAGCCGGTCTCCATTGCGAGGGTCATGGACTCGATGGCCTTTACGCCGCCCGACACGAGCGAGTTCACCTTCAAGCCGTACAAGGCCAAGCTCGAGCCGGAGTACGTCACCCGACCGACGATCGGCTACACCCGCGATACGTTCGGACAAGGCCTGACCGGATCCACGGCCATCGTGCTGGGGGATATGCTGGGCAACCACCAGCTGGGCATCGCGACCTCGCTCAACGGGCGGATCAACGAGACATTCTTCCTGGCGCAGTACGTGAATCTGGCCCGTCGCTTGAACTGGGTGGTGGCGCTCAGCCAGCAGCCGTATTTCTACTACAACGGGGCGAGCGTGGAACAGTCCACGACCGGAGAAGCCCTCTACATCGAGAACATCCGGCGGCTGGTGCTCCGTGAAGTGCAAGCCTTCGCGGCCTATCCGTTCAACCGATTCCGCCGGCTCGAGTTCGGCATGGGTTTCGTCAACCTGGAAGACGACGTGCGCCAGCTGGTCACGCCGTTCGATCCGGTAAGCGGCCAGCAGACCTCGGATGCCTTCGTCAACAACGTCGATCTGGGAACCGTCAGCTTCGTACAGCCTTCGGTCGCGCTGGTGTTCGACAACAGTCTGTTCGGCGGGGTCGGGCCGATCCTCGGGCGCCGCTCCAGGTTCGAGGTCTCCCAGCGGCTCGGCCAATGGCAGTTCACCACGCTGAACGGCGACTACCGCCGCTACGACCACCTCGTCGGACCGTTCACCCTGGCCACGCGGCTGCAGTACTACGGCCATCACGGCCGGGATGAACAGCAGTTCCGCCTCTTTGCCGGCTATCCCGAATGGGTCCGCGGCTACACTTCGGGCTCGTTCCAGCGCAACGAGTGCAGCGAAGAACAGGCGACTACCAGCAACCTCACCGGGTGCGCCTCACTTGACCGGCTGCTCGGCACCCGGATCGCGATGGGGAGTGCCGAGCTGCGTTGGCCGTTGTTCTTCGGGGCGCGGGTCCTCCCGATGGGCTTTCCGGCGATCGAGGGAGTGGCGTTCTACGATGCCCTCGTGGCGTGGGAGAAAGGCATGAAAGTGAAGCTCTCGAGTGACCCGGGGGACTCCGTGGACGCCGTGCGAAGCCCGGTCACCTCGGTCGGTGTGGGGGTGCGGGCCAACATTCTGAACTTCCTGATCCTGCGGGCCGACTATGCGTTCCCGCTGCAGCGACGGCACTTTGACGGCAGCCGCGTGAAGGGCTACTGGACGCTCAGCCTCGGACCAACGTTCTGAGCCGCGTTTCAGCCCCGTCGTTCCATGCCGCCGCCCGGCTCCTTCGGGCGGCGGTTGTGCTTGTCACCGCCGCGTGCCGGCCCGGCCGGACCGTGCCGCCGCCAGACCTACCCGCGGTGGGCGGGCAGGTGTCGCTGTTCCGTTTCCCCCGCGGTGGCGGTCCAGTACAGGTCTACGATCCGGACAGCCTGAAACCGGCGACGTGGCGCTCGCTGCAGCCGATTCCGCCGCTCCGCAAGGCGCTCGGAGCGGACCTGGATGAACGCCTGCTCTGGGCTCTGGGGGCCGCCGGGGAGCTCATTTCGGTCGACCTCGAGAGCAGGGGAGTCCGCAAACTCTCCAGCGGGGTGACCGCCGCGACGCTCGGCCCTGACGGGTCGCTCTATCTGGTAGACAGCAGCCAGAAGATCCAGCGGTTGCTGCGCCGGCAACCGGTCGCCTTCCACGACCCGCTGCCTGCGGCCCCGCGCGCCCTGTTCGGGGCGGTGAACGACCAGCTCATCGCCTTGACCGGCGGCGCGACCACGCGCCTGATCACCGCCAGCGTCAACCAGGACATCCATTCGATCCCGCTTCCTCCCGGCCAGGTCGCGGTCACCACGTGGGGAGACCTCGTGGCGGTAGCGGCCGACAGCGCGGTGGTCCTCTACGAGACCGGCGGACAGCGGAGCAGGAGCTCGATCACCGGAGTGGAGCACGCGCGGCGGGTGGGATTCAGTCCCTCCGGACACCGCATCTATGTGGCGCAGAACAATCCGGAGATCCGGGTGTACGACCGCTTTTCCCTCAAGCAGCTCCATGCGCTGCGGCTGCCCGGGCAGCCCCGCGAGTTTCGGGTGGATGCCTCAGGGCGCTGGCTGCTGGCGCAGCCCGGGAGCGGAGACTCCGTATGGGTGCTGGACCTCGCGACCAACAACCTCCGGGGAACGGTCCGGGGCAGCTGGTCCTCCGATCTTCCGCTGGTCGCGGGTGCGGCCACCTTGCTGATCCGCTCCGACGAAGACCTGGCCGCCTTCGATCTGCGCCAGTCCCCCCCGGCGCAGATCGCGCGCCTCCCCGGAGTCGCGGACGATCTCTGGCTTGCCGCGGCGTGGATACCGCCTGAGCGGATCCCGGCCGCGGTAGCCGCCGCAGAATCCGCTACGGTCGTCCAGGACAGCGCACTGCGGCCTGACACGCTGCCGAGGGCCGGTGATTCCACGGCGATCTATCTGCAGCTGAGCCGCACCCAGAACCCGGACTGGGCCGATCTGCTCGCTCGCCAGCTCAAGAGCGACGGCTATCCAGCAACGATCCTCCCTCCCAAGGAGCCGGAGGAGGGGTACCGCGTGGTGGTGGGGCCTTACGCCACGCGGGAAGCGGCCGAATCCACCGGCAAGTTGCTGGGACGGGCCTATTTCATCCTCAAGCTGCCCGCCAAAAGCCCCTGACCTCGCGGGCGGAAGTGTTTATTTTGTTGGGGACCCGGCGGCGATAGCGCTTCGCCGACTCCCTTCCCCGTTCCCGGCCAACCCATGAAGCTCACCAGACTGGAGCTCTCCGGCTTCAAGTCATTCGCCGATACGGTAACACTCGATTTCGGCGAGGGTGTCACCGCGATCGTGGGCCCCAACGGCTGCGGGAAATCCAACGTCTCCGATGCGGTGCGCTGGGTGCTGGGCGAGCAGTCGGCGCGGCTGCTGCGCGGCGGGAAGATGGAGGACGTGATTTTCCAGGGATCCTCAGGCCGACGGCCGGTCAATCTCACCGAAGTCTCGCTGCATCTCGACAATAGCGAAGGCACGCTGCCCATCGCCTACCAGGAGGTGGTGGTCACCCGGCGGCTTTCGCGCTCGGGACAGAGCGAGTATCTCCTGAATTCCGTGCCGGTGCGCCTGCGGGACATCCAAGACCTGCTGCGCGGCACGGGGCTCGGCAGCGACGCGGGGGTCGTCATCGAAGCCAAGATGATCGACCTGCTGCTCTCCGATCGCGCGGAAGAGCGCCGCTCCCTGTTCGAGGAGGCCGCGGGCATCGGGCTGTATCGCGACCGGAAGCACAGCACGGAGCGTCGGCTCGAAGAAACCAGCGTGGACCTGCAGCGGCTCGACGACCTGATCGCGGAAGTGCAATCGCAGATCAGATCCCTGGCGCGGCAGAAGGGCCGGACCGAGCGGCACGCCCGCTTGATGGAAGAAAAGTTCGCGGTCACGCTCACGCTGGCCCGCCGGCGGCTCGACGAGCTCGCCGAGCAGGCCGCCGGGGCGGAAGCCCGTCACCGGACGCTTTCCGCAGAGCTGCCCGAGCTGCGTGAGGCCCTGGGCCGAGCCGCGAGCCGCCAGGAGGTTGCGGCTCGGGAACGAGTCCGTACGGAGGCCCATCGCACCGAGATCGCGCGACAGCTTGCCGAGGTTCAGGTCGCCCTCTCGCGGCTGGACGGCGACCTCGCCGTGGCCGGCGAGCGACTGGCCCACGTGGCGGAGCGACGCCGACGGGATGAAGAGGAGTGCTCACTGGCCGCACGCCGGACCAGCGAGGCGGTGCAGGAACGGGAAGCCGCCGAGAGCGAGCTGGCCACGAGCCGGGAGGAACAGAGCGCGATTCAGGCGGAACTCGCCGCCCGGGGCAGAGCGGAGGAGGAGGTCCGGGGACGGCTGTCCGCGCAGCGCGCCGCGGTGCGCCAGGCCGAGGAGCTATTGGCGCAGCGGGCGCAGACGCTGCGCTCCCTCGAGGGAGAGCAGGCAGCGCTGGAGCAGGAGCTGGCCGCGCTCCGGGAACGGGCGGGCGAGTCGGAGGCGCGACTGCTGGCCCTCACGGCGGAGCTCGCTCAGGCGGAAGCCCGAGCCCGCGAGCTGTCCGAAGCCGCCGACCGGGCCAGCACCGACGCGCTGGCCGCCGCGGAACGGGGAGAGCGGGTCCGTCACGAAGTGGCATTGACGCGGGAGCGCGAGGCTACGGAGCGCAATCAGAAGCGTCTGGTCGAGGAGGCCCTGGCCCAGCTCACCACCCGCCGTGCCGCGCTCGAGGAGTTGGAGCGCGACCGGGTGGGGCTCGCCCCCGGAGCTGCCGCCTTGCTCTCCGAACGGCAGCGTTTCAACGGCGCGGTGCTGGGACCCTTGAGCGACTACATCAGCGCGGACCAGGATGCCGCGGAGCTGGCCGAGCGACTGCTGGGCGAGTGGATGCACGCCATCCTGGTGCGGGACAGCGCGGCGATCGACGCGATCCGCCACTGGCACTCGGAAGCCCAGCCGGGGGCCGTCGTCCTCCTGCCGGTGGACAGCGGGCCGCGGAGCAGCGGCAATGGCCCGAGTCCCCTACAATCGCGGCTGCGCGCCGAGGGCCCGGCCGCGCGCTGGGTCGAAGCGCTGCTGAGCGGCTCCGAGGTGCTCGACGGCAACGGCCACGCGCTGCGCCGGGCGAGCGGGGCCATCCTGCTCGCCGGCGTAGGCGGTTCCGGCGGTCCCCTGCGGCGCCGCGCCGAAATCGGTTCGCTCGAGGCGGAGATCGGGCAGCAGCAGGAGGCCCACGGCACGGTCTGCTTTGCCCTGAGCGCGACTGAGCTGCGCCTGGCGGAGCGGGAGCGCGCCGCCGCCGAGGCGAGCGGAGCAACCGACCGCGCCCGCGAAGCCGAGCGCCTCGCGGCGGCTAAGCGAGAAGACTCGGCGCGCGTGGTCGAACACCTGACCCGCGAGCTGGCCGATCAGCAGACCGCGCGGGAGCGGCTGCGCGAGCGACTGGACCGCGCGGAGGCGCGGCGCGGCGAGATCACCAGCACGCTGGCCGACGGGATGACCGCCCGTGGAACCGAAGCAACGCAGCTCGAACAGGCCCGCGCTGCGTTGGTGGCTCTCGAGGCGGAACAGGAGGCGGCGCGCGAGAGCCGGGTGCAGTGGCAGGTACAGGATGCCCACCTCGGCGCGCGCTTGCGCGCCATCGAGGAGCGGCTGGCGCGCGCCACGCAGACCATCGCCAGCGCCGACGAAGCGGCTCGCTCGCTGCTGGGGGAGATCACCCAACTGGAGCAGGAGAGCACCGCCCTGCAGGAGCAGCAGGCCGAGTGGAAGGCCCGCCGGGAGGAGCGCAATCGCTCGCTCGAAGGGCTCGAGCGCGCCTCCGCTGAAGCGGAGGCAGCATTCGCCGGAGCGCAGGCGGCGCTCGGCGAAGCCGAAGCCGCGGTGCAGACCCTACGAGCCGAGCTGGACGCCGCCAGCGAGACGGCTCACCAGCTCGAGATGGAGCTTAGCGAGAGCTCCGGCCTGCGCCGCAGCATCGTGGAAAGAGTGGAGACCGAGTGGAAGCAGCCCTTCGACCAGCTGATGGCGGGCGCGCAGCTGCTCGACCTCGACCGCGTGACGCTGGAGGGCGAGGCGGTGCGCATCGCGGAAACCCTCGAGAGCATCGGGCCGGTCAATCCGTTGGCGCTCGAGGAGCACGCCGAAGAGACCAAACGGCTGACCTTCCTCACGGCGCAGCGGGATGACCTGGTGGCCGCGCGGCAGTCGCTGCTCCAGGCCATCAAGGAGATTGACGGGACCGCCCGCACGATGTTCCTCGACACCTTCAGCGCCGTGCAAGCGAGCTTTCAGCACGTCTTCCAGACCCTCTTCGGCGGAGGCGAGTGCCAGCTCCGACTGGCCAACCCGGACGATCCCCTCGAAAGCGAGATCGATATCCACGCCGCGCCACGCGGCAAGCGCATCCAGCGGATTCATCTGCTCTCCTCCGGAGAGCGGACTCTGGTCGCCGTTTCCCTGCTCTTCAGCATCTACCTCAGCAAACCGAGCCCCTTCTGTCTGCTGGACGAGGTGGACGCTCCGCTGGACGACTCGAACGTGGGCCGTTTTACCACGCTGCTCGACGAGTTCAAGGGAAGCACCCAGTTCGTGGTGATCACCCATAACCCGCGCACCATGCAGCGGGCGGACGCGGTCTACGGCGTGACGATGCAGGAGCCGGGAGTCTCCACGATTGTGGGTGTTCGACTCGCGGAGCATTCGGGAGTGGGGGTCAGGGGTTAACGGTTGGCGGTGAGGGTCCCCAACCCCATTCCCAATCGCTGATCCCGAAGCCATGCTCATCGTCCTCCGCAGCGACGCTTCCGCCACCGACCGTGCCCGCGTGGTTTCCCTGATCGAATCGCTCGGCTTCCAGGCGCAAAGCATCGAAGGCGCTCAGCGCGGGGCGATCGCCATCGTGGGAAACGACGGCCGGGTCGACGCCGCCCGCTTCAGCGCGCTGCCGGGCGTCGAGGAGGTGGTCCACATCTCCCGACCCTACCGGATGGTAGCGCGCGAATGGCGCCCGGAGTCCACGATCGTGCGGCTACCGGGCGGCCGCTCAGTCGGGGGGAGCGAGGTTCTGGTCGTGGCCGGGCCCTGTTCGGTCGAGAGCGAAGCGCAGATCTTCGCGACGGCCCGCGCCGTCAAGGCGGCGGGCGCGGTGGCGCTCCGAGCTGGGGCTTTCAAACCCCGGACGTCGCCCTATGCCTTTCAGGGCCTGGGACCGGCCGGACTGGAGCTGCTGGCGGCCGTGCGGCGCGAAACCGGGTTACTCATCGTGACCGAAGCGATGGATGAAAGGGGGCTCGAGCAGGTGGCCGAGCTCGCGGATGTCATCCAGATCGGCGCGCGCAACATGCAGAACTTCACGCTGCTCAAGCACGCCGGGCGGGCCGGCAAGCCAGTCCTGCTCAAGCGGGGGATGGCGGCAAGCCTCGGCGACTTCCTGCTTTCCGCGGAGTATGTGCTCAGCGAAGGGAACCCGGACGTCATCCTCTGCGAGCGCGGCATCCGGGGTTTCGACGGAGCCGCGCGCAACCTTTTTGACGTGAACGCCATTCCGGCAGTGAAAGCGCTCTCCCATCTTCCGATCTTCGCGGACCCCAGCCACGCTACCGGCAAGCGCGCGTTGGTTCCGGCCGCGGCGCGAGCGGCCATTGCCGCGGGTGCGGATGGCCTGCTCATCGAGGTCCACGTGAATCCCGACGAAGCGTTGTCCGACGGGGCACAGAGCCTGTATCCCGAGCAATTCGCCCTGCTGCTGGAAGAGCTCAGAGGGATCGCGGCGGTGCTCGGACGGAGGGTGGCGGAGTGAGGCTTGGCTCTTGGCTCTTGGCTCTTGGCTCTTGGCTTACTGCACATCCGAGTGGGGTGGCGGGACAGGATGCCGTGGCGATCGTGCGGCGGGCCGGCCTCACGTTTCGCAACCTGACTTCGCTGCAGGCCGATTTCGTGCAAGTGATCGAGGATCCCGCCCTCGGGGATACGCTGCGGACCAAGGGCCGGCTATATCAAGCGGGGCCCAACGCCTTTGCGATGCGCTTCAGCGATCCTCCCGACGAGGCTATCGTCATCGACGGCGTCCATGTCTGGCTGTATTTGCCCAGCACCGCCCCTGGGCAGGTGATCCGGATGAAAATGGAAACCGATCCGGTGTACGGCGCCAATCTGCTCGCCAAGATTCTGGACCGGCCCGCGGAGCGATATCGCTCCGACTGGCTACGCTCCGACACGCTGGGCGGCCGTCGCGTCGAGGTGGTTTCGATCGTCCCCCGGGCCGAGAATCTCAATTTTTCGAAGGCGGTACTCTGGCTCGATACCGATGAGGCGCTGCCAAGGAGGATCGAGCTCGACGAATCAGCCGGCGTGCGGAGGATTCTGACGCTTTCCCAACTGCGACCTAACGCTCCAGTCGACAAAGCCGTTTTCGAATTCCGCGTCCCCAAGGGGGTACGAGTCGTCGATCAGTAGCAGGACATCCGGCTAGCGGCCCAGCAGGAGCTTTTTCATGACCAGCTGATGGATGCGATACTCGAGCCGGCCGGTGCTCTCGCACGGCATGGGTTGGCGAAGGCCCTCGCTCATATTTACCGCCCCTGCAACGTAGGCTGTGCGAAGGATGACGCCGTTGCCACTCGGCACCAGAGTCGACCAGATATTCATGAAGACGCGGTGGGAATCCGCGTGAGGACCGGTCATACTGTCGCCACAGCTCAAGTAGCTCGAGATCTGCCGGCCCGCGATGCTGCCCTGGCGGTAGAATAGCTGACTCGCGATCTCTCCCGCCGCTGAATCCTTCACCTCGCTGGGGATCTTGAGCTCGGCATAAACCGCCAGGAGGGCGTGGTAGACCTCGGCGGGAGGAAAGGGCACGTCGTAGGGCTTGCCGAGCGTATCGGGCAACACCTTGGTCAACTGGCCAGGCACGACAATGACCACCCGGCTGCGTTGCGCCCTGGCCGGCAGCGGCCCCACCGTGAGGACACAGAGGCAAGAGACTCCCAGGCTCCGCACGGCTGCGAGCAGCCGGGTCATTCCGGCTTCCCCAGCATCGCCAGGACTTCCGCCGGAGAGGTCGCGCGCACCAGCACGCGGCGCGCCTCCGCCAGGGCGAGGTCCGTCTGGTCGGACTCCGCGATCCGCCGGTCGGGCATGATCCCTCCCCCACCCAGCAGTACTCGACCCGCATCACTCTTCAGCTTCGGCCGTGGCAAAGTATCGCCCGACTCGGTCCGTGGCGGTTGCTGGATCTGCCGGCCGCTGGGGGTCATCCACAGCGCGGTCGTCAGGCTTAGGGAGGCGCCAGCGCCGAGCCGGAAGGTGCTCCGGGTGACGCCGCGGCCGAACGAATGCTGCCCCAGCACGGCCGCACGGTCGTGATCCTGCAGGGCTCCGGCGACCACTTCGGCTGCGCCGGCAGTGCCGGCATCGATGAGCAGCGCGAGAGGCATGAGCGCAAAGGTGGAGGGTACCGAATCGCGGTAACTCGCGGAAGCTCCCGCCGGACGACCCCGGCTCAGCGCGATGGTCTTGCCCTGATCGAGGAAAAGGTCCGCGAGGGCAACCCCCTCAGCGAGCTCACCGCCAACCGTCGAGCGGAGGTCGAGCACCAGCGACCGGGCCCCCTCGGCACGCAGCCGGTCGAGCCCCCGCCGTACGCTGTCCGCGATCCCTGCCACAAAGCGCGCGAGCCGGATCCGCGCAACACCACCACCCAGCAAGCTGAATTCCAGGGCCCGCTGCTCGGGAACGGGGCCGCGAACCACAGCGAGGGTGAACTGGCCACGCACGCCCGCCCGGCGCAAGCGGAGCTCGAGCGTGCTACCCGCTTTGCCCTCAAGGAGACTCGCCAGGCGGTCGAGACGGGCAGGATCGGCGATCGCGCTATCGACGCCGAGCAGGCGGTCTCCGGCCCGAACACCCGCGAGCGCCGCGGGAGAGCCGGGCACCGTCGCGACGATGACGACGAGCCCGTCGCGACGATCGAGAAAGAGCCCCGGACCCACCGGTACATCCTCGGGGGGCGGCGCCGGCTCGCCGGGCAGGAGCAGCACGGCGTATGGGTCATCCAGCTCCTCGATCATCCCTGCCGCAGCACGCCGATAAAGCTCCTGATCCTCGACCGGCTCGACGGCGGAGCTGCGCACCTTGGCCATGACCTGCTCGAACAGCTTGTCGCCCGCGGTGGCAGGGGTGGCGCGCTGGGTCGCGGGACGGAGCAGCCAGATTCCGGCGGCCAGTGCCGCCAGGACCAGCGGAGCGAGCAGCCAGCGGGCGCGCACGCGAATTACCGGGCGGCCACGGGAAGCAGCGCGGGCCGGGCTGCGAGGAGCGCCTCCCAAGCGCGCGCAGCAAGCTCACGCGACGGAAGCGTCCCATCGAGGTGCACGACGCCGGGTCCGCTTTCCTCGCGGTAGCGCGCCGCCACCCGCTGGTGGAACTCCGCCGGCTCGCGGTCGAGCCGATCGCGGTGCTTCCCCGCCGCAAGCTGGCGTGCAGCCCCCACTCCGGCAGGCAAGTCGAGAATCAGCGTCAGATCGGGGTGCAGCCCACCGGTCGCCGCGGTGTTGACCCAGGATACCATCGGCAGCGGGAGGCCCCGCCCGGCAGCCTGATACGCCAGGGTCGACAGATCGTAGCGATCGCTCACGACCACTCGCCCCGCCTCGAGCGCCGGCCGGATGATCTGCCCGACCAGGTCGGCTCGTGCGGTGGCCAGGTACAGCAGCTCGCGCTCCGGCGTCCAGCTCCGATCGGCGTGGAGGAGCTCCTGGCGCAGCGCTTCGGCCGCGGGAGTACCGCCCGGCTCCCGCACCATCACGGGATCGTGCCCGGCGGCCCGCAACCGCTCGGCCAGCTCACCGGCAAGCGTGGTCTTCCCTGCCCCTTCGGGACCTTCGAGCACCACGAAGAATCCCCGGTTCATGCGAGCGTGATGATGCTGCTGGTAGCGCCGCGCTCGATCCCCACGCTCATCTGCTGGTTCACTCTGGTCATCAACTTCTCGTAGTTGGCGCGCGCGATGACATACGCCTGTCCCTGGGTGCTCACTTCGAGATCGCGCACCGCGGTTTCGTAGGCGTTTACGGTGGCCTCGTCGGGAATCTTCTTCTGGGCAACCTGCTCGTCGATCTGCCGCGCGAGCTGATCGATCTTCTCGAGCCGGGCCCGCGTCTCGGCATCCTCCTGTAAGGTCTTCTCGGCGCGGCGAAGCGTCTGGTACTCGGTCGATTGCCCGATCAGTCGCCCCAGCTCCTGGGCCTTCTCTTCGATCATCCGGTATGCTCCCGGCGCGCAGTGAGATACCGCGGACGCCCGAAGAGGTCATCCCAAACAGCCACCTCGCGATAGCCGGCCTGGTGCGCCAGCTCCGTGACGATCCCGCTGCGCATGGAATCTAGCTCCATCACCAGCCAACCTCCCGGCGCGAGCAGTGCGGTTCCGTCCCGGAGGATGCGGCGAGTGGCGTCGAGCCCATCGGCTCCGCTCGCCAGCGCGAGCCGCGGCTCCCAGCGGCGCACCGACTCATCCAACCCCAGATACTCCGCCTCGGTCAAATAAGGAGGATTGGTCACGAGCAGCTCGAATCGCTCGGCGCGCAGCGCGGCACCGAGGTCGCTCTGGATCAGACGGATCGGCTTGCCGGTGAGGACCCTGTTTTCGGCCGCCAGCTCCAAGGCGGCAGCCGAGCACTCCACGGCGATGACGCTGTCGAAAGCGCCCTCGTCCGCCAGCGCGAGCGCAAGGCAACCCGTACCGGTGCCCAGGTCGAGCGCGCGTCCTGAGCGCACCCTGCTCAAGGCATGGTCAATCAGGCCTTCCGATTCGGGCCGGGGGATCAGGGCACGCCGGTCACAGCGGATTTCCAGGTTCCGAAAACCGGTGTGTCCGAGCACGTACGCCATCGGCTCACCCGCGAGGCGCCGCTCCACCGCCGCTTCATACGCCTTCACCAGCGCGGCGTCCGAGCTCCGCTCGCGAGAGAAATAGGCTTCGCCCGGGGACATGCGGTTGAGCCAGGCCCACAGGCGATTGGCTTCGCGCCGGGGTTTCAGCACTCCGCCGGCGCGCAAGCGAGCCGCCGCACCATCGATCAGCCGGGCGACGCTCATTCCTCCGCGCGGCTCGCGAGCCGGAGCGCCTTCACGATCTCGTCGAGGTCGCCATCCAGCACGGCGGGGAGATTGTGCACCGAGAGACCAATGCGATGATCGGTCACCCGGCTCTGGGGATAGTTGTAGGTGCGAATCTTGGCGGAGCGGTCGCCGGTGCCCACCATCGCCTTGCGCTCCCGGGCGCGGGCCGCCTCCTGGTCTGCGATCATCTTGTCGAGAATGCGGGAACGCAACACCGACATCGCCTTGATCTTGTTCTGCAGTTGCGATTTCTGGTCCTGTTGCTGCACCACGGTGTTGGTGGGCAGGTGGGTGATTCGAACCGCGCTGTCCGTGGTGTTGACGCTCTGGCCACCGGGCCCGCCGGAGCGGAAGACATCGATCCGAAGGTCCTGCGGATCGATCTTGACGTCGACCTCCCGGGCTTCGGGCAGCACCGCGACCGTAGCGGCGGAAGTGTGAATCCGGCCCTGCGATTCGGTGGCGGGAACTCGCTGCACCCGATGCACCCCCGACTCGCGGCGGAACAATCCGTAGGAGTCGGGTCCCCGGATGGCGAGGATGGCCTCCTTGAGCCCACCAAGAGTGCCCTCGCTGATGGAAAGCGGCTCCACTTTGAGACCGTTCCGCTCGGCGAACCGGGTGTACATCCGCGCGAGATCCGCGGCGAAGAGGGCGGCCTCGTCGCCGCCGGTGCCGGCCCGGATCTCGACGATCGCATCGCGGTCCTCGAGCGGATCCCGGGGTACCAGCAGCGCTCCAAGCTCGCCCTCCAACTGCGCGATCTCGGAAGGCAGCCGCTCGAGGTCCGCCTGGACCAACGCCAGCAGCTCGGGGTCGGCCTCCCCAGCCATGGTTTGCGCCTGGCGCAAGTCGTCTTTGAGTCGAAAGAGCCGTTCGGCGAGCCTGACGATGGGGCCGAGCCGGGCATGTTCGCGGCCGAGCTCAGAAAGGCGGGATGAATCCTTGGCGACGGCGGGATCCGCCAACGCCGCGGAGACCTCCTCCGCCCGCGCGAGCGCCTGGCGGAGTCTGGCCTCCACGGTTTACTGCGCGGCGGTGGGAGCCGCCTGCTCCGAGCCGTACTTGCGACGGAAACGGTCCACTCGGCCAGCGGTATCCATCAGGCGCTGCTTGCCGGTGTAATAGGGGTGGCAAGCATTGCACACCTCCACGTGGATTGCCGCCGCGGTGGTACGGGTCTGGAACTTGTTCCCACACGCGCACACCACTTCGATGGTGTGGTATTTCGGGTGCAGATTGGGCTTCACGGTGGTACTCCGTAAGTCGTTGTAAGCCATGGAAGTTAGTCGAAGCAGCTGCATTGTGGTAGTTGGCCATTGGGCTAGCTTTCAGGCCATGCCCATGGACCCTCTCGAAGCCCTGCGTACCGTCCCCCTCTTTCGGCAGGTCCCCGAGGCAGACCTGCTTGCGCTCGCCCAGCTGGTGCGGGAACGCCAGTATCCCAAGGGCAACCTGATCCTCTCTCAGGGTGCTCCCGGCGAGGCGCTGTTCTTGATCAAGAGCGGGCAGGTCAAGGTGACTGTGGTAGCGGAGGACGGCCGGGAGGTGATCCTCTCCGTGCTGGGAGCGGGCAGCTTTTTCGGCGAGATGGCGTTGGTGGACGATGAGCCGCGCTCCGCGCACGTCATTGCGATGGAGGATACCACGCTGCTCCAGCTGCGCCGCGAGGATTTCCGGGCCCGGCTCAAGTTGGCACCCGAGCTGGCGATCGCGCTGCTGCGGGAGCTGTCCCGCCGCCTGCGCCGAGCCGACGACACGATCGCGAGCCTCGTCCTGCTCGACGTGAACGGCCGGATCGCGCATCTACTGCTCGAGCTGGCGCGGGAGGAAGGCGGCGAGAGCGGTACTCGTATCACCCGCCGGCTGACTCATGCATCGATCGGACAAATGGTGGGAGCCAGCCGGGAGACCGTCTCTCGCACCATGCGGAATCTCGTGCTGCGCAATGTGATTGGAGTCAATCGCCGGGAGATCCAACTGCTGGACCCCACGGCGCTGCGACTGGCCGCGGCGGGCGGGCTGACCTCGGTGTGACCGAAGTCACGGCAGCTCGATCAGGGACGGCTAAGCTGGAGTAGAGCTTGGAGGGTCAGCGTCACCCTGGTGGGACGGCCTTCTCGGCCGCAATCGGCGCGCTGGGGACTGGTTGATTTAAGTCATTGTACATAAATGACTTATCGTGG
>DASYTT010000053.1:0-34695 GCA_036002045.1 Gemmatimonadales bacterium
GATAGGAAATGCACCGGGTAGCGTCCAGGATTCGCGCCTCGGCAAACGCCTCGGTTGGACACGCGTCGAGACAGCGGGTGCAGCTCCCACAGCGGTCATACTCGGTCGTCGGGGTAGGCTCGAGAGGCAGATCAGTGAACACGCTGCCGATGAAACAGAAAGAGCCAGACTCCGGCCGGATCAGCATGGTGTTCTTTCCGATCCAGCCGAGACCGGCTCGCTCCGCCAGCTCGCGCTCCGGCACCGGTCCCGCGTCGGTCCAGCACTCGGCGATTCCCGCCCCTCGCTCCCGCAGCCAAGCGGCCAGCAGGTCGAGCCGCCGCTTGAGTGCTCGATGATAGTCCGTCCCGCGTGCATACTTAGCGACCTTGACCTGCCCCCTGCCCCCTGCGACCTGCTCTCTTGCAGGTAAGTAATTCTCCAGCACCACCACCGCGACCTTGGCCCCCACCACGATGTCACCCGGAAACTTGCGCCTGCTCGCCTGCCGGTGCAGGTAGCGCATGGTGCCCGCATAACCCGCCTGCAGCCACCGGTCGAGCCCGTCGCCGCGGCGGCTCGGCTCGAGACTCGCCACCCCGCACGCGAGGAAGCCGAGCTGCTCGGCATGCGCCCGCAGCTCACGGGTGGAAACGGCAGCGCTCCCGCTCACCTCTCCCCTCTCACCGCTGTTCCGGCCGCCATTGGCCAGTGATGACTCTCGCCCCTCGCTGGAATGTGAGGTACGACCAGGCCCACTCGAACAGCACAATGACCCGGTTGCGGAAGCCGATCAGAAAAAAGATATGCACGAAGATCCAGAGCAGCCACGCGAAGAAACCCGAGGCCTTCAGGCGTTTGAGATCCGCGACGCCGCGTCCCCGGCCGATCACCGCCAGCTGTCCCTTGTTGCGGTAGTGAAAGGCCCGCCGCGGGCGGCCGCGCAAATCCGCCCGGATGGTCCGCGCGACATAATGACCCATCTGGATCGCCACGGGACACGTACCTGGCAGCAGGGGAAAGCCCGCCTGGTGGGCGAATGCAGCGGCATCGCCCAGCACGAAGAGCTCGCGGTGGCCGGGCACGGTGCAATCGGGCTCCACCGGTACCCGGCCCTGCGGGTCGAGCGGGACACCCAGGGAGCGGAGCAAGGGACTCGCCTGGTTGCCTGCGGCCCAGACGATCGTCTCGGTCGGAATGCGCCAGCCGGCCGCGTGCACATAACCCGGCTCGATCTGCGTCACCAGGGTTTCCGTCCGGACTTCCACGCCCAACCGCCGCAGGAACTGTTTCGCGTGATCCGAGAGTCGCGGCGGATAGGCTGACAGCAGCCGAGGCCCGCCTTCCAGCAGAATGATGGTGGCATCGCGAGGGTCGATCCGCCGGAAATCGCGCCGCAGCGCAAACCGGGCAACCTCCGCGATGGCACCCGCCACCTCCACGCCGGTGGGACCACCGCCGACCACTACAAAGGTCAGCCGGCGTTGCCGGACAGTCGGATCCGGCTCTCGCTCGGCACGCTCGAACGCCAGCAGAATCCGGCGCCGCACTTCAGCGGCATCTTCGAGGTTCTTGAGCCCGGGGGCCAGGGCCTCCCATTCGGGGTGCGCGAAGTAGGAGTGCCGCGCGCCGGGCGCCAGAACCAGATAGTCGTAGGAGATCCGGCTGCCGTCGGCCAGTCCGATGTCCCGTCCCACCGGGTTGACTTCGAGGACCTCGCCCAGCAGCACCTCGGCGTCGCGCTGCCGCCGGAGCACCGAGCGAATCGGATAGGAAATATCCGGAGCCGACAGCGCCGCCGTCGCCACCTGGTAGAGCATCGGTTGGAAGAGATGATGATTGGTTCGGTCGACGACGGTCACGCGGACCGCGACGCGTCCGAGATCCCGGGCCAGGTAGAGCCCGGCAAAGCCACCTCCCACGATGACCACATGGGGCTTCACAGCTGCATCGTTTCCCGCCGCCAGCGCGCAAAGCCGATGACGTCCTGCACTGGAGGAACGGCGGCTTCATCGCCGTACGCCGTGTACATGCGCCAGCGGAGATACTCGCGATCGGGGAGGGGAAGGAACGGCCGCTTGCGCCACCATTGCCGGCGGCGGAATGCCCAAGCGGTCCGCAGTAAATCCACCGCAAGGCGTGGGTTTACCGCGGCGCGGGCCGCGAGTTGCAGGGTTAGGGAGAGCCAGGTGGATGGCACAGTAGCTATTGGCTATGGGCTATGGGCTATGGGCTATGGGCTATGGGCTATGGGCTATGGGCTATGGCACCAACGGTAACCTAGCTTCTGTTAGCGCATAGCTCATAGCTCATAGCCCATAGCGGATATATTCTCCCACCGTGAGCGATCGCCCCTTGATCCACAGCGCCCCTCCCGCTGGGCCGACCGAAGATGAAGTGCTGCTCGGCACGGCACCCCCTGAACGGGTTGACGACTTCCGGAAGGGCGACCCCTGGCGGGTATTCCGGATCATGGGCGAGTTCGTGGAGGGCTTCGAGCGCCTGGGTGACGTCACCGATGCGGTGACCTTTCTGGGGTCGGCGCGTACCCTTCCGGCCGATCCGCTCTATGGCAAGGCCACCGAGACAGCTCGGCTGCTGGCGGAGGCCGGCTTTCCGATCATCACCGGTGGCGGACCCGGGATCATGGAGGCCGCCAATCGCGGCGCGGTCGAGGGTGGCGGCTTGTCCATCGGAGTCAACATCGAGCTGCCGCACGAGCAGGGCACCAATCAGTGGGTGCGGCGCGGAGTGTTTTTCCGCTTTTTCTTCGTGCGCAAGATGATGCTGGCCCGCTACTCCCGCGCGATGGTCGCCTTCCCAGGCGGCTACGGAACGCTCGACGAGCTCTTCGAGTATCTCACCCTGATGCAGACCGGCAAAATGTCCGTGCACCCCACGGTGCTCTTCGGATCGGCGTATTGGTCGCCGGTAGTGGAGTGGCTGGAGCGAACCGTCGCGACCGAAGGCAAGATCGACGCGAGGGATCTGGCGCTCTTCCAGGTGACGGACGACCCCGGAGAAGCCGCGCGGATCATCATCGCGGCGCGGTCGCAGGAGAAGACCCGGCTCGTGCCGGGGAAAGCCGCAATGCCCGAAGCCTGAAACCTCCGGCGCAAGGGCCGCGCTATATTCCCCCCCCCATGTCCTATACCGAGGAGAGCGCTGCAACCGGTGTCAGCCGGCCGTATGCGTATTATGCGCTGGCCCTGCTCTCGATCATCAATCTCGTCAATTACGTCGAACGCAACGCGATCTTCGCGCTGTTCGAGCCGGTCAAAGCCGATCTCGGACTCGCCGATGTGCACCTCGGCTGGCTGGGATCGGCGTACGTGCTGGTGTTCTCCCTCGCGTCCGTCCCGGCGGGGATCGCGGGGGATCTGGGTTCGCGCCGGGTCGTCATTGCCACCGGCGTGACACTCTGGAGCATCGCGACCTCGCTCTCCGGGTTGGTGGAGGGATTCGGCTCGCTGCTCTTTGCCCGCGCCGTCGTCGGGCTGGGCGGCGCGCTCGCCGCGACGGCTTCCGCAGCGCTGGTTGCGGATTACTTCCCGGGACGGCGCCGCTCCCTGGCCATGAGCTTGTTCATGGCAGGCCTCGCGATCGGCGGGGTCATCGGGATTCTGTTCGCGGGACAGCTCGCGCACCACTACGGTTGGCGCGCGGCGTTTCTCGCTCTCGGTTTGCCCGGCTTCCTCCTCGCGGGCCTGGTGCTTCGCATCAAGGACCCCACCCGGCCAACGGCCCCGCTGCGCCAGGGAGCCGACGCGCTGCTGGCAACCATGCGAGAGCTCGAAGGAGTAGCTCGGCGGATCCTCTCGACTCCGACGTTGGTGGCCGTGTTCATAGGCGGAGCGCTGATCTCGTTTGGGATGAATGGACTGGTCGGCTGGGCGCCGACGTTCCTGGCGCGGGAACGCAATCTCTCGACCGCGCAGGCTTCACTCCTGCTGGGATCGTACGGTCTCCTCGCGGGAATCGCGGGAACCGTGGCGGGAGGGGTCATCGCGGACCTGCTGCGGACTCGCTTTCCGACGGCGCGGATCCTTACTTCGAGCTTCGGCTTCATCATCGGGGTCCCTCTCGCCATCTGGCTGCTCTATATCCAGGATATGACGTGGTTCGTGCCGGTCTTCTGCGCCGCGTTCTTTTTTCTGACCTGGTACAATGGCCCGCTCACCGCGGTGATCTTCGACGTCACTCCCTCACGAATCGCCACCACCGTCGCCGGCGCCTTTTTGATGTTCATCCACCTGGCGGGCGACGCGATCGCCTTTCCCCTGGTCGGCGTACTCTCCGACAACTTCGGCATCCAGCGGGCCATCCTGCTCCTCCCGATTGCCTCCCTGCTGGGTGCATTGATTGCGCTGCTGGGGGTCCGAACCCTCGCGCAAGACACGGCCCGCGCTCAGGCTGCCTAGTATATACCTCAGGGGGGTATAAGAACCCTGGTTAGCGCGGCGAATCTGTGCCGCCGCCATGGGGCTTCCGCACCAGAAGCGGCTGTGCCGACGCCACGATCCGTTAAGTCCTTTTGAGCCAATTATTTGCCAAATAAGGAGTTGGGCGATAGGCTCTCGCGGGCATGCCTCCTGCTCCCTAACCCGGTCATGTCAGCGATCGAGTCCTTCGACGGCACCGCACTCGGCGCAGGTGAGGACGCGCTGGTGCCCGTGCTGCAGCTCGAAGGCAGTGCGGCCGATCCCGTCGCGCTGTCTACCTGGCATCTCGCGCTCGCCTCGTCCACTGCGGTCGAGGTGCCCCATGACCTGTTTGCGCTCTGGGTCTTCCCCGCCGCGGGCGGAGCCGTTCTGCTCGGCCCGGCCGCCCTCGCCGAGGATCGCGTCACCATTCCGGTCCCCGCCCCCTACCTCTTGCAAGACGATCTCTATCGGCTCGAGGAGATTCTGCGGCGGGCCCAGTACGGCTCCGTCATCGCGGTACCGATCCGCCACGAGGGTCGCGACGTCGGGGTTATGCTCCTGGGAAGCTTTGCGCCGGCCGCGTTCGGTCCTGCGCAGGCCGTCGCCCTGTACCGGCTGGCCGGGAGATTGGCGCCCACCATGGCCGAGCTCGCAGGTTCGCTGCCGGCCGTGGCGGCACACGCGGCGCTCGAGCCGAGCATGACCGGCGAGGAGCTGCCGGAGCACCTGGCCCGCGCGGTGTGCGAGTCGGTCAGCGGTCCGGACCTGGTGCGCCGCGTGAGCGGAGTGCTCTACCCGCTGCTTCCCCACGATCGGCTCGAGATTCTGGCACCGGGCACCACGGAGAATTCCTTCGTGGCGCTGAGCGGCGCCCCGTCCCGGCGCCGGTGGAGCAGCTCGGGAAGGCGACCCGAGGCCTCCGCGGAGATCGTCGCGCGTTTCGGCGAGCAGGAGACCTTGTTGCTGGAAGATCTCGCGCAGCTCGAGAGCGATAGTGAATGGCCGGTCGGCAGCGGGGCCGGTCCCGCGTTGCCGGCCCGTTCTCTGCTCGGGGCGAGGCTGACGGTGGCAGGCCAGTGCGCGGGTTACTTGATCCTCGGCAGCGTGGCGCGCGACGCCTACCGGCCGGAGGACGAAGACACCCTGGCGCTGGCCGGCCTCATCCTGGCGCCCCGCGTCGCCGCGCTGCGCACGGCCGAGAGCGAGGTTCGCAGCGAGCCGGTTTCCTCCCGTGAGCTGCCCCTGGTCCGCGCCGCCGACCTCCTGGCGAGCACGGCCCATTTGGGCCAGGGCCTCGCGGGATTCGCCGCCGAGCTCGGCCAGCTGGTGCCGCACCAGGGGATCTCGCTGCACTTGCGCCGCGGCGAGGACGAGGTCATCGCGCTCGATCCCCAAGCGCCCAGGCCGTTCGCCGACCTGCCGCCGATCGCCGTCGCCGAATTCGCGGGCGCCGAGCTGTTACGCGGGAACCGGGATTGGCTGGTGCGGAGCCTCGATGCGATGGATGAGATCATGGTCCCGTTGCGCGTCGCCGGACGGACAGTGGGCACGCTGGGCGTGCGGAGCGCAGGATTCGCTTCGCCCCGGAGCGCGGCGGCCATCACGCGCCAGTTCGCGGACGTGCTGGCGCCGCATCTGGAGCTGCTCCGCCGCGGGACGGGAGCCGGATCCGGAACGCGGGAGCGGGCGCCGGTACGCTGACGCCCGCTTCCCTGCCGGTTAGAAATCCACCGATACTTTCAAAGTCAAATTCCGGCCCATGCCAGGGTTCAGCGCGATCGTCTTGAGCCGGCTCAGGTAATCTGCATAATTCTTGTTAAAGGCGTTGCGTAACGTCAGGTCGACTCGCACCACACTGGTTCCCGCGCTGATGCCGGTCCCGGCACCGAGGTTCGCGAGCGTATACGCCTTCGACTGATAGCCCGCACCACCGAACGCCTCGGCGTAGAACGCGGCCTCAGCAGGATCCTGCCGGGTCTGCTTTCCATTGGTCTCGCCGCCGACCATGAAGTAGGGGTCGACCAGCGAGCCGCGAGTACCGCCTTCGAGACGCGCGCTGTAGGAGGCGCGCAAGGGGGGAATGAGTGGAAGCGGCTGATCGGTCGAAGTATTCTGCCCGTGAGTATAGTCGGCGCTTCCTTGGAGATGGAGCGCGCTTGCCGGATGGAACTGCGCCGAAAGCTCCAGGCCCGTCAAGCGGGCATTGCCCTGGGTCACGTCGAAAATCTCGAAACCGGAGGCGGGGTCGGTTGTTCCGGTTGGGACCGTAAAGATGAAGTTGTCGATGAAGTTGAGGAAGCCGCCCACCTCGAGGGAAAGCTTCGAGCTCTGAACCCGCAAGGCCAGATCGGTATTGATTGAGGTCTCGTTCGTGAGGTTCGGATCGCCCCGCTCGAAGGCGAGCGTCCCCTCGTGCACCCCGTTGGAGAACAGGTCGAAGCTGGAGGGAGCGCGATAGCCCCGCCCGACATTCAAGACCAGCGCCACCGGCTCGGCGGCATGAAAGAGCAGGCCGGCATTGCCGGTGAGGGAATTGTACTTCCTGGTCTGGGCAGTGACCCCGAGCTCGGCGTCGTCCTCCACCGAGAGGTGGCGGTGATCGTAACGCGCCCCGAGGGAGAAGCTCCAGCGGCCGGCCTCGACCTGCTCGAACACGAACCCGCCGACGTTATACGCCGTGCTGTTCGGAATCAGCGTTTCCTCTCCGAACTTGTCGAATGCGTTGTGCAGGCCCGACACCCCGATGATGCCTTCGAACTTGCCAAGCGCGGGGTGGTGCAGCCGGAGCCCACTGGTCCACGTCTTGGAGAGCAGCCCAAGCGCGACGACCGAAGTTTCCTTGTCTTCAAACTCGCGGCGCCGGTTGCGCTCGTAACCCCCATCCGCCTCGAGCCGGTAGCGTCCCAGCGGCAGGGTGAGGTCGAGTCGTCCGCGACTGGTGGCGATCCGCTGCGTGGGCGTCTCGGCGGGATCTTCATCGGTCAGAAAAACCTTTTCATTGCGCTGCGAAAACGTCGCCAGCAGAGATCCTCCGCCGGCAGCATGGTATCCCAGCACGCCAGAGCCGCCGATCGCTTCGTTGCCGCTATTCCAAAGGGTGTAATCGGGGGTCTTGAGGTCCTTGCTCCGGCGGCCACTAAGAGTGGCGCGAAAACCAAATCCGCCGCTGGCCCCCTCCAGGAGAAAAGACCCGTCCGGCTGGCGATTGTTGGTTCCATAGGCAGCACTGATCGTACCGTGCACTACCGACCCGCCATCGCCGGGCTGCGGCAGGTCGCGCTGCACGACGTTGATGACCCCGCCGAGTGCATCCGAACCGTAGAGAACGGACGCGGGACCGCGAATGACCTCGATGCGGTCGGCCGTTGCGGTTTCCAGGTTCGGCCCATGCTCATCTCCCCACTGCTGAGTTTCCAGGCGTTGCCCATTGTCGAGCACCAGCACCCGATTCGAGGTGAGACCGCGGATGACGGGCTTCCCGACTCCCACGCCGGTGCTGAGGCTATGCACACCTGGCAGGCCATTGAGCGTTTCGCCTAGCGTGGGTGCTTGTGCGGCACGCAAGTCACTGCCCGCGACGACTGCCGTCGGCTGCGGCGAGGTGAGTACGGTCGTTGCAATCGGTGAGGCGGTCACCTGCATGGGGGGTAACTCGACCAGGCTTTGCCGCAGCGTGACATCGAGCACCAGGTCGGCGCCGGCCAGGCTGACCCGGCGAACCATCGGGGCGTAGCCTGGGGCGCTGAAAGAGATGCCATAGGTGCCATCGGAGAGATCGGGGATCACATAGCGCCCCGCCGAATCACTCCGGGTCAAGCGAGCTACTTCGAGCACCACGACTTGGACTCGGGCAATTCCTGTCCCGGCCGAGTCGGTAATCCGTCCGGAAATGGTATGGCTCGGCAGGCCCGGCATCCCGCCGGCTCCCACTGCCACCAGGGTGTACAACGCCGAAACGAACATCCTCGTCTCCTCCCGCAAGGGTGTGGCCGGCTGGCGAACACCGGCGCGCGCCGGTTCATGACGGTGCGTCGGATCGCGTCGCGAGACGCGGAACATCCAGTGGCTTCAGACCGTCAGGGGAGGAGCGCGAGAGAGCGGAAGAAGTGCTGCAGGAGAGGAATGGAGCGCTGGCGCAGCGAGTGGGACCACGAATACTGACAGCTCGCGCAGCCGAACCGTGGGCAGCGCACCTGCCGGAGCGCGAAGCAGCACCGAGGCCCACCACGCCCGGCAGGCATCGTCATGATCCTGACCGCCGCGCGGCTCGAAGTGAATCTGGTGCCCGTGCCCTCGGAGCCGGTGGGCGTGCTGGTACGCCTCCACTCCCGCGGACCCGGGCCCGCCGGCCAGTGCCGTCGCGAGCAACAGGAATGCAGCGTAAGGCCGCCGGAGCCGAAGCATCGGCCCTAGTCTCGGGCCCGGCGCATCAGCCAGGCGATCAGCACCAGGATTCCTTGAACCGCGATGATCGCGGGCGCCGTGGGAAGATCGAGCGGAACCGAGAGGGAGAAGCCGATTCCCACCGCCACAATCGCCGAGGTCACCGCCCAGGCGATGGTGCCCCCCATCGTGCTTGCCAGCAGCAGGCCGCTCACCGCGGGTAAGACCAGAAAATTGAAGACGAGCAGCACGCCCGCGAAGCGCATGGCGCTGGCAATGACGAGCCCCAGGGTGAAGTACAACAGCAGATTCCAGACATCCACACGGTAGCCGAGGGTGCGAGCGGTTTCCCTGTCGAAGGAGACGAAGAGGAATTCTTTATAAAACACCGCGTGCAGGAGCAGAACCGGCGCGCTGACCGCCAGCAGGACCAGGGTATCGGAGCGGGTGATACCGAGGATATTTCCCTGGAGAAAAATGTCGTGCGCCTCTCCGGTGACGGCCTTCGCGATGAGCAGGATTCCCGCCGCCGCCGCGACGGCGTACGCCACGCCGATGGATGCCTCACCGGAGATCAATCGCCGGCCGCCCCCCAGGCCGAAGAACAGCGCACCGCAGAGCGTCACGATCAGGGACAGTGCCGTTGGATACCGGCCGAGGGCGGAGACCGCGGCAACGCCCGAGAGCCAGAGAGCCAGGGCGATGCCGGCCGAAGAAAGCTGCGCCAGCGCGGCACCGACGAACACGATCTTCCGCAGGACGACGTACACGCTCAGCACGGCGCAGGTGATCCCGATCACCAGGGCGCCGTAGAGCGCCTCGCGGAAGAGCAGGATGGTGTCAAGCACTCCGGCGTCTCCGCGCGATCACGACGCGATGCCCCTCGAAGGCGCTCACCTCCACGGGAATGCCGTACATGTCGCTCAGCACCGTCTCATTCATGATCTCCGCGACGGTCCCGATGCGGAACGCCTCGTTCATCACCAGGGCGATCCGCTCGACGTAGTTGGCGACCTCATTGAGGGCGTGGCTCACCATCAGGACGGTGATACCGGAACGCTCGTGGAGGTCCCGTACCAGCCCGAGGATCTGGGTCGTGGAGACCAGATCCATCCCGTTGGTTGGCTCGTCCAGCACCAGGATGTTGGGATCGCCCGCCAGGGCGCGCGCCATCAGGGTGCGTTGTCGCTGCCCGCCCGAGAGATTCCGAAGATGGCGGTCGGCCAGCTCGGGAATGCCGACCTGCTGCAGCGCGCGCAGCGCGTGCGCTCGATCGTCTGCGCTGGGCCGGCGTCCCAGGCCGATGCGGTCGTAGCGGCCCATCAGGACCACGTCGAGGGCGGTGAGCGGGTAGTCGTAGTCCACCTGATCGCGCTGGGGGACGTAACCGAAGCGCAGCCCGGGCGCTACGGTCACCCTGCCCGCCAGCGGCGCATGGGTTCCCAGCAGGGCCCGCAAGATCGTCGTCTTGCCGGAGCCGTTCGGACCCACCAGGCCCAGGAAATCGCCCTCGGGAATCGTGAAGGAGATGTCCCGCAGCACGACCGTGCGGCCGTAGCCGAGCGTCGCATGGTCGAAGCTGACCAGCACGCGCTTCATTGCAGTGCGGCGGCGAGCTGGCTGATGTCGTACTGCATCAACGCGAGATAATCGTCAAGACCCTTCTTCCCCCCAACGGACGGCGGCAGGACCAGCACCGTCGCGCCGGTTTTGGCCGCGACGAAGTCCGCGGTCTTCTTATCGTAGAACGGCTCCATCACGATCACCTTTGCCCCGGTGCGCTGCATCGTGAGGATCAGCCCCGCAAGGTGCGAGGGCGACGGAGGCACTCCGGGCTTCGGCTCCATGAACCCGACAATCTTCAGGCCCGTGTACTCCGCGAAGTAGCGCCAGCTGGTGTGCCAGGCGACGACCGGCTTGCCCTTGATCTTGGCGACGGCGGCTGCCCACGACCGCTCGGCGGCATCCAGTCTGGCTTCGAAGCTCTTACGGTTGGCCTCAAAGGTCCGTTCCCCGGCGGGATCGAGCTCGCTGAACTTGTCTTCGAAGAGCCGGGCGATTCGCTTGGCGTTGTCCGGATCGAGCCAGTAATGCGGATTGCCGAGCGGGTGTACGTCCCCCTGACTGCGGTCGATGTTGCCGGAGGGGACGTCGATCACGGGAATCGCCTTCGACACGTCGACGTAACCGCTGCCACCCATGCGGATTTTGGGATTGCGTGCGCCGTCCACCAGGAGCGACATCCAGCCGATCTCGAGATCGAGCCCCACGAAGGCGAATACGTCCGCGCGTTGAAGCTGCAGGATGAAACTGGGCTTGGCCTCTACGAAATGCGGATCCTGATACCCTTCGCTGATATGGACGGCCCTGATCCGCGTCCCGCCAACCTGGCGGGCGATATCGTACAAATCGGTCGTGCTGGTGACGACCCGAAGCTGCGCCTCCGCGGGACGCCCGGCAACGAGGGCGCTGGCTGCAAGGAGGGCGAGCGGGATGAAGCGTGACATTACGACCTCAGAATGGATGCGGCTTGTGGGGTCCGAGCGCAAAAGAAGCTTGCAGCAGAAATCGCGTCGTGCTGCCGGCATCTTTGAGCGAGCGACGCTCCACGGCCGCCAAGAGTTTCGAAAATTCGCTGGGGAAAAACTCATACAGCGCGGTACCAGCCAGCAGCCGGGCACCGTCCGCTTCGGGATCCTGCACCCAGTCGAAACGGCCTCCGAAGTAGCCGCGGCGGGTCAGCTGGTACCGGGCAAAAACGTATGCCCCAGAGAAGTTGCGAGTCGGCCCGAGATAATCCGCCGGCAAGACACCCGCCGGTAACACGGGCCGATCAGAATTGAGCTGCCGGAAGAACTCGGTCTGAAAGAGAAAGGATTTGTATAGCCCCTGTTGCAGCGGCCGCCACCGGAAGGTGAAGTCCGCTCCGACGAGGGATTGCCGCGCCAAGGCCGCGTTGACGTCGCCGACGGCTGTGGCGAGAGGTTGCTCCCGCCGACCAGTCATGGCGCTGGCCGACAACTCGATATTGGTGGCCTGGCTCAGGTCCCAGTAATTGCGCAGCCGCGCCGAGTAGCCGAGACCCGATAGCTTGTGATTGGACGGCTCTGCGGTGACCAGGTCCTCGGGAGCTTCCCCAAAGCGGTCCACCGCCGTCAGGATGATTTCCTGATAGAAGCCCAAGGGCGAGACCACTCGGGCCAGATAGAGGCCGGTGCCTTTGAGTCCTTCCTCACCGAGGAAGCGCTGCAGCACATAGGGATATTCAACCGTGTGAAGATCGTGCCGGTGGGTCGTATTCTGCTTCCCGATCGGCATCAGGTAGCGACCCAATCTTCCCTCGAGCCGTCCAGGCAGCGCGGTGGCCGTCAGAAAGGCTTGCTCGATGGCGATCCCTTCCAGATCGCTGATGCCGAGAAAGATGTCTCCCCGGAAATAAGGATCCACGGCCGCTTGCAGCGCGAGCTCGATCTCCCGCACGTTGAACCGGCCCCCATCCTCCTGAGTCGAGCCCTGTGGTGAAAAATCTGCGACCAGATCGCCGACCGCACTGATATCGGGCAGGAGCCGAGGATTGGTCGAACCGGTCGGCCGCACCTGGCCGGGTAGCGCCGGCCGCGTGGTATCCTGTCGACCGAGGGCTTCGAGTTCCCGAACCAGTCGAATGGAGTCCGCCCGGGCCCGCGCGATGCTATCCGCGCGGGCGCGTGCCCGAGTGCTATCCGGTATTTGAGCCGCGGCCGTCGTGGCCCCGAGCAGCCCGACAGTCACCGCGATAAGCAGTGCTCGCATGTTCCTCCCTTCGGTTGAACCGAGATCGCGAAAGAGCCGGTATCAGCCGAGGAGAGGGGGTGCCCGGGAGAGTGGTTGGCGGTGCGGAGAGTCTGCCCGCGGGGTTGTAACGAACTGTTCGGCGCACCGAACCTGGGGCGCCGCGACTACTGGCCCAACTGCACCGATTCCCGCAGTAAAGCGAGCATGGTGTGCTGTCGAGCGAATCGCGCAGCCGTCCGAGTGGCAGCCGGCCGTGGCCTCGTAATGGGCGAGCGAGGCCTCCGCTGCGCGATCCCGGCCATGAAAGACCAGCCCATCGAGAACTGGCAGGCCTCCACCGCCACCTCCGATCAGCAGGATCAGAGTGGTTGAAAACAGGTGGGAGAGCGGGCACCGGCGCATGGGTAGGAATGTAGTATCAGCTATTGGCTATTGGCTATTGGCCCGTACGGCTGTTGACCAATAGCGAGGAGCCCCTAGCCAATAGCCCTATTGCGGCTGCCGAATCGGCCCTTCCATGGGCAGGATGAACCAGAAGGTGCTGCCTTCCCCGAAGATGGATTCCGCTCCGATGGCTCCCCCGTGCATCTCCACGAACTGCTTGCACAGGGCCAGGCCGAGCCCGGTCCCCTGCTGCTGCCGGCTGGCGGAGCTGTCGACCTGACTGAACACCTTGAACAGCTTGTCGCGATCCTCCGCACGGACCCCGATCCCGCTGTCCCGCACCGACACCCATACCGCTTCGCGGGTAACCAGGCGTGGCGTCTCCCCAGACCGCTCGCCCGGGATCGGCAAGGGCACCGGAGTCCGCACCGCGGAGAGACTGATCGTTCCCTCTTCGGGGGTGAACTTCGAGGCGTTGGAGAGCAGGTTGAAGAGGATCTGGCGCACCCGCACGTGATCCGCCACGACTTCGAGCGGTTCCGGGTTTTCTTCGACGGTGCAGGTCTGTCGCTTGGCCATGCGCAAGCTCCCCGTGTCGGCCACCGCGCCGCGAATCGAGTCCCGTAGATCCAGTCGGGTCAGGTGCACCGTCATCCGGCCCGCCTCGATCTTGGAGAGATCGAGCACATTGTTGATCAGGCCCAGCAGGTGGCGTCCATTGCGGGCGATCGACTCGAGGAAATCGCGCTGCTGCTCGTCCAGGGACCCCGACTCGGGCGAGAGCAATAGCTCGGAGAATCCGATGATCGCGTTGAGCGGAGTGCGGAACTCGTGGGACATGTTGGCCAGGAACTCGTTCTTCATCTTGGTCGCGCGCACCAGTTCGCGATTCTTGCCGGCCAGTTCCCGCTCGTTGCGCCGCGTCTCCTCCAGCATAAAGGCGCGGTCGAGCCCCACGGCGACCTGCTCGGCGAGGGCCGAGAGCAGCGCCACGTCATGATCGTTGAAGGGCTCCCCATCGAGGCGGTTGTAGCCGCACGCGGCCCCGATCACCACGCCGGAGGACCTGAGCGGGACGCAGATGGCGCGCTGCAGCTCGGGCGGCATGGTGTCCACGGGAAAATTCCGTGGATCGGCCTCCATGTTCTCGCAGAGGAGCGGTTGATCGTTGAGAACCGTCCATCCGGCGAGAGAGCGCTCCACCGGAACCAGGCTGCCTGCGACGGACCGCATCAGTCCCGAGCCCGCCGCAACCCGGAGAAAGCGACCTTCCTCAGCCGTGATCAGAATGGCGGCGCCCTGCACCTGCATCAGATTGCCGGCGATTGACACCACTTCCTCGAGCAGCTCACCGCTGCTGCGTACGCCGAGCAGAGTGGATCCCAGCCGCCGGAGCAGCTCGAGTTCCCGATTGCGCGCCGCCGCTGCTTCGATCGCGCGCTGCATTTGCTCGCGGCGGACCCGGGAAAGCGTGTCGCCCCAGCGCATGGCCAGGAAGCCGCCGCCCGTGGTCAGCAGTCCCAGTGAGATGCCCAGCCAGAGTGGTCCGGCATAGGCAAAGTAGATCGCGAACCAGCCCACAATCAGCGCAAGCCCGGTGATGCGCGCGGGATGGCTGAGCCAGCGAACCCAACGAGCCTCGGCGGTTCGCGATCTGAGCATCGCGCCCGGCGGGTTGCTGAGCGGCGTGCCGATCGTCGCGTCGGTCACGCGAGGAGAGGCTGCCGGAGAAAGGGAACGGCCGATGCCTCGGCCGGCGGTGGCGGCATGATCTGTAAGTTAATGTGGATACGTCGGGAAGACGGGAAACCGGAAGCTAGCGCGCTGGGCCGGACTCAGTGTCAAGGGTTAGGCGGCGGCAGACACCTCCACAGGAGAGTCGGACGCTCCTACCGAAGCCATGAAGGCGGCGAAAATCTCCGGCAGCCACCACCCCCGGCAGCGCTCCATCTCCGCCAGTGCCGTCGCTCGGGACATGGCGGCCCGATAGCTCCGGTTAGTCGTTAGCGCATCGAAGACATCGACGATTCCGATCACCTGAGCGGCCAGCGGAATCTCGGCGCCTCGCAGCCGGTCGGGATACCCCGTGCCGTCGAGCTTCTCGTGATGCCAGCGGATGATTGGCTTGAGGTCCCAGGGAAACTCGACGCCCGCGAGCAGCTCCACACCGTAGACGGTGTGCAGCTTCATGAGCTCGAACTCTTCGGCGCTCAGGCGTCCGGGCTTGTTGAGGACCTCATGGGGAACCCGGACCTTGCCCACGTCGTGGAGATACGCGCCGAGGCGGACAGTGGTCCGCTGGATCGCATCGAATCCCAGCCCTTCGGCGACCGCCACGGCATAGTTGGCAACCCGTTTGCAGTGGCCGAACGTATAATGATCGGCCGATTCGATCGACTCACCCCAGTCCCGTATCACCGCCAAGAAGGCCCCTTCGAGCTCGGACACTTTCCGGCTGACATCAACCAGGTCCACCCGGGCATCCAGGCGCTGAAAGAGCTGGTGCGCGGCGTTCAGCAGCGTGAGCGCCTCCTGGTTGCGCCCGATGTTTTGTTGCAGGCGCCCGAGCTCGCGCGAGGATTCCGCTTGGCTGAGCAGTGAGCCGGTGTCCATGGCCAGCACGATGGAGGTCCGCAGCCGCTCTTCGGCGAGCACCGTGCGGCCGGTATCTCGGAAAACCATCCCGATGAGACGGTACGTGTCGGCCTTGGCCCGGCGATCGCCCAGCTTCTCGAACGTGTCGAGCGCCGCCTCGGCCCGGCGCAACGCGTCGCCATACTGCTGCCGGGCATGGCAGACCTCGGCGCGGTTCAGCTCGCAGAGGCCCTCGAGATGGACGTCGCCGGCGCGCGCCGCGATGGCGGCGCTCTGCCCGAAAGAGCGCTCGGCCTCGTCGAGCTCACCACGACGGCTCGCGAGCATCCCCAGGTTGTGGTAAGCCAGCGCGCAGCCGCGCTCGTCTTCGCTTTCCTCGAATGCTTCGAGCGCCCGGTGATAATGCTCATAGGCGGCCGCGTACTCGCCCTGGATGCCGGCCAGGATGCCGAGATTCTGCTCGATGCGCCCTCGCAGCCGGGCGGAGGACCCCGCGAGCTCCAGGGCATTCAGGTACTTGGCGCGCGCCGCGCCGATTTCGCCAGCTTCGAATTCGAATCCCGCGAGGGCGTTGAGCGCCTCACCAGCCAGCACCAGGTCCGAGTGCTCGACCGCGGCCCGATAGCTGCGCCGGCAGAGCTCTCCGGCCTGCTTGGGATCATTGCGCCGGTGATGCACCACCGCGAGCCGGCGCAGCGCCTCCACCAGCACGGCATGCTCACCGGAGATTTCTGCCAACCGCACCGCCTGCTCGTAACACGCCATCGCCTCCTCGAGCTGGCCGGCGCGATCCTGCGAACGGCCCTCCCGGAGCATGGCTCCTGCCGGGCGAAGCTCTGGATTGGGAGCGCTGGGAAGCATCGCTCGCGCCGGATTCATCGCTTCAGGCCTCCAGCTCGGCTATGCGCCGGCCTACATCCAGGATATCGATACGCGCCGCAAGCCGTCCGAACAGATCGTAGGCGTCCCGGAAAAGGACGAGAGCTTCCTGCTTCCTGCCGTTCGCGGCATGCAGCCGACCCAGCTCGCGAGAGGCTTCCGCTTGGCCCAGCGCCCACCCACTTGCGGCGGCCAGCTCGAGCGCGGTGCGCAGGCGGTCCTCTGCCAGCGCCAGCCGCCCGCTATCCCGCAGGATAATTCCGATGACCTTGTAGGCATCGGAGACGGCGCGCTGGTCCCCCAAATCCTCGAATGTTGCGAGAGCCGACTCGGCGCGCGTAAGGGCATCGCTATAGTGCTGCCGGAAATGGCATACCTCCGCCCGGTGCAGCTGGCAGAGGCCGCCAATAAAAGGGTCACCGCAGTGAGCCGCGATCACGGCGCTCTTGGTGAGCGAACGTTCCGCTTCCTCCCAGTCGCCGCGACGGCTTGCCGTCACCCCGAGGTTATGGTGAGCGATCGCGGTGCCGTTCTCGTCGCCCGCCTGCCGGAAGGCCTCCAGGGCTCGGCGGTAATGCGCGTAGGCGCTGGCGTGGTCGCCTTGCACGCTGTCGAGAATGCCAAGATTCTGCTCGATCCGGCCCAGCAGCGTGGGCGAAGAGCCGGCCAGCGCGAGCGCGTTGACATAACTGACTCTGGCAGCGGCCATGTGACCCGCCTCGAAGTCGAAGCCCGCCAGAGCATTGAGCGCCTCCCCGGCCAGCAGCAGGTCACCGAGGGCCACCGCCTCCCGGTAGCTCCTCGCACAGCACTCTCTCCCTCCCTCGAGATCACTGCGGCGGTGCCGTACCACGCCAAGCCGACGGAGTGATTCCACCAGAATGGCGCGCGCTCCGGTCGACACCGCAAGGCCGGCGGCCTCTGCGTACGCTTCGGCGGCGGCATCGAGGCGGCCCGCAACATCATGGCTGCGCCCGGCCTGCAACGAAGCGGCTGCGGGACACGGCTCGCTGAGCGGCATTCCTTGGGGGGGCATCAGGCGCCGCTGGAGTTGAGGTTCACGGCCGGGTGGCCCAAGTTCAGCGAGTCTGGTTCAGGATCCGCCTGTCAGGCTGGCCCCAGCTGGGGAGTGCTCCGCCGCTGCCACGACAATGCCGAGGATCGAGTTGAGGAAGAAACGGGGTCGGCGCATGCGGCCTCTCAGGTTGGTACGCGATCAGGCTAAATGTCTAAGTTCTTAGCTGCTTGAATCGCAAGTGCTGTGCCTACAATGATATAGCTGATTGACTTCTATACAGTATTTGGGCGCAGCCAGGTAACCCCATCGGGCCGCTGGGTCTGGGGTGCGCAGCCGGTTGCACCCGAAAGGAGGGCACCGCCAATGGGAAGCCCCCGACCACGTGGACCGCGCAGGCTTGCTGCTCCGTTCCTACGGCCTTTTGTGGCGCACTCTCCACTCCTCACCGCCACCCTGGCGCTGCAGCTCACGCTGTTCGGCTGTGGAAGGCTGGGGCCCTGCCTCCGCTGCGACACGCTCGTCATTGCTGCGACTGGGGAACCCTCAGCGCTGTTGCCGCCCCTCGTGAGTGAAACCGTGGGCCGGGACGTGAGTGACCTGATCTTCGAGCGACTCGCCGAGCTGCCGGGCGGGAGCTCGCCCTTGGACAGCTCAGCGTATCTGCCTCGGCTTGCTGTGCGCTGGGAACGGATTGACTCGCTGACCCTGCGTTTTCACGTGCGTGAGGGCGCCCGCTGGCACGACGGCACCCCGGTGAGTGCCGCCGACGTGGCCTTTTCGTTTGCGGCATATGCCGACAGCGCCCTGGCAGCCCAAGCCTATGATGCCCTGGCTGGAAGAGTGACGGCTTCCGCCCCGGACGACTCCACCGTGTTGATCCGGTTCCGGGAACCCGATCCCGAGCAATGGTACGATGCCACCTGGCACGTGCGGGTGTTGCCGCGTCATCTCTGGGAGTCTGTCCCGATCGCCCAATGGAGCACTGACACAGCCAGCGCGCGCCTGGTTGGATCGGGAGCCTATCGCCTGGTTGATTGGGTGAAGGACAAGAGCCTCACGCTGGAGCGCACCACCAATGCGCCGGCCGCCTCGATCCAGCGGATCGTCTGGCGCTTCACCGGAGAGCAGGATGCGGCGCTCAACCTATTGCTCAGCCACGAGGCCGATTTGCTCGAGGCGGCCGGCGATTCCAGCCGAGTGGCCAGAATCGCCTCCGATGTCGCACTGCACACAGTGCCCTATCCCTCCGCGGTCTACGGCTTCCTGGGCTTCAACCTTGCCGGCCACTCAGCGGCATGGGGAGCCCGCGACGTGCGCCGCGCTATGGCAATGGCACTGAATCGCTCTGCCGCTGCGCGTGGGGCGGTGGGACCCGGCACCCTGGCACCTCCCGGGCCGATGTCGCGGGTACTCTGGATCTACGATGACTCGATCGCGGTGGCGCCTTACGATTCCGCAGGTTCTGCGCAGCTGCTTGATGCGGCAGGCTGGCCGCGCGGGTCGGACGGAGTGCGGGCTCGCGGGGGGAAACCTCTCGCGGTCGATATCCTGGTGCCCGCAACCAGTGCGGCTCGGCGCAACCTCGCGCAAGTAATCCAGGAGATGTGGCGGCGTGCCGGCATCAAGGCGACCGTCACCACCGTGGACTTCCCGGTTTTTCAGCAACGGCTTCGCACCGGTCGCTTCGACAGCTTTATCGGGGCCTGGCTCGATGAGCCCAGTCCCAAGGGCTTGGGCCCGCAATGGACTTCCGCGGGAATCGGGAACCTCAACTACACTAAGTATCGGAACCCGGCGTTTGACTCGCTCTTCCAGCGGGCGGCAGGATTCCGCGGCACACCCCAGGCAGCCAAGCTCGCATGGCGCGAGGCACTCGACACGCTGAATGCAGACCTGCCGGCCATCTGGCTGTACACCCCTACCAACGTCGCCGCCGCGTCGAAGCGGATCACCGGCCTCCGCATTGATCCCTACTCGTGGCTGGCCGCCCTCGGCTCCTGGCGGCTCGGCAGCGCCGAGCCCTAGGCAAGTCCCTTAGTACGCCACCGCGTAGCGGGAGAAATGCTTCAGCTGACCGCTGACCTTTTCCTGCCCGGAGAGGTCGACCGACTGGATCAGCTCCAGGATCGAAAGGAGCTCGTTTGTGTAGGCGATCTTCTTTGGCAGCAGCATCCCGAGCCCTGAGCAGTTGCTGTAGCTCATGACGAGCGCAGCGCTCTTCTCGAACTTGAGGCCTTCGGGAGAGAACCGCACCGAATTGACGTTACCCGATACTACCTCCGCCGTAATGGTGACCGGCTTGCCGAGGGCACCCTGCGGAATCATGAGGACATGCGGTCCAACCGTGAGTACTCCACCGGCCGAGCCGATGGTCGCGCTCGCCGTGCTGTAAGGCAACGGCGAGCAGCTCAGCAGTACGCCATTCACCGTGCTCGTGAGGGTGCCGATCAGGCTGGACGACGGAGTCGGCCCAACCGGCGTTGCCGAGTCGCCAGAGCACGCTCCGGCGCCAACAACCACCCCGAGGATGGTCTGGAGGAAGATTCGTGGGCGCCGCATAACAGGTCTCCTTGAGTGGGCAGTGCACGCGTTGTCAGATTTCTATGCAATCATTTTTGCAACTCACATGCCCACAACGAACTAGGCATTAAACAATACAGCAGAATCTTGACACAACGGGACAAACCCTTGGAGCAACTCGCCCTGCGAGATGCTGCAGCGCGATGCACGTGGACTCCACCCGGGGCGCTGGAAGAGCCGTCTCGTAGGGTCGACGCAACGAAACGCCGAAGCATCCCCATCTCTGATATCTTGAAGCATGTCGCTCACTGGCTTTCATCCCGTCATCTCGCGCTGGTTTTCCGAACGGCTCGGCGAGCCAACCCCCGCGCAAGTCCGCGGGTGGCAGGCCATCCGCGAAGGTCGAGATACTCTGATCGCTGCGCCTACCGGATCGGGCAAGACCCTCGCGGCCTTTCTCATTGCGCTCGACGCTTTGCTCCGCGAAGCCCTCGAGCAGGGCCTGCCTGACGAGGTGCGCGTCATCTATGTCTCGCCGCTCAAGGCGCTCAGCGCGGACATCCATAAGAACCTGGCCGAGCCCCGCCGGCAGATCCGTCGGCTGGCCGAGGCTCTGGGTCATCCCGTCCCGGCCATCACGGCAGCGGTTCGTTCCGGAGACACGACTCCGGCCGAGCGGCTGGCCATGCTCAAGCTCCCTCCGCACGTTCTCGTCACCACGCCCGAGTCCCTCTACCTCCTGCTCACCGCCGAGCGGAGCCGCGCGATGCTGCGCACCGCGCGCATCGTCATCGTCGATGAGATCCATTCCGTGCTGGAGACTCGTCGCGGCGCCCACCTCGCGCTGAGCCTGGAGCGGCTCGATCATGTAGCCGGCCGGAAGTTGCAGCGCATTGGTCTCTCCGCCACGCAACGGCCCATCGAGGCCGTCGCCAAGTGGCTCACCGGAAGTGGAACGCCCGCCTCGATCATCGATGAAGGCCATCGTCGGGCGCTCGACCTCGACCTCGAGCTGCCGGGATCGCCCTTGCAGGCGGTGATGTCGGCCGAGGTGTGGGCGGAGGTGTACGACAGGCTGGCCGAGTTGATCAAGCAGCACCGCACGACCCTGGTCTTCGTCAATACGCGCCGCCTCGCAGAGCGAGTGGGGCGTCAGCTGGCCGACCGCCTGGGAGAAGTGGCGGCAACCGCGCACCATGGCAGTCTCGCCAAAGAGGCCCGGCTGGATGCCGAGGAGCGGCTCAAGGCCGGCGGACTTCAGGCGCTCGTCGCGACCTCCTCACTCGAGCTCGGGATCGACATCGGTCACGTCGACCTGGTTTGCCAGCTCGGCTCCCCGCGGCGGATCGCAACCTTTCTGCAGCGCGTCGGTCGTTCGGGCCATACGGTCCGCGGCACTCCCAAGGGCCGGCTCTTTCCGCTCACCCGGGATGAGCTGGTGGAATGCACCGCGCTGCTCCGCGCCGTCTCCAAGGGCGAGCTCGACCGGGTGACCATCCAGGAGCAGCCGCTCGACGTCCTCGCACAGCAAATCGTCGCGGAGACGGCGGCTGAACCGTGGTCGCTTGGGGCACTCTTCGAGCGGTTCAGCCACGCGCGGCCGTATCACGGGCTCGAGCGCGACCGCTTCGATGCCGTGGTACGCATGCTGGCTGACGGCTTCGTCACCCGGCGCGGCCGCCGCGGGGCGCTGGTTCACCTGGACGCCGTCAACGGGCGGCTCCGTGGTCGCCGGGCGGCTCGGCTCACTGCGCTCACCTCAGGCGGGGCGATTCCCGATAACGCGGATTACCGCGTGGTTCTCGAGCCCGAGGGCACCTTTGTCGGGACGCTCAACGAAGACTTTGCCATCGAGAGCATGCCGGGCGACATCTTTCAGCTCGGCAACGTGTCGTGGCGCATGCTGCGCATCGAGCGCGGCACGGTGCGCGTGGAAGACGCCCGCGGGCAGCCGCCGAACGTGCCGTTCTGGCTGGGCGAGGCCCTGGCGCGAAGCACGGAGCTCTCCACGGAAGTCTCTCTGCTTCGCTCGGAAATCGAGTCCAGGCTGGATGACCGGGACGCCGCGATCCGCTGGCTTGAATCCGAAGGAATCCCCCGCAATGCCGCCGAGCAGTTGATTGAATACCTCGGCGAGGCCCATCGGCTGCTCGGTGAGCTGCCCACGCGGGAAGTGCTGGTTGCGGAACGCTTCTTCGACGAGGCGGGCGGGATGCAGCTGGTGCTCCACGCACCGCTGGGGAGCCGGATCAACCGCGCCTGGGGTCTCGCGCTCCGCAAGCGTTTCTGCCGCCAGTTCAACTTCGAGCTGCAAGCCGCCGCGACCGAGGATGCCGTGCTCCTGTCGCTCGGCCCGCAGCATTCCTTCCCTCTCGAAACAGTGTTCCGCTTCCTGCACCCCAATTCGGTTCGCGACATTCTCATCCAGGCGGTCCTCGATGCACCGGTGTTTGCGACCCGCTGGCGCTGGAACGCGAATATCTCACTGGCCGTGCCCAGATACCGGAGCGGCCACAAGGTGCCGCCTCCTCTGCAACGAATGGAATCCGAGGACTTGTTGGCAGCCGCCTTCCCGGATGCGGCGGCCTGCCTGGAGAACATTCCGGGCGACCGGGAGATTCCGGACCATCCTCTGGTCCAGCAGGTCATCACCGATTGCCTGCACGAGGCGATGGACCTCAGCGGCCTCGAGCAGCTGCTTCGCGATATCGACGACGGCAAGGTCCGTTGCGTCGCCCGGGATCTACCCGAGCCGTCTCCGCTGGCCCACGAGATTCTCAACGCCAAGCCGTACGCCTTCCTGGACGATGCTCCCCTCGAAGAACGGCGTACTCAGGCGGTCCAGACCCGGCGCGCCTTCGAGCCCGGCACGGCCGACGATCTCGGCGCCCTCGATCCCGAGGCGATCGCACGCGTGCGCGACGAGGCCTGGCCGGAAGTCGAGAACCCCGACGAGCTGCAGGATGCTCTGCAGCTCTCGGGCTTCCTCACGGAGCAGGAAGGGAAAGCCGGGCGAAACGGCGAATCCTGGGAGGCCTATTTCACCGAGCTGGTGGAGGACGGCCGCGCCCACCCAGTCGGCAAGCTGTGGGTCGCCACCGAGCGACTGCCCCTCGCGCAGGCGCTCCCCGATCCGGAAGCTGTGCGCGAGCTGTTGCGGGGCAGGCTGGAGATCCTCGGACCGGTGACGGAAGCGGACCTGGCGGCTTCGCTTGACCTCGAGCCGGCTGCCGCTGGTGCTGCGCTGATCGCGCTGGAAGCAGAAGGCGTGATACTGCGGGGGAGATTCTCTCCGGGAGCCGGACCGCTCGAGTGGTGCGAGCGACGCTTGCTTGCGCGGATCCATCGCTACACCCTGAACCGGCTGCGCGCGGAGATCGCGCCCGTCAGCACCGCGGATTTTCAGCGCTTCTTGCTGGCATGGCAGCGCGTAACTCCGACCGAGAGGGTGGCAGGCCTGGAAGGGCTTGCCACGCTCATCGAGCAGCTCGATGGCGTCGAAGTCCCCGCCGGCGCGTGGGAAGCCGAGGTACTCGGCGCCCGCTGCGAGGAATACGATCCCGCGCTGCTGGACCTGCTCTGCCTGACCGGCCGGGTCGCCTGGGGCAGGCTTTCCGCTCCGGGAAGCGGGCAGCCTGGCAATGGCGCCCCTCACGGACAGCGACCGATCCGAACGACTCCTGTCGCCCTTTTCCAGCGCGGCCACAGTGACCTCTGGCTCCGCCTCGCACCCCCACGCCTGGCCGAGCGGCTGTCCAGCTACGGAGCGGAGGTGTATCACGCGCTCACTCGCCGCGGAGCCTCGTTTCTGCCGGAGCTCGTGAGCGAGTCGCGCCTGCTGCCCACGCAGGTCGAGCAGGCCCTCGGCGAGCTGGCCGCTCTCGGTCTGGTCACCTCGGACAGCTTCGCCGGCCTGCGCGCCTTGCTCACCCCCTCCGCAAAGCGGCAGCCGCTCGGAGGCGGAATCCGCCGGCACCGGACCGCACCGTTCGGCATCGAAGCGGCCGGCAGGTGGTCGCTGCTGAACGAAGGAGCTCGGGAGCCACGGGCTGGGGAGCGAGGCAGCGACGAGGTGGAAGGGTACGCCCGAGTGCTATTGCGGCGGTACGGCGTGGTGTTCCATCGGTTGCTTGCGCGCGAGAGCCTCAGCGTTCCCTGGCGGGAGCTGCTCCTCGTCTATCGGAGGCTGGAGGCGCGGGGAGAGGTGCGCGGCGGGAGATTTGTCGCGGGGGTGACCGGCGAACAGTTCGCTCTGCCCGAGGCCGTTGTGAGTCTGCGGGCGGTGCGGCGTGAGGAAGGGGCGGGCTCCCTCATCGCAATCTCCGCTGCGGATCCGCTCAACCTGGTCGGTATCCTCACTCCGGGCGAACGGATCGCCGCGCTCGCCCGCAACCGGATCGTATTCCGGGATGGCGTGCCGCTCGCGGTGCTCGAGGCCGGCGAAGTTCGCCTCTTGAAGGACGCTCCGCTCGAGCTCGAAGCGGAACTGACCCAGGCGCTTACGCGGCGGCCAACCAGTCCCAAGCTTCGGAGGTATCTCGGGATGGGCGGAAGAGCGCTGTCCGCTGTTCCGAAGCGTTCAAGGGAGAGAAGTCGAGAGCATGCATAAGGCCCGAACCGTGAAGAGCCCTTGACCTGCCAAGAAAGGGGAGAGAAATTGTCGGGAATTCGCGCCACGCCCTAGCCCTCGAACCTAAAGGTCCGCGCTGCATGCAATTGGCCTCGCACGCAAAGTCGCTCCGTCCGCTTCTCCTCCTGATCATTCTCGCCCGACCGACCGGCGCTGCAGCTCAGGGAGGACCCCCGGTGGCCGACTCCGCCAAGGCGTCGCGTCAAAATCCGCGAGCCCTTCCGTCGGTTGAGGTAATCGGCCGCCCTGCCTCGCTGAGCAGGATCCCCGGCTCTGGTACACTCCTCAGCAACGCGCGGCTCTGGTTGAGCCATGTGACCAGTGCGGGTGAGGCGCTGCGTAAAGCGCCGGGAATTCATGTACGGGACGAAGAAGGCTTGAGCCTCCGGCCCAACATCGGGGTCCGTGGTCTCTCGCCCACGCGATCGACCACCGTCCTGCTGCTCGAAGATGGGATCCCTTTCACCATTGCACCCTACGGCGATAATGCCAGTTATTACCATCCACCGATCGGCCGGTTCGACCATGTCGAAGTCCTCAAGGGCTCGGGCCAGATCCTCTTCGGCCCGCGCACGATCGGTGGCGTGATCAACTATGTCACGCCCGTTATCCCGACGCGGGCAGGCGGGCGCATTGGTCTCGAAGCAGGGAACCGGAGCGCGCTTGCGCTGCACGCTCGCTTCGGCGGGACCTGGGAGGGGACCGGGCTGCTGCTCGACGTCTCCCGGCGTCAGGGCGAGGGAGCCCGGGAGAACGTGGGTTCGCTGCGCTCGGATGCGACGCTCAAGACGGTGGTACCGCTTGGCCGCGATCAATCATTGCTTTTCAAGGCCAGCTACTACGCCGAGCGATCGCGAGTGACTTACTCCGGTCTCACGGAGACGGAGTGGGCCGCAGCACCACGCCAGAATCCCTTCCGCAACGACTCGATGCTACTTGACCGTACGGCCGCCGCAGCGACCCATCGTGCCTGGCTCGGGGCTGGCGTTGCGCTCACCACAACCGCCTACGCGTATCGCATTGGGCGTGACTGGTGGCGCCAGGCGAGCAATTCCGCCGAGCGGCCCAACGACGCCAGCGACCCGGACTGCGCCGGGATGGCAAACCTGAATACGACCTGCGGCAACCAGGGCCGGCTCCGTGATTACGCCGTCACGGGACTCGAACCAAGGCTCCAGCTCGAGGGTACCTCGCTCGGACTGACCCATCAGATCGAGCTGGGAGTTCGAGTCCATCATGAGAGTCAGGACCGTCGGCAGGTAAACGGCGATTTCCCCGCCGCCCGAACCGTCGGCTCAGCGACGGACGCGAATTCGGGGATCGTTGAGGATAATCTTCGCCGCAATACCGCCTACTCCGGGTTTCTCCAGCACCGCGTCCTGGCCGGTCGCTGGAGCGTTACTCCAGGTCTTCGGATCGAGCACGTGCGGTACGACCGGGTGAATCGCAGGCCGGTCCCCACCAATCCGGAAGGGATACGGGGGCGCACTTCTCTCACGCAGCTGATTCCCGGGATTGGGGCGACGTTCGCGGCTTCCGCGGGAACCACCTTCTTCGCGGGTATGCACCGCGGGTTTGCCCCACCGCGCACCGAGGACTTGATCAGCAATTCCACGGGAGGGATCGTGGAGCTCGATTCGGAGCTGAGCTGGAATTACGAAGCCGGCGTCCGGAGCCAGCCTGCAACCGGTCTCTCGCTCGAGGCGACCGCCTTCCGGATGGCCTTCAGCAATCAGATCATTCCGGCCAGCATCGCCGGCGGAACCGGAGCCGCACTCACCAGCGCCGGGCGCACTCTGCATCAGGGCCTCGAGCTCGCCGGATCGCTGGGGACGGCGTCGCTGCTCGGCTGGAGGCACGATCTCAGTGTGAACGTGAGCTATACCTGGCTCCCGACCGTCCGCTTCGAGGGCGAGCGGTTCTCCTTCGTCGGGCAGGGCGCCGGCGATGTCATCGGCAAGGTGTACGCGGACCAGAACGCGGCGGGTACCCGCCAGCGGGTGCGCGTCACGGGGAACCGGCTGCCTTACGCCCCCGAGCATCTTCTCACCGCGTCGCTCGGCTGGGTAGCCCCTCAGGGGTTCGACTTTTCGCTGGAGGCGGTACACCTCGGACAGCAGTTCGGCGATCCGCTCAACACCTTGATTACGGTTCCCGATGGACAACAGGGGCTGCTCCCTGCAGCAACCATCTGGAATCTCGCGGCGAACTACAATCTTCCGGGACTGCAGACCGCGCTGTTCGTCACCCTGAAGAATGCGACGGACAAGTTGTATATCGTGGACAGGACCCGTGGATTACTGCCTGGAGCACCGCGGCTGGTACAGGTAGGGGCAACGACCAGCTTTTAGGCTACTGTACTGTTGGTTCCAGAAGATACTCGGGATCCGCCACGCGCAGCCGCGGCGCGGCCGGCCCGTGTGGCTGACGATAGACGTAGCGCTCCCCTTTGAAATTGCGGAAGACCACCTCGTCCTCGCTGATGCTTTCCACGTACTCCGGCAGCAGCGGCACCTTGCCCCCGCCGCCGGGCGCGTCGATCACGAAATGGGGATTCGCGAGCCCGCTGGTCCAGCCGCGCAGCGCCTTCATGATCTCGAGCCCCGTCTGGATCGTGGTGCGGAAGTGCTCGGCACCGGCGACCTGATCGGCCATGTAGATGTAGTAGGGCCGCACCCGTGCCATCAGCAGCCGCTGCATCAGCTTGACCATCACTTCCGGGGTGTCGTTCACGCCGCGCAGCAGTACCGTCTGACACCCCAGCGGAATGCCCGCGTCGGCCAGCATGCCCAGCCCGTGCACTGCGGCCGGCGTCAGCTCGTCGGGATGATTGAAGTGCGTATTGATGAAGAGCGGATGAAATTGCCGTAGCATGGTGCAGAGCTCCGGCGTGATCCGCTCCGGCAGATGACACGGCACCCGGCTTCCGATCCGGACGATCTCGATGTGCTTAATGGCGCGAAGCCGGGTGAGGATGACCTCGAGGCGGCGGTCGGAGAGCATCAGGGGATCCCCTCCCGACATGATCACGTCCCGGATCTCGGGGTGCGCCTCGAGATACTGAAAGGCCGACTCGAACTGCGACATCGGGATCTTCTCCGGATCGCCCACCTTGCGCCGCCGCGTGCAAAACCGGCAATAACTGGCGCAGACCGGAGAGACCAGGAAGAGCGCCCGATCGGGATAGCGATGGGTGATGTTGGGGACCGGACTGTCGCGATCCTCGGAGAGCGAGTCGACGATCCCGTCGACGACTTCGAGCTCCTGCAGCGTGGGGATGTACTGGCGCCAGATGGGATCATCCGGAGACTGGATGAGATCGACCATCGGCGGTGAAATCCGGAACTCGAAGTTGTCGATGGCCTGGCGAAGCCGCTCGTGGTGCTCCGGCGGGAAATGCTCGGCTCCGAACCGCTCGGCGAGGGCGTCGAGGCTCGTGATGGAGCGCTGCTTGAGCACTTCCTGCCAGGTGGACATGGGAGCTCAGGTGGCGGGTGGCAGGTGGCGGGTGGCAGGTGGCTGGCAGGTCATCACCTGCTACCTATCTGCCACCTGCGACCTGCCACCTGCAACCTCCTTAACGTAGGTGACCAGGTCGTCCCCCACCTCATAATAGTCCGGAATCCGCGCCCCGACCGAGTAGCCGCGGGCTTCATAAAAGCGCCGGGTTCCAGCATACTGCTCGCGGCCGGCCGTCTCCACCACGATGAGCCGGGCCCGGCCAGCCACGCGTCGCTCTATTTCCGCTAGCAGAGCGCTCCCCACCCCGTGCCCCTGCGATTCGGCGGCGACGACGATCCAGTAGAGGTCAAAGGTTCCGACCGTACATGGCGTTGGCCCCCAGCAGGCCCAGCCCGCGAGCGTGCCATCGAGCTCGACCCCGGCGCTCTCGTAGTCCGGATCGCGCTGCCGGCCAATCCCCAGGGCCGCGTCGAAAACCTCCAGGGCGACCCTCACCTCTTCGGGACGAAACATCCCGCACGCCTGCGTCATGGCTGCGACGAGCGAGCGGTCCGATTCGGCGAGCGGCCGGAGGGTCGGGGCGACCAGGGTTCGACTCAAGCAGGAACGTTCTGCGTGATGGCCTCGGCGGTGCGGGCCCGCTCGTAACGCGAGAGCGCTTCCTCGACCACGTGGAGAATCAGCTCACCGTAGCTCCAGCCGCGCGCCCGGGCCATCCGAGTGAGACCCGCATCGCTGGAGAGATCCGGATTGGGGTTCACCTCGAGAACGTACACCTCGCCCGACTCGGTGATGCGGAGATCGACCCGCCCGTAACCCTGGGAACCGGCCAGCGTCTCCCAGGCCTGCCGGGCAGCCTGGATGGCCCGCCGGTTGAGCTCCGGCGTGAGCTCCGCAGGACACACCGGCTCGGTGCCCAGGTCCTCGGCGCATCCGCTGTTCCACTTGGCCGCATAGGTCACGATCGGCCAGCTACCCTGCGGCATCCGGTCGAAGTTGATCTCCGAGAGGGGCAGCAGCTCCCGGCCGATGAAGCCCACGTTTACCTCGCGTCCGGCGACGTACTCCTGCACCAGCACTTCGTTCCACTGCTCGAGGGTGCGGGCCAGCCGGTCGCGCAGCGCCTTCCGCGTGGCACACACCGCGCCCGCGTCGATCCCGACGCTGGCATCTTCGCCCGATGGCTTGACGATGACCGGGTAACGCAGTCCCGTCGGCGGGGTGATCCCCCGCGCGAGCATGAAAGTGGGGACCGGAACGCCGGCCGCGGCCAGCAGAGTGTTGGCGATGTGCTTGCGATGACAGATGGTGACGGGCCAGGCTGGGCAGCCCGTGAAGGGAACCCGGGAAAGCTCCAGCGCCGCTACGGCAAAATCCTCGTAGCGGGCGTAGCCATTCACACCCTCGCACAGATTGAAAACCAGCTCGTGGCGCTGGACCCGCTTGAGCCAGGCAATGTCGCCCAGCTGCACGGGGATCAGGCCGGTTTCGTGACCTGCCTGCCTCAGCTCGGTCTGGATCTCATTGACGTTCGCCAGAACCGCAGCGACATCCTTCTGATCCCAGTCGTTGCTCCCGCCATCGAACAGGATTCCGATCTTCACGCGGCGGCCCGCTTGCGCTTGAGCAGCGCCTGTCCGCTGATCCTGCGCCAGGCGATGTCGGCCACCGTCTGGATCAGGCTGTCATAGGACATCCCGGCAGCGCGGGCGGCCTTCGGGAAGCACGAATTGTCCTTTGGATTGGGGAGGATGCCGGGCAGCGGATTGAGCTCGACCACCATGGGGCGGCCGGCCGCGTCACAGCGAACATCCACCCGGCACCAATCCCGGCAGCCCAGCACACGATACGCGCTGAGCGCCGCGGACCGGACGTCACATGCCAGCTCCTTCGAGACTTTCGCGGGACACTCGAAGAGGTCGAGTGGATGTTCCGGAGTGTCCCACAGCCATTTCGCCTCGTACCCGTAGATCGGCTGCGCGCCGAGCGGCAGGGCCTCCCAGCGCATGGCGACCAGCGGCAGACAGCGCGCTTCCTTGCCGTTGCCGAGTATGGCCACCGTGAACTCCTGGCCCGGCAACCAGCTCTCGATCAGGACCGGCTCCTGGTAGGTGTCGAGCAGCTCGCTCACTTCCTGCAGCAGCTTCGCTCGGTTGGGGCAGAGCGATTTCTCGGTGATTCCCTTGCCGGAGCCTTCCAGGGCCGGTTTGGCGAAGAGCGGGAACGGCAAGCTCAGGTTGCGCGCCTCGGCACGAGTCGTCACGACGACGAACGGTGCGGTCGGCACGCCATAGTACGCCATGATCTCCTTGGCCCGGCCCTTGTGAAGCGTGAGCGCCAGGCTGAGCGGATCGGAGGCATGGTAAGGAATCCCTAAGAATTCACAGATCGCCGGGACGTGGCTCTCCCGGTTCACCCCATGCAGGCCTTCCGCGATGTTGAACACGAAGTCCGGGTCGGCATCCTTGACCCGCCGCGGGAAGTCGTGTGTCGCTTCGAGCCGGATGACCTCGCCGAGAGCGCCGAGCGCAGCGGCGACCGCCTCGATCGTTTCAGGCTCATCCCACTCGGCATAGAGATCGGGCTGCGGTAGATCGGGACGGAGGACGCGGCTCGAGGGAACGTGATCGAGCGGTGAGGCGGGGCGGGCGGAGTCGCCGGCTTTCTTCGGCGCCGGCAGCGATGGCTTCTCGTTATAGGCGAACCCTATTCGAACCGCCAACGGATCTCCTTGATGGGGTGAACGAAGCGCTGCCGATGGCTTCGCTCGACCTAAGGTAAGAAAAAACGCGAAGCGGCACAATAGTTTCAGTGACGAATCCGGCGATAACGGCGAAAGGTGAACGGGTAGGCGTGCTTCTCATCGGCAGGATGGTGCTCTTCGTCTTCCAATGCCCAGGTCGCGAGATCGAAGGATGGAAAGGTGGTATCGCCCGGAACTTTGGCGTGAACGAGCGTGAGATAGAGCCGATCCGCTCGGGGCAATGCCAGGCGGAAGATCTCACCTCCGCCGATGACAAAGACTTCCTCCTCGGTCGCACCCATGGCGAGGGCTTCTTCGAGCGAGGGGACCACCGTCGCACCGCGAGGCTGAAAGGAGGGATCTCGGGAAATCACCACGTTCCGGCGGTTGGCGAGCGGCTGTTTGATCTCCTCGAAGGTCTTCCGGCCCATGATGACGGTGTGATCCACGGTGAGCCGCTTGAAGTGCTGGAGATCCTTGGGAAGATGCCAGGGCAGGCCCCCGGCGCGGCCGATCACATGATTCTCCGCCATGGCGACGACCAGCGAGACGATCACACCGCCACCGGCGCCCGGATCGGCGGATGAGGATCGTAAGACTCGAGCACGATGTCCTCGAAGCGGAACTGCTCGAGTTCCCGAACTGCCGGGTTGAGCCGGAGCTTCGGCAGCATTCTGGGCTCCCGGGACAGCTGCTCCCTGGCCTGCTCGAGGTGATTGAGATAGAGGTGCGCGTCGCCCAGCGTGTGAATGAATTCACCCGGTGCGAGCTGAGTCACCTGCGCCAGCATCAGGGTGAGCAGGGCGTAGGAAGCGATGTTGAAAGGGATGCCGAGGAAGACATCGGCGCTGCGCTGATAGAGCTGACAGGAGAGCTTCCCGTCGAGGACGTAGAACTGAAACATCGTGTGGCAGGGCGCCAGTGCCATCTTCGGCACATCGCCGACGTTCCAGGCGCTCACGATCATGCGGCGTGAGTGCGGCTCGCAGCGAAGCAAGCGAAGGACCTCGGCGATCTGATCGATCTGCCGACCATCGGCAGTTGGCCAGGAGCGCCACTGGTATCCATATATAGGACCCAGCTCCCCATCGGGAGCAGCCCATTCGTCCCAGATTGAAACTCCTGCCTCATTGAGTGACTTCACGTTGGTTTCGCCGCGCAGGAACCAGAGCAGCTCGTGGATGACGGACTTGAGGTGGACGCGTTTCGTGGTGATCAGCGGGAAGCGTTCCGCCAGATCGAAGCGCATCTGCCAGCCGAACACGCTCAGCGTCCCGGTGCCCGTGCGATCGGCCTTGGGGCGGCCGTTCTGAAGGACGTGTTGGAGCAGGTCGAGATATTGTCGCATGGTGATCGCTATGGCCTATGGGCTATCGGCAAGCTCCAATCTACTCACAGAATACCCTGCCGTTCGCTCGATCTCGCGCAGGCCCGCTTCGATCTCGGGCGGCAGTTGCGCCGCCTGCCCTCCCACCTTGAGCGCGGCGAAGGGGCGGTCACCCTCCGCCGGAAGCTTCACCCCGGGATTGAGAATCCCGACCGGGTCGAACGCTTCTTTGACGAGCCGGAACAATCCGACGATTTCGGAGCCGTAGCTGGAATCGAGGGCTCTCGCGCGCAGGCGTCCGTCGCCATGCTCACCACTCAACGAGCCGCCAAGCCGGATAACGACTTCGGAGACCTCGGCAAAGATTGCCCGGACCCGCTCCTCCCACCCGGTGAGCGCCACGTCGGGTTGGAGATTCACGTGCAAGTTGCCGTCTCCCGCGTGGCCGAAGATGACCAGCTCCATCCCGTGGCGTTGTCCCGCCCGGCGTACTGCCTCGACATAGCTGCCGATCGCCTCGAGCGGAACGCAGGCGTCTTCGATGACCTGCAGCGAACGGCGGCTCTCCCCGAGCCCCGCCAGAATGGGACTGGCCGCGTGCCGAACGGCCCAGAGGCTTTCCAGGCCGCGCCGATCGGTGGCTTCCCGAAGCTCGGACGCGTGGGGAGTGAGGATGCTGGCCGCCTCGCGGAGCCGGCCTTCGAGTGCTTCGCCTTCCTCGCCCTCGAACTCCACCAGGAGAAGCCCGGCAGCTCCGCCCGCTTCGCCGACGAAGCGCAGAAAGGTGGCGTCGAGGTATTCGAGGGCTGCGGGATCGAGCGTGTCGAGCTGGCGGACCACGTCGCCCAGGATATCAAGACTGCGCAGCGCGGCGCGCACGCCCGCATAGCGTGCCGGAATGGGGACGAGCCGCCATTCGATGCCCGTGATGAAGGCGAGGGTGCCCTCCGAGCCGATCAGCAGGTCGAGCAGGTCGCCCGAAGCGAGCCAGGCATCGAGCGCATACCCCGAAGAGTTTTTCCGGGTCTTGGGAAAGCGGTTCAGGATCGTTTGGCGCGCGGCTCGGAGGGTCGGTTCGGCATTCCGTACGAAGCGCTCGACCGCCGCAACGGGCCGCGGGACCGCACCGCGCCGGAGGGTCAGCGAGTCGCCATCGGCGGTGATCAGGTCGAGGGCGTCGACCCAGCGCCGTGTGCTGCCGCTCTGGACCGAGTGGGGACCGGCCGCATTGGTCGCCACCATGCCACCGAGTGTCGCGAAGCGCGCACTCGAGGGATCGGGCGGAAGCCGTAAGCCCCACCGCTCGGCTTCCGCACTGAGGTCGCGAAGCGTGGCGCCCGCCCCGCTGTAGGCGCGCCGCAATGCGGGGTGCACCTCGATCGGGCAGCCGTCCAGCGTCGTCAGGTCCACAATCACTCCGCACCCCACATTGCCGCCGGGCATCCCGCTGCCGGCGCCACGCGGCACCAGGGGAACTCGCCGGTGTGCCGCCCACGTGACCAGCTCGCGGAGCGCAGCGGTCGTCGAGGGCACCGTGACCGCTGCGGGCAGAATCCGATAGATGCCGGCGCCTTCGGAATACGCTGCACGGGCGCGAAAGTCGGTCCGTCCGATCCCGTTGAGGGAAGGCAGCGGGGGGAGCCACGAGGCAGCCGAACCCGAGCTGCTGTCTGGACCCATCATGGTGGGAGTCGGGCGCTGATTCCCTGATCCACTGCCGCTGGATGTAAACCTCCGGGAGCAACGCTGCGATAGAACAAGCGAATGAGCTGGTTGCTGGGCGCCGCAATGACGCAGAGTGACAAGAGGGCATAGACCCCCGGCCGGGAAACCTTGATCCGGAGCGGACCGGTAGGCCCGAGCCGGCTCTGGGCGATCAGCCTCAGAGTCCTTGCGGCGAGAATGAGAGGCATCAGGCAGAACAGGCGAATTCGAAGCTCCGCCCGGGGTAGTGACGTGCAGTAGTTCAGCCCGTCCTCGAGGTGAGTCAGCGCCCTCCGCTGGAGCACCTCGTTCGAACGCTCGTCCTCCGGGTCGCCAAGCTCCCGGGGGAAGTACCTTCGTCCCTGAGCAGAGTCGTCCCTCATGTCCCGGATGATATTGGTCAACTGGAGGCCGAGGCCATAGCCTCGAGCAAGGCGGAGGAGCTGCGGATACCGCGCTTCGGCATTGTGTCTCATGTGGAGACAGAAGAGCTCGGTTAAAAGCTCGCCGACGGTCCCAGCCACATAGTAGCAGTACTCCTCCAGTTCAGCGAGATTGGCTGGCCCTTCCAGGCCGCGAGTTCCTCTCCGAAAACTTTGGACAAAGCGTCCCATGCCGTGGCACATCGTGGTGATCGGCCCTCGCATCGAGCTCTGGTCCGCGGCAGGAAGTCTCCAGTAGCGCCTGAGCACGGCTGCGGAGTTGGCGACCAGGAGTGCGTCCGGCGACTCTGCTTCGGCGAAGGGACGCACCAATGGGCTGAGATCGCTCTCAGGCGCCTCGAGGCTGGCCGCGAACCTGCTCAGCAACCCGGGTCGCTCGGCATCCGGCAGCTCGGGGGAATCCTCGATCGTATCCGCGATGCGGCACAAC
>DASYTT010000054.1:0-19619 GCA_036002045.1 Gemmatimonadales bacterium
CACACGCTGTGCCACGGATCGCCGCACTTGGGCGCATAGCCTCCCGGCATGCGTACGACGATCGGCGCAGCCCAGCGATTGTTGGTGCGCCAGCGGATGGTGCCGCAGTTGTTGAGCTGCTCGGTGGCGGGGTCGGCGTACTTCCGGAACTGGATCTCCGGCACCGGCATGAGGCCGGCGAACGCCATGCCCACTGCCCGCCCGATGATGCCTTCTTCCGAAAGTGACGTGTCGAAGACGCGGTGCGCTCCGAACAATTCCTGCAGGCCCAGCGTGGCCGCGTGCACGCCTCCCTTTGGACCGATGTCCTCACCGAAGAGCAGCAGGCGGGGATTGGAGCGCAGCTCGGATTCGAGGGTGCGCCGTACCGCAGTGAGCAGGTTGATCCGCGCCCCTTCGGGCGTGGGGATCTCGCTCGAAGGCGGAAACCGGTGACCGGTCGGCGCCAACCCCCCGCGGCGCTGCAGAATGGGCCGGCCCGCCGAATCCCGTTCTTCCACGCGGTGGCGTCGCACGTGTGCCGCATCCGGCTCGGCACGCGCGAGCGCCTCCGCGAGACCAGCCTCTGCATCGCGACGCGCCTCGGCTTCCACGGCAGTGAGCTCGGCAGCGCTGACGCCGGCCTCGCGCAGGAACGTGTAGAGCCGGCCGAGCGGGTCGTTCGCCTGCTCGCGCTCGAGCAGCTCGGGACTCTTGTAGGACTGGGTATCCTGGCCCGAGTGGCCAGAAAGCCGCGGCACCGTGAGCCGCAGCAGGGCGGGGCCGTGACCCGCCCGGGCGTGCGCGATGGTCTCGCCAATCAGGCGGGCGGTTTCCGCGGGCTGGGTCCCGTCCCCGCTGTTCACCAGGAGGTGCTTGAACGAAGCCAGATTCGCAGCGATGTCGCCACCGGGGGTCTGCAGAGTGCCCGGCACCGAGATGCCGTAGCCGTTGTCCTCGATGTAGAAGACCAGCGGCAGCTGGAGCGTGGTGGCCATGGTCAGCGCCGACCAGAAGCCGTTGGTGGCGACCGAGGCCTCTCCGCCTAACACGCAGGCGATCGCGCCCTGCCAGGCCGCGTCCCTCAGCACGTCCCGATGGTAGAGGATGGCCTGCGCCCAGCCCGCAGAGGGCGTGTACTGCGAGCCGACATCCCCGGACATGGGGAGCACGACCGGTCCCGGATCGTTGGGCAAATTGCACACCACACCGATGTCGCGGCCGTCGCTCATGCCGCCCGCCTTGCCCATCGGCCCGGCGAAGGCGTCCGCGATGCTCAAGCCCAGCGACAGCAGCAGCGGCCGCGAACGGTAGTAGGCTCCCGCGGCGTCGTGCGGATGGGTGAGGTGCTGTCCCAGGATCAACTGGGCGACGTCGTGCCCGCGCGCCGAGAACTGATAGAGCACCTTCTTCTCGGGGACGAGTCGCTGCTCCTCGGTGTCGTCGAGGAAGCGGGAGACCAGCGTCAGATAGAGGACCCGCTGCCAGTCGATCACGCCGGATGCTCCTCTGAGGTGCGGTAGACGGTGCCGCGGAACAAGGCGACGAGCTCGTCCAGCTGATTGGTAACCCGCACCCGATAGAATCCCACGCGGTGGCTGGCGCTCTCTTCGATACAGAGGGCGCTCAGGGTGTCGCCGGGGTGCACCGGGGCGGGATAGCTGATGCCGTTCTCGATGCTCAGGGTGATGCGCCCGTGGGTATTGCTCGCGAACGCGAGGGCGCTGTCGGCCAGCGAATAGACGATGCCACCGTGCGCCACGCCGAAGCCGTTCACCATCTCGTCGCGCACCAACATGCGGCAGAGACAACGCGCCGGGCCCAGCTCCACGACCTCGAGTCCCAGCCAGCGGCTGAACTCGTCGCGCGCCAGCATGCCCTGCACCACGCGCTGGGCCAGCAGGTCGGCGTCGTTCACGAGTAGAACCGCCTCCCTTCGCGCAGCATGCGGCGCAGCAGCGGGCTGGGACGATAACGGTCCTCGCCGTATTCCCGCTGCAAATGCTCCAGGCGCTCCAGCACCACGTCCAGGCCGAGCTCGTCGGCCCAGCGCAAGAGTCCCCTGGGGTAGTTCACTCCCTTGGTCATCGCCAGGTCGATCGCGTCGCGGCCGGCCACGCGCCAGAAGAGGGCGTCGATCGCCTCATTAATGAGCAGGACGAGGATCCGGTCGAGAATGACCGTCCCGGTGTAGGCGTCGGTCGTGGGAGCGGGCCGCTCGGCTCCGTCGCCATACTCGTAGTGGCCCCGGCCGGTCTTCCGTCCCAGGAAGCCGGCTTCGACCATCCGTTGCTGGGTGACGGAGGGCTTGTAGCGCGGATCGTAATGCAGAGCCTCGAACACCGAGCGCGTTACGGCGTAGTTCACGTCGTTGCCGATCAGGTCCATCAGCTCGAAGGGTCCCATCCGGAAGCCGCCGAGGTCGCGCATGGCCCAGTCGATGGTGGCCTTGTCGGCGCTGCCCTCCTCGTACAGCCGCAAGGCCTCGCCATAGAACGGGCGGGCGATTCGGTTCACGATAAAGCCGGGGCTGTCGCTGCTCTGGACGACGGTCTTCCCCCAACTCTCCACCAGCTGCGTCGCCCCGGCCGCCGTAGCGGGAGTGGTGGTGAGGGAGGGAACGATTTCGACCAGCGGCAGCAGCGGAGCAGGATTGAAGAAATGCATGCCGATGACCCGGCTCGGGAGCTGGCAGGCTGCGGCGATGGCGGTGACTGAGAGCGACGACGTGTTGGTCCCGAGGATGCACTCGTCGCCCACTTCCGCCTCGAGGCGCCGAAACGCCTCCTGCTTTGCGCCCAGCTCCTCGACAATGGCCTCGATCACCACGCCGCAATGTCGGAAGATGCCGTACTCACCGGCGGTGCCGGGCGCCCAGGTGATGCGCGCCTCGAGCTCGTGCGCAGCCGCCTGGCTCAGCCGGCTCTTCTCCACTTCCCGCGCCAGGGTGGCCGCGAGCCGGGTTCGCGCCCGCTCCAGCGCCTCGGCGCTCGCATCGGTGACCAGCACTTGGTGCCCCGCCGCGGCGGCGACCTGGGCGATGCCGCTGCCCATCGCCCCCGCGCCCAGCACCCCGATCGTCAGGTCGGGACGCGGCGTCACGTCACTTGCCGACGAATGTGGGCTTCCGCTTCTCGAGAAACGCCCTCACGCCCTCGGCGTAGTCGTCGCTCTTGCCCGCGAGGCCCTGAGACTCCGCCTCCAGCTCGAGCTGCTGCTCCAGGGAATTGTGCGATGAAACCGCCAGCAACTGTTTGATCAGGGACAGCGCATAAGTAGGCTGGGTGGCGAGCTGTACCGCGAGACCGAACGCGGTGGTCTCGAGCTCCGCGCCGGGGCACACCTTGTAGATGAGTCCGAGCTCCAGCGCCCGGGCCGCGGGCAACTTTTCTCCGAGGAGCATCAGGGCCGCCGCCTGGGCGCTGCCGACCAGCCGGGGCAGGGACCAGGTGCCCCCCGTATCGGGTACCAGGCCAATCTTGATGAAGGCCTGCAGGAAGGCGGCCTCCTCCGCGGCCAGCACAATATCGCAGGCCAGCGCGAGGTTGGCGCCAGCCCCGGCCGCCACGCCGTTGACCGCGCAAACGACGGGCTTGGGCATGCGGCGCAGCGCCAGCACCAGCGGGTTATAGAGATTGCGCACCCGCGTGCCGAAGTCTACGATGCCGGCAGCCCCCGGAGAGGTTGCTTCGCTCAGGTCCTGGCCGGCGCAGAACGCGCGCCCCGCGCCGGTGAGATACACGGCGCGCAGCGTCACATCGCGAGTCACCTCGGCCAGTATTTGTTGCAGGCTCAGGGACATCGCGGAGTCGAAGCTGTTGAGCACGTCGGGACGATTGAGCGTGATGTGCGCCACGCCATGCCGGGCTTCGTACAGGATGCTCGCAGCAGCCATCGGGTGCCGGTCCGGGAGAAAGCGTACTAAATTAGCACCGCATCTGAAGTTAGGCCAAAGCGCCCACCGGCCCTTCCCATGGCGAACGCGTTTCTCATCGATGGCATTCGCACTCCGATCGGCAGCCTGGGAGGCTCGCTGGCCGGGGTGCGCGCGGACGATCTCGCCGCCCATGTGATTGCGGCGCTCCTGGCCAGGCATGGCGGGCTCGATCCGGCGGGGATTACCGACGTCGTGTTCGGCTGCGCCAACCAGGCCGGGGAAGACAACCGGAACGTGGCGCGGATGGCGCTGCTGCTGGCGGGCCTTCCTCCCAGCGTTCCGGGCGAGACGGTGAACCGGCTCTGCGCGTCGGGGATGAGCGCCGTGGCGATCGCGGCGCGGGGGGCGCGGCTCGGCGACGGCGATCTCTACGTAGCAGGGGGGGTCGAGCATATGACCCGGGCTCCCTACGTGCTCTCCAAGGCGACCCAGCCCTTCGGGCGCACCCAGGAGCTCTTCGACACCAGCCTCGGCTGGCGCTTTGTCAATTCCAGGATGAAAGAGAAGTACGGCATCGACGCGATGGGTCAGACGGCGGAGAATGTCGCGGAGCAGTGGAAGATCTCGCGGGAGGATCAGGACAAGCTGGCCTTCCGCTCGCAGCAGAAGGCCGCGGCCGCGCGAATCCGCGGTCGCTTCGCCAAGGAGATCGTGCCGGTGCCCCTGCCGGCCAGCGGGAAGGGTCCGCCGCCGGCTTCGTTCGAGAAGGACGAGTTCATCCGCCCCGACACCACGGTGGAGCTGCTCGCCAAGCTCAAGCCGGCGTTTCGCACCGACGCGAAAGGCTCGGTGACGGCGGGCAACTCGAGCGGGCTCAACGACGGAGCCTGTGCGCTGCTGGTAGCCTCCGACGCCGCCGTGGAGCGCCACAGCCTTACGCCCAAAGCGCGGGTGGTCGCGAGCGCCGCCGCCGGGGTGCTCCCACGAACGATGGGTGTCGGACCGGTGCCCGCGACCCGCAAGGTGCTCGCTCACGCCAAGCTGACGATGGACCAGATGAGCGTCATCGAGGTCAACGAAGCCTTCGCCGCGCAGGTGCTCGCCTGCACCCGGGAGTTCCGGCTCTCCGATGACGATCCCCGCGTGAATCCGAACGGCGGCGCCATTGCGTTGGGCCATCCGCTCGGCATGAGCGGAGCGCGGCTGCTCTTGACGGCGATGCGGGAGCTGGAGGAGAAAGACGGGAAGTACGCGCTCTGCACGATGTGCGTGGGGGTCGGGCAGGGGATGGCGATGATCTTGGAGCGAAGCTAGTTCCCGCTGGCCATCCGCTGCCGAAACTCCGTCAGCCAGTTTGGGACGACCACCAGCTGGACTCGGTTGACTCGCGTGGCGGCGGAGAGGAAGCGCGCGCCGTCGGGAGCGACGGTAAAGTTTCCGAAGGCGCCGAAACGCCCCAGTTCGCGCGACAAGGCATTGCGTGCCACGGTGTCGCGCGAGATCACTCGCACCGAGCTGTCCAGTTCCAGGCGCACTTCGACGATGGACTCCCCTGCGCGATAGTAGAGTCGCTTGCCGTCGGCCGACCATTCGGGCCAAGTGCCGCCGCCAACCGAGATCTGCACCTTCGTCGTGGGATCCGGGAACGACCGAAGGTACACTTCGACTCGACCGGTTTCGGCGGTGGCGGTCGCGGCCCAGCGGCCGTTCGGTGAGAATCGCCCAACGAAATCGTCTCCCTCCGACACGCTGAACGGCCGGATCACGGCACCCGAGTCGAGCGCCACCCGCAGCACATCCCAGTTGCTGCCTCCTAGCGACTGCGACAGCAGGGAGCGCCCGTCGGGCGAGATGTCGATCCAGGCCGACAGCGTTGGCAGCTGAACCAGTTGCTGGGGAGCGGACGCCCCGTCGGCGCTCTGGGCCCAGACCGCCGACCGCGCATCCTTGCCCAACGCGGAGTAGATCACGCGTTTCCCATCTTTCGACCATTGGGCCGTGGTTACCGTCTCCACCGTGGTAAGGCGAGAAAGCGTCCCGGTCGCCATCTCATGGATCCAGACGTCGCTCTTAGTGCCCTCCCCGACGATCACCGCAATCCGGCGGCCGTCCGGCGAGAGGCGGGGCTCGATGAAATCCCTCACCTCGGGGCGGATCGGCCGGCTCACCCCATCGCGCCCGATCCAAACCAGTTGGCTCCCTCTGGTCTGCACTGAACTGACCAACGCCCCTCCGCGCGACACGAAGATCGAGGAGTTCCCGTTTTGACCGCGGACCGTGACGGGATCATGGACTGCTACCGGTTTCCCCTGGACTCGCTTGCGCTGCCCGTCGAGCATGACCGCCATGACGGCCCCGTCGGATTGGAGGTAGACCAGCGCACCGTCGAGCACCGCGAGAGGGCGGATCCCTTTCATCCCGAGCGAAACGACCTTGCCATCCTCGAGCGCGGTGATCGCCAGCTCGGAGGATGCCAGCGCGCCCTTCCAGATCGTGAAGACGATGGTCTTGGCATCATCGAGCGCAATCGGCCAGAGGTGTTCGAGCTCGCCGTGTGCGGAGTCGGGATGGGTGAATGCTGCCGGCTCTCCGCCGGCGACACTCACGCGCGAAAGCCCATGCCGATTGTCGGTCGCCCCGAGCACCAGCTCATCGGCCGTCGTCCAGTCCCCCCCATTGGCCCACCCGCCGGCCGCGATGGTGACTGGAGCGCTGCCATCGAGCCGCACCTTCTTTTCCTTGGCGTCCGCTTCGAAGGCGAGCCATTGCCCATCCGGCGAAAAGAAGGGCTGATACCCTCCGGCCGTTCCAGGGATTGGGTGCGCCTCGAGCTCGTGGGAGCGCCTCAAATAGAGGATTTGTCCGCCCGGACCGCCCGGCTGCGGGACTCCATAGACCAGCGCGCTCCCGTCGGGGGAGATCGCGGCAGGCCAAGGCCACAGGTCGGCCATCCTGGCTGTGTCGTTTCCGCCATAGAGGAATCGCACCGGCGCAAACGGGCGATCCGCTGTGGGCCGCTGGAGCAGAATCGCGATGAGTCCAAGCAACGCCAGAATGAACGTGCCCATGCCCAGCACCACCGGATCGCGAAGCCGCTGGCGCCACCCGCGCGCCCCTGCAGTAGCTGCCGCGGTGCTGCTCGGGTGGCGTAGCACACCGCGTCCCTGCAAGGCCTCGGCGAATTCGTGCGCGGTGGCATAGCGGTCGGCTGGGAGCTTCTCGAGCGCGTGCTCGATCGCGGCCTCGATGTGCTCGGGGACCGCGCTTCGGCTGCTTCGAATGGGCCGAGGCTTGTCGTTGAGCACCCGCGCCATGATCGCCTGCGCCGTGGTGCCGCTGTGGGGTGGCTCGCCCGTCAGCATCTCGTACGCCACCGCGCCGAGCGAATAGATATCGCTCCGCCGGTCGATGACCCGTTCGCCGGTGGCCTGTTCAGGGCTCATGTACTGCGGGGTGCCGAGCGACAGACCGGTCTGGGTAATGCGACTGCCGCCGGCCTTGCTCACCGCCAGCGCGATGCCGAAGTCGGCCACCACCGGCTGGCCGGCCTGCATCAGGATGTTTTCGGGCTTCAGGTCGCGATGGATGACCGCATGCCCGTGCGCGTAGTCGAGCGCGTTGGCCACCGCCACCGCGATGCGCACCGCCTCCTCAATCGGGAGTTGCTTCTCCCGCTCGAGCTTGATCCGGAGCGACTCCCCCGTCACGAACGGCATGACGTAGTAGAGCAGGCCCTGCGCCTCTCCGCTGTCGAAGAGCGGCAGCAAATTGGGGTGCTGGAGGTTCGCGGTAACCTTGATCTCCGCGAGGAATCGCTCGACGCCCAGCACGGCGCCCAGCTCGGGGTTGAGCAATTTGAGGGCGACCGGACGCTCGTGGCGCAGATCGCGCGCCAGGTAGACCGTCGCCATGCCGCCCGCCCCGATTTCCCGCTCGATGGAGTAGCGGTCCGCTAGCGCGGCCTTCAGTACGGAGAGGATTTCCATTTTCCGCCCGAAAACTTACGGTCGTTCCTTCGCTGGAGCCAGCAGCGGGCTCCGCTTCAGATTATCGTATACGCCGGAGGAGGATTGATGCCCAATGTCTTCGCGTTCGACGGAATTATCCCCGTCGTCCACCCGACGGCGTTCGTCCATCCGAATGCCACGGTGACGGGTCACGTCACCATCGGCCGGGACGTGTATGTGGGGCCGGGCGCCGCGCTTCGCGGTGATTGGGGAGCTATCGAGATCGGGGATGGCTGCAACGTCCAGGAGAACTGCGTGATCCACGCGTTTCCCGGGGTCACGGTCGTGCTGGAGGAGTCGGCGCACATCGGCCACGGGGCCGTCATTCACGGCGCCCGGATCGGCCGGAACGCTCTGGTGGGGATGAATGCCGTGGTGATGGACAACGCGAGCATCGGCGCAGGTGCCATCGTCGGCGCGCTCTCGTTCGTTCCCGAAGGGATGCAGATCGCCGAGCGGATGCTGGCCGTGGGGGCTCCGGCGCGGGTGGTCAAACCCGTGAGCGACGAGATGTTCGCCTGGAAAACGGCGGGTACCAAGCTCTACCAGGACTTGCCGGCCAGGCTCCATGCCACGTTGCGGGCGTGCGAGCCCCTGCGTGAGATCCCCGCCGATCGTCCCGCGCCGCCCCGGAGCTACCAGACCTGGCGCGAGCGCAAGCCCCGGAAGACGGGAGACTGAAGTGAGAACGCTGCGGAGCTATGCCCAGGGCGGCTGGATGGAGGGAGCCGGCCAGCCTGCCACCCTGCGGCACGCGGTGACCGGAGAGCCCGTTGCCGCTGCCTCGAGCGAAGGCCTCGATTTCAAGGGCATGCTCGAGTATGGCCGCCGCATGGGCGGGCCGGCACTCCGCAGGATGACCTTTCACGAGCGCGCCCGGATGCTCAAGGCGCTGGCCACGTTCGTGCTGGAACGCAAGGACGCCCTCTACGAGCTCTCCGCGGCGACGGGCGCGACCAAGACCGATTCCTGGATCGATATCGAAGGGGGCATCGGCACGCTCTTCGCCTACGCGAGCCGCGGCCGGCGCGAATTCCCCAATGAGACCTTCTACCTCGACGGTGAGGTTGAGCCGCTTTCGAAGGGCGGGACGTTCGTCGGCCGCCACCTTTGCGTGCCGCTCGAAGGGGTGGCCGTCCACATCAATGCCTTCAACTTCCCCTGTTGGGGAATGCTGGAAAAACTCGGTCCCACCTTGCTCGCCGGCATGCCCGCGATCGTCAAGCCCGCGACTGCCACGTCTTATCTCACCGAAGCCATGGTGCGGGAGATCGTCGCCTCGGAGATCCTTCCCGCCGGCGCGCTGCAGCTCATCGTCGGAAGCGTGGGCGACCTGCTGGACCATCTCAGCTGCCAGGACGTCGTCACCTTTACCGGCTCCGCGGAAACCGGCCGCAAGCTCAAGGTCCATCCGCGAATCATTGCCGAGTCGGTGCGATTCAACCTGGAAGCGGACTCACTCAACTTCTCCATGCTGGGGCCGGATGCCGCCCCAGGCACCGAGGAGTTCGACTTATTCGTCAAGGAAGTCGTTCGGGAGATGACGGCCAAGGCCGGCCAGAAGTGCACCGCGATCCGCCGCACGCTCGCCCCCGCCATCATGGTAGAGGATGTGATCCGCGCGCTCGCCAAGCGGCTCGAGGGCAGCACCCTCGGCGATCCGGCCGTCGATGGGGTGCGCTGGGGCCCGCTGGCAAGCCGAGGCCAGGTGGAGGATGTCCGGCGGCACCTCGAACAGCTCAAGGCCGGCGCCGAAGTGGTGTATGGCAACCCGGACAGGTTCAGCGTCACCGGCGCCGATCCCGCCAAGGGGGCGTTCTTCCCGGCGGTCCTGCTGCACTGTCCTAACCCGTTCGACCGGAGCGAGCCGCACGACATCGAAGCCTTCGGGCCGGTCAACACGGTGATGCCCTACGGCTCAGTCGAGGAAGCGATCGAGCTGGCCAAGCGCGGGCGGGGTTCGCTGGTGGGCTCGCTCTTCAGCGCGGATGACGCCGTCGCACGGCAGGTGGTGCTGGGCACCGCGGCCTGGCACGGGCGGCTCCTGCTGGTCAATCGCCACAGCGCCAAAGAGTCGACCGGGCACGGCTCGGCCCTCCCGCATCTCGTCCATGGTGGGCCGGGGCGTGCGGGAGGCGGAGAAGAGCTTGGCGGTGTCCGGGCGGTGCTGCACTACATGCAGCGCACTGCTCTGCAGGGTCATCCCACCACGATTGCGCATGTCACGGACGTTTGGACCAAGGGCGCCGCGACGCCCACCGACGTGGTGCACCCGTTCCGCAAGCACTTCGAGGAGCTCAAGATCGGCGACACGCTCTTCACGGCGCGCCGCACAGTGACGGAAGCCGACGTGGTGAACTTTGCCGGCATCTCGGGCGACCACTTCTATGCCCACATGGATGAAGCAGCCGCAGCGCGTTCCATTTTCGGCAAGCGGGTCGCCCATGGCTACTTCGTGCTGAGCGCCGCGGCCGGGTTGTTCGTGGATCCCGCCGAAGGGCCGGTGCTCGCGAATTACGGGCTGGAGTCGCTGCGGTTCGTGAAGCCGGTGTATCCGGGTGACACGATCAAGGTGCGGCTCACGGTGAAGCAGAAGACCGCCAAAGAAACACCCCCCGACGGGGTTCCTCAGGGCGTCGTGGCGTGGGACGTCGAGGTGACCAATCAGCACGACGAGCCGGTGGCAGTCTATACCATTCTGACCCTCGTCAAGCGGCGCACTGGGTAATCAGTCGCTGCGTAGCGTCTCCATCGGGTCGGCCCTTGTCGCCCGTCGCGCTGGGAAATAACCCGCGAGCAGCGCGACCCCGCAGAGTAGCGCGGCGACGACGGTCAGCGTGAGAGGATCGCTCGGGCTCACGTCGTACAGCATCTTGTGCACGACACGCCCGGTCGCAAGCGTCCCCGCCAGCCCGAGCGTCACCCCCAGCGCCACGAGCCGGGCCGGTTCGCCGAGCACGGCCCATACGACCTGGCGCCGGTCGGCCCCCAGGGCGACGCGAATCCCGAGCTCGCGGGTGCGCTGCGTCACCGCGCTCGCCGTGACGCCGTAAACGCCCAGCACCACGAGGAGCAGCGCAGCGCCCGCGAAGCCCCCCACCAAGCTCAGCACCAGCCGCCGCTCGGCGAGCGAATCGCGGAGCGCCTCTCGCAGGGTGCTGATCTCGATGATCGGTTGGGCCGGATCCACCGCGCGAAGCACCCCGCGTGCGGCGTTGGCGAGCTGCAGCGGGTTACCCGCTGTTCGGGCGGCGAGGGTCATGCCGCGATAGGGCAGGTACCCATGGGGCACGTACGCCTGCCCCCTCCCTTCTTCCTGCAAGCCGTAGAGCCGGACGTGTCCGACCACGCCCACCACGCGCAGCGAATCCCCATCGAGCACGGCGACCTGGCCCACGGAATTCCCGGACGGGAAATACCGCTTTGCCACCAGCTCGTCGATCAGGACGACGCGGGCCATGCTGTCCTGATCGGCCTCGGTGAACTCTTGGCCGGCCAGAACGGTGATTCCCATCGTCTTGAACCAGTCTGTGGTCGCCGGGCCGGTGTCGACCAGCATGTTGTCGTGCTCCGGATCACCGGTATTCGTGGGTGAGCTCGGAAATCTCAGCCCGCTCTGGTCCGCGCCGCCGGAGAAGGGCGGGGAAGTCGACGCTCCGGCGGCTTGCACGCCGGGGAGCGTCCGCAACGCGGCGGCGTAACGCGCAAAGGCGTCCACCACGGGCTTTCCGGTGGCATACCGTGCTCGGCTGGCCATCAGGTCGATGGTGAGTACGTTTTCCGCGGTGGCGCCCGGATCCACGCGTGTCAGCTTGACGAAGCTGGCGAGCAGCAACCCCGTGGCGGCGAGCAAGACCATCGAGAGAGCGAGCTGCACCAGCACCAGTGTATGGCGCAGCCGCGTGCCCGAGCGCGACGGCGTCCGTTCGCGCAGCACGCTCGAGAGGTCGGTTCGTCGCGAGTGCAGCACCGGGGCCAGCGCCATTCCGAGACCGAGCAGGACCGCCAGGCCCAGCGTAACCAGCAAAACCGAAAGATCGATTCCAATCTCTGCGCGGCGCGGTAACCCGGCTGGTGCGAGCGCCAGCAGCCCGCGCAAGCTCGCCGTCCCCAGGAGCGCGCCCAGCCCGCCGCTCAGCAACGCGACCAGAATGGTCTCGGTGAGGAGTTGCCGGTTGATCCGGGCTTGCCCCGCTCCGATAGCGCGGCGGACCGTGAATTCATGCTCCCGGCGCGCCGCCCGCGCCAGCGCGAGCACAGCCAGGTTCGCGCCCATGATCAGGATGAGTACGGCCACTGCCGCGAGCAGGGCCAGCAGCGCAGGACGAACTTGCCGGACCAGGCGCTCCTGCAGCAGCACCGGAACGAATCTGAACCCGTGGTTGCCGTACAGTTCTGCGTCGAGCCGCTGCGAAATCGCGGCGAGCTCGGCGCGGGCGCTCGTCACACTGGCGGTGGGGCGCACCCGGGCCAGCAGCCCCAGCGAGTGAGTATTCGGATTCATGCTCGCCAGGGTGTCGACGATCGGGCGGAAGAGGTCCGCGTCGGAGGGGTCGCCCAGACTGCTCTGGGCGGAGAATCGGAAGCTGGGGGGCAGCACTCCGACGACCGTCGTCGCGCGCCCGTCGATCTGAATCCGACGGCCGAGCAGCGAGCTGTCACCGCCGAAACGCCGCCTCCAGAGCTGATGGCTGACCACGGCGACCGGTGGCGCCCCGGGTGCATCCTCGCCGTCGGCGAAACCACGTCCCAGGTTCGGGCCCGTCCCCAGGAGCCGGAAAAAGACCGCGGAGACCAGCGACTCGCGAACCTGCTGCGGCTCGGCACCGTCGTTGCCATCCAGCGTGGCGCTGCCACTCCGCAGCGCCGCGAATCCCTCGAAGGATCTCGCTTCCCGCCGCAGCCGCACCACTTCGGGTCCCGTGACCCACGCTTCCGGGACACCCATCCAGTCGAGACCGTCCCACAGGATCATGAGGCGTTCAGGTTCGCGGTAAGGCAGGGGCTTCAAAAGCACCCCGTTGGCGATGCTGAAGATCGAGGTGTTCGCCGCGATTCCCAGGGCCAGGGTGAGCACCACGGTGACCAGGTAGCCAGGACTCCGCCGCAGCGACCGGAACGCGTAGCGCACGTCGCGCAGCAGGTCCTCGAGCCATCCCGCGCCACGGGCTTCGTGCCCTTCCTCTTTGAAGCGGCGCACCCCGCCGAAGCTCGCCAGCGCCCGCCGGCGCGCTTCGGCGGCGGGAATCCCCATCCGCTCGAGCTCGGCCGCTTCCATCTCCACGTGGAAGCGCATCTCGGCTTCCATCTCCTGGTCGTCTTGTCTGCTGCGAAAGAGCTTCATGCCGCCCCCCTCAGGTCGCCTTGAGCACCGCCTCGACCGCCGCCGAGAAAAGGCGCCAGTTGGCGCGCTCCTCCTGCAGGGTCGCGCGGCCTGCCGCGGTAAGGGTATAGAACTTGGCCCGGCGTCCTTCGGGAGAGATGCCCCACTCGGCTTGGATCAGCCTCCGCTCTTCCAGGCGGTAGAGCGCGGGATAAAGGGAGCCCTGCTGGATCTGGAGCACCTCACGGGAGAGCTGTTGGACCCGCTTCGAGATGCCCCAGCCGTGGAGCGGGCCCAGCCGGAGGGTCTTGAGGATCAGGAGATCCAGGGTGCCCTGCAGGAGCTCGGCGCGATCGCCCATGGCCTTGATACCTAGATAGTCGACAACAAGCTGGGGACGCTGTTGTAGAATGTCAAGGTATCGGGGGGCGTGCTGGACGTCCCGGCGCTACCCGGCTAACCTCCGGGGAGTTTCCGGCGACGGTTCCCAACCAGAGATCTCCCATGCCTCGCTCCTCCTTGCTGCTCGTGCTCGGCCTCGCGCTCCCGCTTGCCGCGCAACAGCCTGCGCCTGCCGCTCCGGCGGCAACTCCTAACCCGCGACTCGACGCCCTCAAACGCGAGCTGATCGCGGACATCGACTCCCGTGCCAAGTTCACCCAGGAGATGGTCGACCAGATCTTCTCATTCGGCGAGCTCGGGTTCCAGGAGTTCGAAACCACGAAATACCTGGTCGCCTTGCTCAAGAAGGAAGGCTTCCGGGTCGAGGAAGGGTACGCTGGCATTCCGACCGCGTTCGTGGCTACCTGGGGCTCGGGTCGTCCGGTGATTGCCCTGGGAACGGACATCGACGGGATTCCGCAGGCGTCCCAGAAGCCCGGAGTGGCCTGCCGCGCTCCGTTGGTGCCCGGTGCCCCGGGCCACGGTGAAGGTCACAACAGCGGGATGGCGGTCAATCTCACCGCGGCGCTGGCACTCAAGAAGATCATGGAGCGCGATAAGCTCCCCGGCACCATGAAGATCTGGCCCGGCGTTGCGGAGGAGCAGATCGGCACCAAAGCCTATTTTGTGCGCGCGGGCCTGTTCCGCGACGTCGATGTGAGCTTCTTCAGCCACGTCTCCAGCAACTTCGGCGTTTCCTGGGGTTCGCCCGACGGAACCGGGCTGGTCTCCGTGCTGTACACCTTCCGCGGTATCTCGGCGCACGCGGCCGGCGCACCCTGGCGCGGCCGGAGCGCCCTCGATGCGGTCGAGCTCATGAACATCGGCTGGAACTACCGGCGCGAGCATCTTCGCCTGCCGCAGCGGTCGCACTACGTTATCCCCAACGGCGGCGACCAGCCCAACGTCGTGCCGCAGGTGGCGTCCGTCTGGTACTACTTCCGCGAGCTCGACTACCCGAACATCAAGGCCCTCTGGGCCATCGGGGACTCCATCGCGCAGGCCGCCGCCATGATGACCGGGACCACACTGGAGCCGGTGCGCATGCTCGGCAGCGCGTGGCCCCAGCACTTCAACAAGCCGATTGCGGAAGCCATGGCGGCGAATATCCGCACCGTGGGAATGCCGAAGTGGACCGAGGCGGATCAGCGTTTCGCCAAAGCGCTCCAGGAAGAGATGAAAGTCGGTGGTCGCGGCCTGGTCGACAGCCTGGGGACGGCCCTGGGAGGGCCGGTACCGGAAGCTCAGAAGCGGGGCGGCGGCTCGGATGACATCGGCGACGTGTCCTGGACCTTGCCCACGGTCACCCTGCGCTTTCCTTCGAACATTCCCGGCATGCCTGGGCACAATTGGACTGACGCCATTGCGATGGCCACACCGGTGGCCCACAAGGGGGCGACGGCGGGAGCCAAGGCGATGGCAATGACGATGCTCGATGTCTTGCTCACACCGAAGCTGGTCACGGATGCCAAGGACTACTTCACCAATGTCCAGACCAAAGAGACCAAATACACTCCTCTGATCCGTCCCGAGGATCGTCCTGCGATCGAGCTGAACAAGGGAATTCTGGATCGCTACCGGGACCAGATGCGGCCGTTCTATTACGACCCGAAGCGGTATCCCACCTACCTCGATCAGCTCGGGATCAAATACCCCACGGTGCGGGCAGCAGATGGGAGCTGTGGTTCGACGGCCGTGCCCTAGCCTCCTCATTCCTAGCCTCCTCATTCCTAGCCCCTTATTTCTGCGGTACCTTACGACAGGATCCAACCGTGAGCGCCGCGATGACCAACACTTCCATAGCCGACCCCCGGCAGGACAACGGGCCCGCCACGCCCGAGCCGGCGCCTGAGAGCCTCGATAAGGTCCGGGACATCCTGTTTGGCGGCCAGATGCGCGCGGTCGAGTCCCGGTTGCAGGGCCTCGAAGCGCGCCTGCTCCAGGCCCAGGAGAACCTGCGTGCCGAATTCACCAAGCAGGTCGACACGCTGGACGGGGTGCTCCAAAGAGAGGTCCAGGCTCTCACCGAGCGGCTGGCCGCGGAGCGCAGCAACCGCATCGAGGAGCTCAAGGCGCTGGCCGGCGAGCTCAGGGACGTCCTCCGCGAGCACGAACAGCGCCACCTGAAGCTCGAAGCCACGATGGGCACGGCGGACGCGGAGTTGCGGGAGGGTATCCTGCAGCACAGCCAAGTGGTGTCGGCCGACCTCGCGCGCCTGACGGAGCGTCTCACCGGTGACCTCACCCGCGCCGTGGCTGAGCTGCAGCACGACAAGGCGAGCCGCGCCTCCCTTACGGCCTTGTTTTCCGAGCTGGCGTCCCGACTCTCGGGGCAGGGTGGCGAGGCGGGAGCGAAGGCGGACTGAGCGTGGCGGACGATCGGGCGAGTCGCCCGGAGTACTTGGGTTTGACTGCGGAGTATGATCCGGCTTCCGCGGAATTCGCCGAGCTGCGCGAGCTCCTCCTCGGTGAGGAACGCCGCAAGCTTGCAGAGTTGCAGCAGCGCGTAGAGGCGCAAAGCCGGAACGCCGAAGAGGTCGCCGAGCTGCTTCCCGAGGCCGTCGCGCTGCGCTCCGGGCGCGACCGCCAGCTGGCCCGTGCGCTCGCGCCTACGATGGAGAGCGCGATCAGCGAGTCGGTACGCCGCAACCCTCGCGAGATCGCTACGGCGATCTTTCCCGTGCTCGGGCCCGCGATTCGGAAGGCACTCGCCGAAGCGATGGCGGGGCTGGTCGATTCGATCAATCGGGCGGTGGAGCACGCCTTCTCCATCCGCGGGCTGGCCTGGCGGATCGAGGCGTGGCGCACCGGCACTCCGTACGCGCAAATCGTTCTCAAGCATGCGCTGGTCTATCGCGTCGAACAGGTGTTCCTGATCCACGCGGAGACCGGTCTCCTGCTGGTGCATGCCGCGCCACCCGATCTCAAGGTGACCGATGCGGACCTGATCTCCGGAATGCTCACGGCGATTCAGGATTTTGTGGGCGATTCCTTCCAGCAGCAGGAAGCCGGCAAGCTGCGGACCTTCAGCGTCGGCGAGCTCACCATCATCGTGGAGGCGGGACCGCAGGCCTTGCTCGCCGCGGTCGTGCGGGGGCAGCCTCCGGAAACGCTCCTGCTCAAGCTGCAGGAGCGGCTCGAGACGGTGCACCTGCAGTTCGCCGCGGCATTCGCCGACTTCAGCGGAGACCCGGCTGCCTTCGCTCCCGCGCGCCCGTTGCTGGAAGAGTGCCTTGAGACGGTCCTCAGCCATCAGCGTCCTCGAGCGGCGCGTTCCCGCCTGGCTGCGCTGCGCTGGGCCATTCCGGTCCTGCTCCTCGCCGGTATCCTGGGGTGGCTCGCCTGGCGCTCGAACCGCCGCTGGAGCGCCGCGGTTGCCCGGCTCGAAACCGAGCCGGGCATCGAGATCGTCGAGGCGTGGCGGAGCCTCGGGAAATGGCATTTTCGCGGGCTCAAGGATCCCCTTGCCGCCGAGCCGGCGGCAATTCTCGCCGGGCTCGGCGCGGACACGGCAGGGCTCGACGCTCGCTGGGAGCCGTATCTTTCGCTGGAGCCGAGCCTGGTCATTGCGCGCGCGCGGCAGGCCCTCTCGACTCCGGCGACTGTGACATTGCGTTTGAGCCGGGATTCGCTCTACGCCGAAGGCGAGGCATCCCTCCTCTGGGTAAGTCGGGCTGCCGGGCTCGGGATGCTTCCGCCTGGCGTGTCTCATCTCAATCTGACCGGGATCGCCCCCAGACTTCCTCCCGAGCTCGAGACGCTCAAGGCGCAGATCGAAAACCGGATGGTGCTCTTTGAGATCGGTTCCGCGACGCTGGATCCCACCGAGCGGACTGCGCTCGATTCGGTGGCCGCCAGCCTCCTTCGCCTGCGGGCCGCCACTAGTCGACTCGGCTATCGGGCAGACCTGGAGCTTCAGGGCCGCACGGATCCGACCGGAACCGATGCGATCAATCAGAGTCTGAGCCGCTCGCGAGTCGACGCAGTCATCCCCGTCCTGATCCGGCTGGGTGTTCCCTCCGAGGGGCTGCGGGGAGTTCCGCTGGGCACCGGAAACCCCCTTCCAGGCCGCGCCGGCCAGGATCAGGCGCAGGTCAATCGCAGCGTAGCGTTTGTGGTGCGAGTCACTCCTGAGCCTGTTGCCCCGGAAGGAAGCCGATGAACCAGAAGAAGGTGTGCATGGTCGGCCTGTTCGGGACCGGCAAGACCAGCCTGGTGCAGCAGTTCGTGCATTCCATCTTCTCGGTGAAGTATCACTCGACCGTGGGCGTCAAGATCGATCGAAAAGCGGTCGACGTGGACAGCACTCCCGTCACGCTGGTGCTCTGGGATCTGGCCGGCCGCGATGCCTCCCAGGACATTCCGGCCAGCTACCTGCGCGGTTCCCACGCAATTTTTTTCGTGGTCGACGGCACTCGACGCGAAACTTTCGACCAGCTCGCTGAGCTCCGGGAGCTCGCTCGAGCGGCGGCGGGCGAGGTGCCCTCCCTGGTCGCGCTCAACAAAGCCGATCTCGCAGACCAATGGGTCCTGGGTCAGGCGGAGGAGGCCGCGCTCGCCGCGCAGGGCCTCCAGCTGCTCAAGACCAGTGCGAAGACGGGAGCGGGTGTGGAAGAGGCTTTTCGCTGGCTGGCTCGGGAGACGGTCCGCGAGGGAGGAAAGCGGGCATGACCAACGGCGAAAAGCCGGTCCAGATCGACTCGTTCGGGCTGACCGACATCGGCAAAGTCCGGAGGGTCAACGAGGACCAGTTCGTCATCGCGTCGCTGCGGAAATCCGTGCGGCTGCGCCACACCAGCCTCACTGATGCAGAGCTGGTGGCCCGCCTGGCCGGCGTTGAATCGTATCTCTTCGTCGTCGCCGACGGCGTAGGCGGCCGGCCCGGGGGCGAGTTGGCCAGCACCAGCGCCGTCTCCTCGCTGCTCGAATACGTCGATCAGGCCGTGGTCGCCTATCACTCCCTGGACATCGACCAGGAGCACGACTTCCTCGCCAACCTGGAACGCTCGGTCCAGCGGGCGCACGAGCGGATTCTCGAGGAGCATGGGGCGCCGGGCAAAGGACCGGCGACCACGCTTACCATGGTGACGCTCACCTGGCCGCGCGCCTACCTGGTTCACGTGGGGGACAGCCGTGCCTACTATCTGCGGGGTGGCCGTTTGCGGCAGCTAACCCGCGATCAGACGACCGGCGAGTACATGGTGGACGTGGGAGCCTGGACCGAGGACCAGGCGGCGCGCGCCCAGGTAGGCGGAAATCTCACCAGCGCGCTGGGCGGACAGGAGATGACCCCGGCGGTGGGCCTGATCGACCTCGAGCCCGGCGACGTCCTGTTACTCTGCACCGACGGGCTCACCAAGCACGTCGCCGACCCGCAGATCGCGAACGTACTTGGCGGCACGGGGAGCGCGGAAGCTATGTGTCGTGAGCTGGTGCAGAAATCGCTGGATACCGGCGGCAGCGACAACGTCACCGTGATCGTGGCGAAGCTGGGCGGGTAAAGGGCCGCTCGTGCGGCGATTCCAGGTCGTTCGGCTCGAGCGGCCGGAACGCCAGATCGATGGCCAGATAAAGCAGCTTAGTGTGCGGAAAGACCAGGATCGGGACCAGCACCGCCAGCGCGCCGCAGAGAATGGCGAGGCCGGTCCACGGGACGGTCGGCCAGGTGAGCAACAGTCCCGCCCCGAACACCACGGCAAACATGCCCTCGGTCAGGAACAGATTGATCGTGTAACTGCCGATCCAGTAGCCGGGTTCGTCTCGATCCAGGTGCAGTCCGCAGACGGGACAAGACGGCGCCACGGTGAACCAGCTCAGCAGAATAGGGCGTCCGCCGCAGACCGGGCAGCGCAGGCGGAATGCCCGGGCGAAAAGCTCCCGCGCGCGCGGGAGTGGCAGGGAATCGGTGCTGTCAGCGACTGGCGCTGTCGGCTTGGACGGGTGCGAGGACATAGAGCAGGTAATCCGCTCGCTTGCGGTCCTCCTTGGAAGG
>DASYTT010000055.1:0-28298 GCA_036002045.1 Gemmatimonadales bacterium
TCTGTAGGTTAGGGGGGTGCCAGTAGCCAGTAGCCAGTAGCCAGTAGCCAGTAGCCAGTAGCCAATAGCCAATAGCCAATAGCCAATAGCCAATAGCCCGGCGACCGACGAAAGTATACAATCCGCCCATGCCCGCACAGGTCCGCGTTTTCGCGCCCGGCTCGGTCGGAAACGTCGGCCCCGGCTTCGACATCCTGGGACTGGCGGTCGACGGGGCTGGCGATACAGTCCTTGCGCAGCGCGTCGAGCAGCCCGGAGTTCGCATCGCCGAGCCGGGTCATCCGGAGCTCCCTACCAACCCAGCGAGCCATACCAGCGGCATCGCGGCAACCGAAGTGCTTCGGCGCGCCGGCGTCGGCTGGGGACTTGAGCTCCGAGTCGAGAAGGGCCTGCCTCTGGCCGGCGGACAGGGAGGGAGCGCTGCTTCGGCGGTGGCCGGAGCGCTTGCCGCGAATCTCCTGCTCGACCACCCGTTGGAGCGTGCTGCGCTGCTTGCGGCGGCCCTCGAAGCCGAAGCCGTCGTCTCAGGCCGTCACGCGGACAACATCGTCGCAATCCTGCTGGGCGGCCTGGTGTTGATTCGCTCGCTGCAGCCGCTCGAGCTTATTCGCCTGCCGGTTCCGCCCGCGCTTCGGGTCGTGCTGGCGCATCCCCATCACCCCATGCCGACCCGCACGGGTCGCGCCGTGCTGCCTGCCCAGCTCTCGCGTGAGGATGCGGTCCACCAGGCTGCCCAAGTCGGAGCGTTGGTGGCCGCCGCGCACTCCGGAGACCTGGACCTGCTGGGCCGCGCGATCGAAGATCGCATCGCCGAGCCGGTTCGGGCGCCACTGCTGCCGGGATTCAGCGAAGCCAAGCGGGCCGCCCTGACGGCGGGGGCGCTCGGATGCTCCATCTCGGGCAGCGGACCGAGTTCTTTCGCGTTGGTTCGCGATCTCGCTTCGGGAGCGGCTGTGGCCGACGCTATGGAACAAGCCTATCGCCGGAGTGGTGTCCCTTGTACTGCGAGGGTTGCGGCTCCCGACCTGGCCGGAGCGCGCGCGCTGTGACCCGCCAGGCCTGTCTTGCCTGCGCCCAGGAAACCTCCGAGCTGGACCCCGCTACCCGATGCCGAGCCTGCGGAGGGCTGCTCGATGTCTGGCATCCCGAGCCCCCCGTGACAGGCCAGGCACTCCGCACGCTCTTCGACAGCCGAATGTCGCCACTGTCCTCACCGGCCTCACCGTCGTCCGGCGTCTGGCGCTTCCGGGAGCTGGTGCTGCCCGGCGCAGCCGCCGGCGTAGTGTCCTATCCGGAGGGAAACACCCCGTTGCTCGCGCGGGAGTCGTTGTCGATCTGGACCGGTGTTCCCGCGCTGGCCCTGAAGCACGAAGGTGAGAACCCTACGGGATCCTTTAAGGACCGCGGGATGACGGTGGGCCTAACACAGGCGCGGCGCATCGGCGCCCGGGCCGTCGTGTGCGCGTCCACCGGCAACACCTCGGCATCGTTGGCTGCGTATGGCGCTCAGGCCGGGCTGCCGGTCTTCGTGCTGATACCGGAGGGGAAGGTGGCCCTGGGCAAGCTGGCCCAGACGCTCGCGTACGGGGCCAGAGTACTGGCGGTCCGCGGCGACTTCGATACCTGTCTTGGCCTGGTCGAAGATTCCGCCGAGCGGCTCGGACTCTATCTCCTCAACAGCGTCAATCCGTTTCGCATCGAGGGGCAGAAGACGATCATCTTCGAGCTCCTCCAGCAGCGCGCGTGGCGAGCGCCCGACTGGATCGTGCTGCCGGGCGGAAACCTCGGCAACACGGCGGCATTCGGGAAGGCATTGCAAGAGGCGCTGGCGCTGGGTCTCTGCGACCGCCTGTCCCGATTGGCGGTGGTGCAGGCGGCGGGAGCCGCTCCTTTCGCGCAGAGTTTCGCGGAAGGCTTTCGGCACCGCTACGAGCTGCGCGCGGAAACCGTCGCGACGGCCATCCGGATCGGCAACCCCGCATCCTGGGAACGAGCGGTCCGCGCGATCCGCGCGACCAACGGCGTTGTGCTGAGTGTACCCGACGAGGAGATCCTGGCTGCCAAGAGCGTGGTCGATCGGGCCGGCGTCGGCTGTGAGCCAGCGAGCGCGGCCGGGGTCGCGGGGCTCCGCCGCTTGGTTGGCTCCGGAACCGTCTCGCCGGAGGAGAGCGTCGTCGTGATCCTGACGGGACACCTGCTCAAGGATCCCGAGATCGTGCTCGAGGATGCCAAGGTAGGGACAGCCGGCATCCGGGAAATTGATCCCACGCTTGCCGCCCTGAAGGCGGCGGTCGAGGGCTAGCCCTCGCCTCGCAGACGCGCCAGCGCCTGCAGGACCAACGCTCCGGCGGCTTCGAGGGAGACCTTGCTGGTATCGATGGTAACGTCCGGCGAGGTCGGCGGCTCGTACGGATCGCTGACGCCGGTGAAATTGCTGATCTCTCCGCGGCGCGCCTTCGCATACATGCCCTTCGGATCTCTGCGCTCGCACTCCTCGAGCGGAGTGCTGACGTACACTTCCAGATACGACGGGCAGAGGTTCCGAATGAAGCGGCGCGAATCCGCGTAGGAGGTAACAAAAGAGGCCACGACGAACACGCCGTGCGCTGCGAGCCTGCTCGCCAGGTATCCGATCCGACGGACGTGGGCGTCGCGCTCCGCGCGGGTGAAGCCGGTTTCCGGAAATACGCGGCGTACCACATCGCCGTCGAGCCGCTCTACCGGCAAGCCCTGCTGGCGGAGCTGCTCGGCGACCCAATCAGCTACGGTGCTTTTCCCCGAGCCTGGCAATCCGGTAAACCAGATGACGGTCCCCTCGGCTCGTGCTGGGGTGCCATCGGACGGGATCAATTCGGTCCGGTCACCCGCTTGATCGCCTCGCCCAGCTCGGTATACGCGGTGGGGTCGACCTCCCGGAACGGCGCCATCACGTGGGCGATCTTCCCTTGGCGATCGATGACGAAGAGCGTGCGATTGTCGATCGCTGCTCCGCTCGGGCGTATCACGACCGCGCCGTACTGCCGGCCGACCGCCGCCCCGCTGTCGCTCGCGAACGTCCAGTGATAGCCCTTTTCCTTAGCCCAGGACGCCAGCGTGGTGTCGGGATCGACGCTGATCGCCAAGAGCACCACTTTGTTTTTGTCGCCGAAGAGCTGCACGTACTGATCACGGTACGTGTTCATTTGGTTGGTTCAGCCACCGGTCCGCGCCTTGTAGAAGAAGGCGATCACGACCGTCTTACCACGCAGCTCCCGGAGGTGAACCGGTTTGGCACTCACCCCTTCCATGGTGGCGGCCGGAAGCGTGAAATCCGGCGCCTCGACCCCGACGGCCAGTGGCTTCGGAGCGGGAGGTGCTGGTGGTGCTGCAGGTTGCTGGGCGAGCAGCGGTGTCGCGCCAACCGCCAACGCCGTAGCGAGCAGAATACGTTTCGACATGCGGCCTCCCTGAAGGAACCGACTTGCCTCCTAACTTCCTAGCCTCCTGGCCTCCTAGTTCCCCGTATACATCACCCGCCAGATCTTCCCTTCTCGATCCGCCCCGATATAAAGCGACCCATCAGGCCCGACGGCAAGTCCCGTGGGCCGAATCGAGTTCGGAGCTCCTGCCGGTGCCGCGAAGGTCTCATAGGTGCCCACAGCCTTGCCGTCTCTGAACGGAGCAAAGACGACGCGAAAACCCTCTTGGGCCTCCGGCGTGGTCCCCCGATTCCAGGAGCCGTGAAACGCGACGAACAGCCCGTTGCGATAGGCTGCCGGAAACTGCGACCCGCTGTAGAACAGGGTGGCGTTGGGAGCCCAATGTGCCGGAAACGCCAGCGCCGGAAGCGCCATGCGCTTGTCGCAGTCCCCCACCTTGGTTCCGTCGCCACCATACTCGGGATTCTGGAGCCGTTGCTTGCCGCGGGGATCGTAGTAGCAGTACGGCCAGCCACCATCGGTTCCGTCCGGGAGTGCAAAGACGACCTCCGCGGGATTCTCCCGCCCGGCCTCCGCGGGCCAGCCCCATTGATCAGTAAGGCCGTCGCGTCCGTGGACTCCGGCGTAGAGCGCGCCGGTGGTCGGCTCAATCGAGACCGCCATGGGATTCCGCAGTCCCGTGGCCACCCGTGCGGCGAGGTGAGCAGCCTGGCCTTCCTTGAGCGGATCAAAGCGCCAGACCCCGGCGCGCTGCTCGAGCTCGGTACAGGGCTGGTGGCCGGCCGAATTGTTCTGCCGATCGCGCATCTGGCAGCTGTTGGTGAGCGAGCCGATCGAGACATAGAGGCGGCCGTCTTTTCCGATTGCGAGTCCCTTCGCGGAGTGCCCCCCGACCGGAAGGCCCCGGACGACGAGCGTCGGCAGCGTGTCCGGCTGCGCGTTGCCGGCCGGCCAGGAGAAGCGAACCACGCGATCATCCCAGGCGAAATACAGCGCATCCTTGCCCAGGGCCACCCCGCTTCCCCCACCCGGAGCAGCGTAGAAGCGCTTCACCTGATCCACTTTGCCATCGCCCGTCGTATCCCGCAGGACCACCAAGCCGCCGTCCTGGCCACGGCGCGCCGCCCAGATGTCGCCGTTCGGGGCGACCACCAGATGCCGGACGGTGCCCAGGCTCTCTGCCACCACCATGGCACAGAAGCCCTTCGGAAGCGTGAAGCCCCCGTTATCCGGTGCGCAGGGCGGCTTCGCGCGCTGCTGCGCCGCGAGCGGCGAAGCCATGACCAAGGCGAGTCCGGCAGCTGCCGCCAACAGGTTGCAAATCGAACGGGTGGATTTCCAGAGCGTGAGATTCATGGCGGATGTCCTAAGCTGAGAGCTGATAGCCGATAGCCAATAGTCAATAGCCAATAGCCAATAGCCAATAACCCCACGCCAATATACTCCGCATCCGCGCATGCCTAATTATGTTCCTGCCCCTATGGCCAATCCCCAATACATCTACACCATGACCAATCTCCGGAAGGTCGTCCCGCCCGGGCGGGAAATCCTCAAGGGGATTTATCTGGCTTTCTTTCCCGGCGCCAAGATCGGTGTGCTGGGTGCCAATGGGGCGGGAAAGAGCAGCTTGCTCCGGATCATGGCAGGGGTGGACAAGGATTTTCAGGGCGACGCGCGACCGGCTGAGGGGATCCGCGTGGGCTACCTGGCGCAGGAGCCGGAGCTCGACGCAGGGAAAGACGTGCGTGGAAACGTGGAGGAAGCAGTCCGCGCTCAGCGCACTTTGCTGGCCGAATTCGAAGCGCTGAGCGCACGTTTCACCGAGCCGCTGAGCGACGCCGAGCTGAACCGACTGCTGGAACAACAGGGCGCCTTGCAGGAGCGGATCGACGCGCAGAATCTCTGGGAGCTGGATCGCAAGATCGACATCGCAATGGATGCCCTGCGGCTTCCACCAGGCGACGCCGACGTGAGCCGGCTCTCCGGCGGGGAGCGACGGCGAGTAGCGCTCTGCCGCGTGCTGCTCGAGCAACCCGATCTGCTGCTGCTCGACGAGCCGACCAATCACCTTGATGCCGAGTCGGTGGCCTGGCTGGAGCGCCACCTGCGGGAGTTCCCGGGTACGATCGTGGCCGTGACCCACGACCGCTATTTCCTCGACAATGTCGCGGGCTGGATTCTCGAGCTCGACCGCGGCGCGGGCATCCCCTGGCAGGGCAACTATTCCTCCTGGCTGGAGCAGAAGAGCAAGCGGCTCGCGCACGAGGAGAAGCAGGCCTCCGCTCGCCAGAAGACGCTGGAGCGCGAGCTCGAGTGGGTTCGCATGGCCCCCCGGGCGCGCCACGCCAAGCAGAAGGCCAGGATCAGCGCGTACGAGGCGCTGCGCGATCAGGGAGAGCGTCAGCAGGAAGGGACCGCGGAAATCCTGATTCCGGTCCCGGCCCGGCTGGGTGACGAAGTCGTCACGGCACAGCAGCTCGCGAAAGGCTACGGCGACCGGTTGCTCTTCGAGAATCTGAGCTTTGCGCTGCCCCGCGGCGGCATCGTCGGAGTCATCGGTCCCAATGGCGCCGGGAAGACCACCCTGTTCCGGATGATCACCGGCCAGGAGCAGCCCGACCTGGGCGAGCTCCGGATCGGCTCGACGGTGGAGATCGCCTATGTGGACCAGAGCCGGGAGGCGCTCGACCCGGCCAAAACCGTCTATGAGGAGATTTCCGGAGGCGAGGACCAGCTGCAGTTCGGCAAACGCACCGTCAACGCCCGTGCCTATTGCGCAGGCTTCAACTTTCGCGGCGCCGACCAGCAAAAGAAAGTGGGCACGCTCTCGGGGGGAGAGCGGAACCGGCTTCATCTCGCCAAGCTGCTCAAGCGCGGTGGCAACCTGCTGCTGCTCGACGAGCCGACCAACGATCTCGACGTCGATACGCTTCGCGCGCTGGAGGACGCGCTGCTTTCCTTCGCAGGCTGCGCCGTCGTCATTAGTCACGACCGCTGGTTTCTCGATCGCATCGCGACGCACCTTCTGGCCTTCGAGGGCGACAGCGAGGTTTACTGGTTCGAGGGCAACTTCGAGGAATACGCGGCCGACTTCCGGCGCCGGAAGGGTGTCCCGGTGGATCAGCCCCACCGGATCCGCTACAAGAAGTTGGTGCACTAAGTGGCGGTCAAGGTCACCGCACTTCCGCCGCGTCTCGAGGGCCTCACTGCGCTGGTAACCAATCTCGCCTGGAGCTGGAATCGGGAGGCTCGCCAGCTGCTCCGCAGCATCGACTTGCCGCTCTGGCGCCGAGTCCGCCACAATCCCATTCAGTTGCTGCGCGAAATCCCGCCGGCGCGGCTGGAGCAGCTGGCGCACGATCCTGGGTTCCTGCACCAGTACGACCTCGTCATGGAATGGATGGCGGAGAATCAGGCGCCCGATCGAACCTGGTTTGCCCGGCGCTATCCCAAGCTGCTCAACCGCCCGGTCGCCTATTTCTGCGCGGAGTTCGGCTTCCATAATTCGGTTCCGATCTACAGCGGTGGACTCGGCGTACTGGCCGGGGATCACTGCAAGAGCGCGTCGGACCTGGGTGTGCCACTGGTCGGCGTCGGCTTGAGCTACATGAAGGGCTATTTCGACCAGCGGCTGCGCAGCGATGGTTGGCAGGAGGACAGCGACGATCACGTCGATCCCAACCTGACCCCGCTGGTCGAGCTCACCGGCAGCGCTGGTGAAGCGTGGCTGGCCGTCGTGGAGACCTTCGGACGTCCGGTGCACGTGCGCGTCTGGTCCATGCGAGTCGGTCGAGTGCCCCTCTACCTGCTCGACACGAATCTCGAGGTGAATCACCCCGAGGACCGGACCCTGCTCAACAAGCTGTATGGCGGCGGCCCTGATCTGCGGCTGCGGCAGGAATGGCTCCTCGGGGTCGGTGGCGTGCGCGTGCTCCGCGCGGTGGGACTCTCCCCGGGAGTGTGGCACGCCAATGAAGGACATGCCGCGTTCATGATGCTGGAGCGCGTGCGGGAGCTCACCGCCGCCGGGAAGTCCTTCGCGGAAGCGCTGAGCGAGGTCCGCCGGACCACCGTGTTCACCACGCACACACCCGTGCCCGCGGGACACGACCGGTTCGACCTCGAGCAGCTGGTCCAGTGCACCGGTCCCATCTGGGAAGCGATGGGCGCCAGCCGCGAAGCGGTGCTCTCGCTCGGGCGCCATCCGGCGGAGCAGGACGGCGGATTTCAGATGACGGTCATGGCGCTCCACCTCGCGGGCCGGGTGAACGCGGTCTCCGAGCGGCACGCGACGGTCTCCCGGGCCATCTGGCAACCGCTCTGGCCCGAGCGCGCGCCGGAGGAAATCCCCATCCTTCCGATCACCAACGGGGTCCATCTGGCAACCTGGATGGCCAATCCCATGATGGCGTTCCTCGATAACCAGCTCGGTTCCGATTGGGGCTCCCGGCTCGACGATCCCACCCTGTGGGAGCAGCTTCGGGCGGTCGATCCCGGTGCCCTCTGGGCGACCCACGTCGAGCTCAAGGGGACCCTGCTGGGCTTCATCCGTGAGGAAGCGCGCCGGCGCTTTGCCCAAGAGTGGACCGAGGCAAACCAGGTCGTCGCCGCCGGCACCCTGCTGCATCCCTATGCGCTCACCCTCGGCTTTGCTCGGCGCTTCGCCACCTATAAGCGCGCTAACCTCCTCTTCCGGGATGTGGACCGGCTTCAGCGCTTGCTCTGCGACCCCCGCCGCCCGGTCCAGATCATCTTCGCAGGAAAGGCGCACCCGGCCGATAATCCGGGCAAGGAAGTCCTCCAGCAGATCTACCGCTGGACCCACAACCCCTTCTTTGAGGGCCGGGTTGCCTTTCTGGAGGATTATGACATGCACCTTGCGCACGCCCTGGCGGAAGGCGTTGATCTCTGGGTCAACCTTCCCCGGGTGCCGCTCGAGGCCTGCGGGACTAGTGGCATGAAGGCCGCCCTGAACGGGGTGCCTCAGCTCGGCACGATCGATGGCTGGTGGGAAGAGGGGTATGATGGTAGTAACGGATGGGCCATTCCCAAGCCGTCCGGAACCGAAGAGGTCGAGGCCCAGGATGCGTCCGATGCGGAACACCTCTACCGGCTGCTCGAGGAGGACATTGTCCCCCTCTATTACGCCCGGGACGCGAACGGCGTCCCGCTGGGCTGGGTTGACCGCATGCGCAATGCGATCCGAGTTGCCGGCGCCCGCTTCACTGCCCGGCGGATGGTCCTCGAGTACACCGAGCGCTTCTACTTACCGGCCATCCGCGGCGAGCGGTTCACCGACGACCCCCCCATCCGCTAAGCCGAGTCCTGAGCGACGCTCGCCCGAGCGGGAGCGCCGTCCGCATTCCGCTCTGCACACCGCGCGCGGGGAGCCCGTCACGGTCGTCCACGTCGCCGCGGAGTATTACCCCTATGCCCGGAGTGGCGGCCTCGCGGAAGCCGTGGCCAATCTGGCCCGCTACCAGTCGGGGGCCGGTGTTCGCACCGTCGCGCTGCTTCCGCTCTACCAGCAGACTCGTCAGACGGCCGGAGAGGTCGTCGAGGTCGGCGAGCCGTTCCGCATCCGGCTCGGGCCCAGGGAAGAGACTGGACGTCTGCTGCGACCGCGCGACGCGCGGCCCGGAGCCGCGATCTACTTCATCGAGCACGAGGGGTTCTTCGATCGGGAGCGCCTCTACGGTGATACCAGCGGCGATTATCCCGATAATCATCTCCGCTATGCCTTCTTCTGCCTCGCCGTGCTCGAGGCGCTGCCCCGGCTCGTGGTCGGCCCCGCATTACTGCACGCGCACGACTGGCACGCGGCCCTCGCCCTGGTCTACCTGCGCACGCGCTACGCCCGGGAACCGGAGTATCTGGGCCTGCGGACGGTTCTCTCGGTCCACAATGCCGGCTATCAAGGCCACTACGCTCCCGGCGTCCTCCGGGAGCTCGGCCTGCCCGGCGAGCTCTTTACCTGGCAGCACCTCGAGTGGTACGGCAAGCTCAACATCCTGAAGGGCGGACTCGTCTTCGCCGACCGAGTAGTGACCGTCAGCCCGAATCACGCCAAGGAGCTCAAGACCCCCGGTGGCGGGTTCGGGCTTCACGAGGTATTTGACTGGTTGGGTCCGCGCTTCTCCGGGATTCTGAACGGAATAGACCAGGCCGCCTGGGACCCGGCGCACGATCCACATATCCCGGCTCCTTTTTCGCGCGAAGACCCCGCCGGGAAGGCCGCCAACAAGCGCGAAGTCCAGCGGCTCTTTCGGTTGCGCGAGGATCCCGCCGCGCCATTGCTCTCGATGGCGGCGCGTCTGGTGACGCAGAAAGGGCTGGACTTGATCCTCCAGAGTCCGGCACTCTTCGCGATGCACGGCCAGTATGTCTTCATCGGGGCCGGCGAGCCGCGCTTCGAGGCGGCGCTCACGGGTCTGGCCTCGTCGCGTCCGGACCGGATTGCCGTCAACACCGATTTCACTGATCGGCTGGAGCATCTCCTGATCGCCGGCGCGGACTTCCTGCTGATGCCTTGCCAGTACGAGCCCTGCGGCCTCACCCAGATGCGGGCCCAGCGCTACGGCGCCATTCCCGTGGTGCGCCGCGTCGGGGGGCTGGCCGATACCGTGGAGGACGGGGTGACCGGCTTCGTCTTCGAGCCCTACCAGCCGGAACCCCTGCTGGGCGCGGTATTGCGCGGCATGGACTGTTACGCGAACGAGCCCGAATGGCGCCGCATGCGTCGCAACGCCATGGGGTGCGACTTCGGCTGGGAACGCTCAGTAGAGCGTTACCTTGACGTCTACCGCCGAGCGCTGGTCTGAGCCGCGCCATGGACTTCATCCTCACTTTGCACAGTCACCTCCCCTACGTGCTCAACCACGGCCGCTGGCCACACGGGAGCGATTGGCTCTGCGAGGCGATGACGGACACCTATCTGCCGTTGCTCGAAGCGCTGGAGACGCTCGAGGCCCAGGGGGTGCAGGCGCCGCTGACCATCGGGGTCACTCCGATTCTCGCCAGCCAGCTCGCCCATCCCGCGCTGGCCGGCGAGCTCGCGCCGTTCTTTGCCCAGCGGCTGGCTGCCTGCGACGAGGCGGCCGCGAGCTTCGCCGGAGGGCGCGAGGAGCATCTGGTGCCGCTGACACACTACTGGCGCGAGCGCTTCAGCCGGCTCGAGCGGCTCTATGAGCGGTGCGATGGGGATGTGGTGGGCGCGCTGCGCCGCCATGCCGCAGCTGGCCGCATCGAGCTGCTCTCCTCCGCGGCAACCCACGGTTTTCTGCCGCTGCTCTCGAGCAGTGAGAGCATCAACCTCCAGCTCGCCACCGGGCGCGCCGAGCATCGCCGCCTCTTCGGCGAGCTGCCGCGCGGCTGCTGGTTGCCGGAGTGCGCCTATCGTCCCGGACTCGAGGAGCATCTCGCGGCGCATGGCTATGGCTTCTTTTTCGTGGACGCGCACCTCGCGGAGGCGGGACAGCCCCTCGGGCTCTATCGCGAAACCGGCGGTCCGAACGGCTGGCCGCTGATCGAAGAGTTCACGACCGCACTGCCGCAACGCCGCACTGCTTACCGGACCTACGAGGTTTCCCCGCGTGGCGGACGGGCGCCGGTCGTCGCATTCGTGCGTGACCCCGAGAGTACCCGCCAGGTCTGGAGTCGGCACGGCGGATTTCCCGGCGATGGCTCCTATCTCGAGTTTCACAAGATCCGCTGGCCGGGCGGGCTCAAGCTCTGGCGGGTAACCCACCCCAACGCGGATCTCGGCCTGAAGGAGCCCTACGAGCCCAATGCCGCACGCGCCCGCGCCTGGGCACATGCCGGGCATCTCCACTGGTTGCTGCGCCGCCGCTCCGAGTCCACGCGCCAGGCGGGCGAATCCGTCATCGTGGCGCCGTTCGACACCGAGCTGTTCGGGCATTGGTGGTTTGAAGGCGTGGATTTCCTCGCCGACTTGTATCGCTTTCTCGCGGTGCAAGGCGCGCCGCTCGCTCGAACGGCATCGCAGCATCTGGCGGCGAATCCGCCTGATGCCGCCATCGCCCTGGCGACGGGATCCTGGGGAGCCAACGGCGATTTCAGTATGTGGCAGAACCCGGGAACTCAATGGACCTGGGATCGGCTCTGGCCCCTGGAGCAGCGTTTCTGGGCGGCGGCGCCCGGCGCGCTTGCTGACCCCGCGCTCCACGCGATTCTGGCGCAGGCCGCGCGGGAGCTGCTGCTGCTCCAGTCCAGCGACTGGCAATTCATCATCTCCACCGGAGCAGCCGCGGATTACGCCTCGCGGCGTTTCCTGGGCCACGCCGAAGACCTCGAAGCCCTGCTCGCCGGCCTGGAACCCGGGGGCCGCGATCGGGCGATAGACGTGGCGGAGCACGCCGAACGGCTGCGCCGGCGCGACGACGTCTTCCCCGACATTCTGCCGGTCCTCGCGGACGTGCTTCAGGGCGAGGCGGTGCCCGCCACTCGATGACCGGCGGCTCGCTGCCCCAGCGCTCGGTCGTCATCCACGCCCACTTCTATCAGCCTCCTCGGGAAGAGCCCTGGCTCGAGCTGGTGGAGCGCGAGCCGGGCGCGGCACCCTATCACGACTGGAACCACAAGATCGAGCAGGAGAGTTACCGCGCGGTCGTTGCGGCCCGCATTCCTGCTCCGCCTCCGGCGCCGGAAGGGCGCATCGCCCGCATCGTCAACACGCTCGAATCGATCAGCTTCAACGTCGGCCCCACCCTGATCGAGTGGCTGGAGCGCGAGGCGCCGGATACCTGGGCCGCGATGCTGGCGGCGGACCGCGCCAGCCGGCTGCGACGCGGGCACGGCAACGCCATCGCGATGCCGTACCATCACCTCATCCTCCCACTCGCCTCCCGCCGCGACAAGCTCACCGAAGTTCGCTGGGGCATCGCCGATTTCCGGCGTCGCTTCGGACGGGAGCCCGTCGGCATGTGGCTGCCCGAGACGGCGCTCGACGAGGAGACCCTCGACGTCGTCGCGGCCGAGGGGATCCGCTTCACCGTTGTCGCGCCGCATCAGGTGGTTCAGCCGCCCCCGGCTGGCCTGCCGGGCAAGTACGTCACCACCAGCGGACGGACTCTCGCGCTCTTCGTGTACGATGGCCCGATGTCGCACGACGTCGCGTTTGGTCCGCTGATCGGCGACGGCGAGCGCTGGAGCGCCGAAATCCTGGCGCGGCCGCTCGCGGCCACTGGCCCTACCCTGATTTCCGTCGCGACCGACGGAGAGACCTTCGGGCACCACCATCAATTCGGCGAGATGGCGCTCGCGGTCACCCTCGAGCGCTTGGGCCGGGATCCGGAAGCTCGGGTGGAGAATTATGCGGCGTTCCTCGCCCGCCATCCGGCGGAGCACCCGGTCGAGCTCGTGGCGCCGAGCTCGTGGAGCTGCGTGCACGGCATCGAGCGCTGGCGCAGCGATTGCGGGTGCCGCACGCAGCCTTCCACTAGTCAGGCCTGGCGAGCGCCGCTGCGCGAGGCACTCGATTGGCTGGCCGGCGAGCTCCACGCCCGTTTTCAAGTCGAAGCGACTCCGTTGCTCAAGGATCCCTGGGCCGCGCGGGACTCCTATGCCACGACCGGACTGCCCTCGCATCTGCCGGTGCGAGCCCGCGAGCTGCTCGAGATGGAGCGCCACGTACTCGGAATGTTCACCTCGTGCGGCTGGTTCTTCGATGACGTCGCGGGGCTCGAGACCATCGTCTGCCTCCGCTACGCCGCGCGCGCCATCGAGTTGGCAGGCCCGGAGGCTCAGCCGCTCAGCGAAGAGCTCGGCCAGCGTCTCGCGCTGGCGGCGAGCAACGATCCGGCCAAGGGTACTGCGCGTGAGATCTACGCCCGCGCACTGCCCCGGCACCCTGCCGAGATCCGGGCAGCGGCGGCGTACGCAGCGCTCCGGCACCTCGCCCCAGCGCGGCTCAAACCGGTCGTGGGTCCCTATTTGATCGAGCCCGAGGGTGACGAGCGCCTTCGGGTCCAGCACCGGCGCACCGGCCGGGCCAGCCAGTTTCACACCCAGGTCGCTCGGCCGTCGGCGGTGACGCTGGTGGTGACGGTGGCGGAAGCGGAGGCGGAGCACCCCAGGACGCACCGCCTCGAGCTGCCCGATTTGCCGGAGCCCGAGCGCGACGAGATTCGCCGCGCGCTTCGCCATGAGTTGCGCGGCGGCGTGCTCAGCCGGGAAGCAGAGACCCGGATCTCGGACGGGCTGGTCACCTTTCGCCACGCGCTCGCAGAGGCGCTGATTCGCCAGCTGCCGGCGGATCCCGCTGCCGCGGGCGATGTCGACCTCGAACGCCTGGCCCTGACGCTCGACCTGCTCGCGCTGGAAGAGCGTGCAGTGCCCTTCGATGCGCAGACCCGTTATTTCCGCTTGTTGACGCAGGGTCCTCCCGAAGCTCGACGCGCCTTGCGTGGCTTCGCGGAGCGCTTCGGGATCGCGCTGCCGCGCGATCCGGATGCCATGCCCCGGTGAACGAGGCCGATGCTTCGGCGTCATCCGCTCACTCCGCGGAATCCGCATCCGCGAACGACACTTCTGCCCGCGCCACTAGATTTCAGTCATGAGTCGATCCCCTTCGCCCCGTAGAGTGACGCTCGGGCTTCCGCAAATGCGCTGCGGGACGGATCCGGCCGAAAACCTCGCGCGGGTTATGACACTGATTCGCGAGGCCGCCGGCCGCGGCGCGCAGATCATCTGCACGCCCGAGCTGTTCTTGGGGCCCTACTTCTGCCAGGTGGAGGACCACGCGTTCTTTCGGCTGGCTGAGCGGGTGCCCGGGCCGAGCACCGAGCGGCTGGGCACGCTTGCCCGGGAGCTCGGAGTGGTCATCGTCGCCTCGCTCTTCGAAAAGCGCTCGGAAGGCCTTTACCACAACACCGCCGCCATTCTCGATGCCGACGGCAGCTTCCTCGGCAAGTACCGGAAGATGCACATTCCGGACGACCCCCAGTACCACGAGAAGTTCTATTTCACTCCGGGCGACACCGGCTATCGCTCCTGGCAAACCCGCTATGCGCGGCTGGGCGTGCTGATCTGCTGGGACCAGTGGTACCCGGAGGCGGCCCGGCTCACCGCGATGTCCGGCGCGGAGATCCTGCTCTATCCCACCGCGATCGGCTGGCTGCCCGCAGAAAAGGAGGAGTACGGTGAGCGGCAGCAATCCGCCTGGGAGACCATCCAGCGGGGCCACGCGATCGCGAACGGCTGCTATGTCGCGGCCGTCAACCGGGTCGGCTTCGAGCCCGGACCCGAGGGCCGCACCCAGGGCCTCGAATTCTGGGGAGGCAGCTTCGTGGCCGATCCCAACGGGCGGTTGATCGCCAAGGCCGGACACGGCGAGGAGCTCCTTGTGGTTCCCTGCGATCTCGACGCCGTAGACGTAGTACGCACCCATTGGCCGTTCCTGCGGGACCGCCGGATCGACTCCTACGCCGGAATTACCGAACGGTTCCTCGACGGTGAGAGGTAAGCGGTGAACACAAGGTGAGAGAGTAAGAAACAGGTGAGAGGTAAGAGGGAAAAGCCGCGGCGGCGGGGAGTGGGCGAGGAGGCCCTCTCACCTCTCACCTCTCACCTCTCACCTTCTACGCACCTCGCACCGGCTTCCCAGGGTTTCTCCATGCCGGCCGAGTGGGCCCCGCATCGGGGGACCTGGCTCAGCTGGCCGCACAAAGCGGCCTCCTGGCCCGGCAAGTTCGAACCGGTGCCTGGCATCTTCGCCCGGATCGTGGCGGAGCTCGTTCCCAACGAAGAAGTCCACCTGAACGCGGGCGATGCTGAGCTCGAAGCCTCCGCCCGGGACATTCTGCGTCGGCACGGCGTCCCCCTGCAACGCGTCTTTTTCCATCGCCATCCGACCGACGATGCCTGGTGCCGCGATCACGGCCCGATCTTCGTCCAGCGCCGCGGCCCTGCGGGCGCCGGCGAACAGCTGGTGCTCGACTGGGGCTACAACGCGTGGGGCGGGAAGTATCCCCCCTTCGAGCTCGACGACGCGATCCCGACCCGCATCGCGCAGGAGCTGGGCCTGCCGGTGGTTGCTCCCGGCATGGTGCTCGAGGGAGGCAGCATCGACGTGAACGGCACCGGGAGCCTGCTCACCACCGAGCAGTGCCTGCTCAACGCCAACCGTAACCCAGGCCTCTCCCGCCCCGAGCTCGAGGCCAGGCTCCGCGATTTCCTCGGGGTGCGCAAGATTCTCTGGCTGGGGGAAGGCATCGAAGGCGACGACACCGATGGTCACATCGACGATCTGACCCGCTTCGTGAGCGCGGATACCGTGGTGACCGCGATCGAAGCGGATCCCCGGGATCGCAATTACGCACCGCTTCAGGACAATCTCCAGCGGCTCCGCAGCATGACGGATCAGGACGGCAATCCGCTGCGTATCGTCGAGCTGCCCATGCCGCCCGTGCTCCATCACGAGGGACAGCGCTTACCGGTCAGTTACGCCAATTTCTACATCGCGAATGGCGTCGTCCTGCTGCCCGGATTCGACCCCGTGCGTGACGCGGCGGCGCGGGCGGTGTTGCAGCCGCTCTTCCCAACGCGTCGAATCAGGGTGATCGACTGCACTGACCTTGTCTGGGGATTGGGGGCCATCCACTGCGTTACTCAGCAGTGGCCGGCGGTCTAGCATCCGCGAGCAGCTCCACCAGCGCGGCCGCGAGTGCGTCGGGCGAGAACGGCTTTTGGAGAAAGGCCTGCCGGGAGCCTGGCTGCACTCCGCCCTCAACATCTTCGCCCTGGTATCCCGAGAGGAGCAGCACGGGGAGCTCCGGCCAGCTTACCCGCAGCTGCCTGATCAGCTCCGTCCCGCCGATACCCGGCATCATGACGTCGGACACCACGGCATCCACGCCGGGGTGCAGCCTGGAGAGCAGCTGCAGCGCCTCCGCGCCATCCGCCGCCGGGACGACCTCGTACCCGTATTGCTCCAGCATCCGGCAGGTCAGCTGCCGCACTCCCTGGTCGTCTTCGACCAGCAGGATGAGGGAGCGCGGTGCTCGCCCGGAACGCACGGGTCCCGCGGAGGTCGAGACGTCTGCCCCAGCGGCGCGCTCGGCGACACAGGGCAGGAACACCCGGAAGCGGGTTCCTTTTCCCGGCTCGCTCTCGACGGTGATCGCCCCACCGCTCTGCCGGACGATGCCGTACACGGTGGCCAACCCGAGGCCAGTACCCTCACCCGCGGGTTTGGTCGTGAAGAACGGCTCGAAGATTCTACGCTTGGTTTCCTGGTCCATGCCGACTCCGGTATCCGCGACTCCCAGCACGAGGTAGTCCCCGGGTGCTACACCGCCCGCCGCCGACTCGTCGTGACCGGGCGCCACCCGAACGCGGATGGTCGAGATCGTCAGGCTGCCGCCGTTCGGCATGGCATCCCGTGCGTTCACGGCCAGGTTGAGCAGCACCTGTTCGAGCTGGCTGGGATCGGCGCGGACCCGGCCAAGCTCCGCGCCGGCGACGACGACGATATCGATGTCCTCTCCGATGACTCGGCGGAGCATCCGCTCCAGATCCTGCACCAGCGCGTTGAGATCCACCTCCCGGGGCACCAGCACCTGGCGGCGGCTCATCGCCAGCAATTGGCGGGTTAGCGAGGTTGCGCGATCGGCGGCCCGGCGAATCTCCCGCACTTCCGCGAGTCGGGGATCCTCGCCGCTCAGCTGACCCGAGAGGACATCCGCATACCCCCGGATGACGGTCAGCAGATTGTTGAAGTCGTGCGCCACCCCGCCGGCCAGCCGGCCCAGACTGTCCATCTTCAACGATTGCAGCAGCTCTTCTTCGAGCCGCTTACGGTCGGTGATGTCGATGATGACCCCGTTCCAGATGAGCCGCTCGGGATCGCGCGCGGGCAGCGCCGTCGCGATGTCCCGCATCCAGCGGAGCTGGTCAGCAGGACCCCGGATGCGGAAATCCAGGCTGCGCGGCTCCAGCATGGTGACGGGGGGGCGAAAGGCCCGGGTCGCCGCCTCGTGATCCTCCGGATCGACCATCGCCCACCAGCAGGAGGGATCGGCCAGGATGTCCGCGGCGCTCACCCCGAAGAGATCCTGGGCCCGCTCGCTCATGAAGGTGAACCGGCACTCCGCACCCGGCCCCACGACGTATTGATACACCACGCCCGGAACCGCGGAGGTGATGTGCTGCAGCTGTTGCTCGCTTTCCTGGATGGCCTGCTGCGCCAGCTGCTGCTCCGTGATGTCCGAAAGGGAGAGCACGACCGCGGTGATTCGCCCGGTGCCGTCCCGGAGTGGCGCCGCATTGATCGAGAGAATCCGGCGCGCTCCGTCTGGGCGCTCCACGATCAGCCGGGCATCGCGGACCGCGTCACCCGCCGCCATGACTCGCCGGGCCGGCAAAGCGGAGCGCGGCAGCGGCTCGCCGTCGAGACTCAGGAGCCGCCAACCCGGCGGCAGCTCCGTCCGGTCGGCGAGCTGCGCCCGCATGATCCCCAGCGCGGCTTCGGCCGCGGGATTGAGGAACACCACCTGTCCCGTCGGGGTCACGACCATGACACCGGCAACGCTGGTGGCGAGAATGCTCTCCAGCAGCGCATGTTCGGACCGGATTACCTCCTCGGCGCGCCGGCGCTCCGTGATATCCCGCACAATCGCCTGCGCTGACCCGTCCGACGTGCGGCGCACGCTCAGCTCTGCCAGCAGCGTGGAGCCGTCCTTCCGGCGGAGCAAGCGCTCCCGCAGCACGACGGAGCTGGGGGGAAGCTCGTCCCAGTCGGGCGGTGTCTGCTCCGGCTCCCCATCCGCGTAGAGCGCGGCGAGCGGAAGCTCCAGCAATTCCGCCTCGCTGTAGCCCAGCAGCTCGCAGATCCGTTGGTTGGCGAGCACCAGACGGCCGTCGGCTGCTGCGAGGAGGATTCCATCGGATGCCTGCTCGAGTACATGCCGGTAGCGCGTCTCGCTCTCCCGAAACCCGCGTTCCCGCAGCAGCGTGACTCGGCGTTTCCGCTCGAGCCGCCAGGCCAGGACATCCGCCAGCACGAACAAGAGCACCGTCAGCGCAAGGCGACTCCCCAACGGCTCCTCCGGGTCCGCCAGCCGGTTGCCCGGCATCCTGAGCACGACCAGGGTGGCCAGGAGCATGGTGCCCTGGGCCAGGATCGCAGGGCTCACCCCCCAAGCGAGCAGCGTGATCAGCGCGACCACCGCGGCCGGAAAGAATGGCGCCGGCCGGAAGAGTTGAGGAAAGCGCAGCAGCGCTGCCACCCCTGCCGCGCTCGCGAGCAGGGCGAGCATGAACGCGCGACGATTGACCGTCGGCATCTGCCTTCCTCTCAGGTAGATTAGGTGCCTCGACAACCTCTGACCGGCGACGGCTCATGCCTGCCCTGATCGAGTGCGTGCCCAATTTCAGCGAGGGCCGCGACCTCGACGTCATCCGTCAAATTACCGCCCGAATCGAGTCGGTTGAAGGGGCGACCCTGCTCCATCTCGATCCGGGCAAGGCTACCAACCGCACGGTGGTGACCTTTGCCGGTCCGCCGGATGCCGTGGTAGAGGCGGCCTTCCGCGCGATCGCCGTGGCGGCTGAGCTCATCGACATGCGGCAGCACACCGGCGAGCACCCGCGGATGGGAGCCACGGATGTGTGCCCCCTCGTCCCTATCGCCGGGATCAGTATGGCCGAGACGGCCGAGCTCGCGCGACGGCTGGGAGAGCGCGTGGGCCGCGAGCTGGGCATCCCGGTCTACCTCTACGAGGCCGCACAACCGGATCCGGCGCGCAGGGACCTCTCGGTCATCCGCGCCGGCGAGTACGAAGGCCTGCCCCGCAAGCTGCTCGACCCGGCCTGGAAGCCCGACTTTGGTCCCGCGGCGTTCGTCCCCAAGAGCGGCGCCACCGTGATCGGGGCACGCGACTTTCTCGTGGCCTTCAACGTGAATCTGAATACCACCTCATCGCGCCGCGCCAACGCCGTAGCCTTCGACATCCGGGAGACCGGTCGCCCCAAGCGAGAGGGAGATCCGCTCACCGGGAAGATCGTGACGGATGCCCAGGGGAGCCCGGTGATGGTTCCCGGCTCGCTCAAGGCGGTGAAGGCCATCGGATGGTATATCCCCGAGTACGGGATCGCCCAGGTCTCCATGAACCTTACCGATCTGAAGCGAACCCCCCTCCATGTGGCCTTTGACGAAGCCTGCCGGCGGGCCGAGGCGCGCGGTCTCCGCGTGACGGGCTCGGAGCTGGTGGGACTGATCCCCCGCTCGGCACTGCTCGACGCGGGGAGGCATTATCTCCGCAAGCAGCAGCGCTCGCTCGGCGTGTCGGAGGCCGAGCTGCTCAGGATCGCGGTGCGTTCCCTGGGGCTCGACGAGATGGCTCCCTTCAATCCGGAGGAGCGGGTTATCGAATACCGTCTGGAGAGTGCTGACGCTCGCCCCCTCGCGCGGCTCACGCTCGAGCAGTTCATTGACGAGGTCGCTTCCGAGTCCGTCGCGCCTGGCGGCGGGTCCGTAGCCGCGGCAGTGGGAGCCCTGGGAGCCGCACTCGGCACCATGGTCGCCAACCTGTCCGCCCATAAGCGCGGCTGGGATGCGCGCTGGGAGGAATTCTCCCAGTGGGCCGAGCGCGGCCAGCGGCTCAAGGAGCAGCTGCTCCACCTGGTAGACGACGACACCCGCGCCTTTAACCGCGTGATCATTGCACTCGGCATGCCGAAGGACACCGAGGAGGAACGCAGCCAGCGTGCCGCCGCGCTCGAGGCCGCGAATCTCGGCGCCCTGGAGGTCCCCTGGCAGGTCATGCGGACAGTGTCGGGAGCGTTCGAGCTCCTCCGCGTGATGGCGGAGCAAGGGAATCCCGCCTCCGCGTCGGATGCGGGGGTCGGAGCGCTCTGCGCCCGGGCGGCTTTGCGCGGCGCCTGGCTCAATGTGCGTACGAATGCCCATTCGCTGAAGGATCGCCGCGCCATCGCGGCGATCATGGAGGAAGGCAGCAAGCTGGAAAAGGACGGCGAAGAACGTGAGGCCGAGATCTTGCGAATCGTGGAGCAGCGGATGAAAGCCTGATCCAGTGCTCGCTTACCCTCGCCAGATGTCTCGCCCCCGACACACCGTCCGCACGCACGCATTCGCTCGTAGGTGGTAGAGCCACTGTTCGACCGAATCGGCCTCGACCAGCGCAAAATCCGCTGATTTCCCAGGCTCCAGGGAGCCGACCTCGCGCTCGAGTCCCACAGCGCGCGCGGCGACAATCGTCGCTCCCTTGAGCGCTTCCACGGGCGTCATCCGCTGCAGCGTGCAGGCGAGTGTCAAGGCCATGGGAAGGTGGTAGCTCGGCGCCGTTCCGGGGTTGAAATCGGTCGCGACCGCGACCGAGACCCCCGCCGCGAGCAGCTTGCGCGCGGGAAGCGGGCTGCTGCCGAGATAGAGCGCGGCGAACGGGAGACTCACCGCCACGACTCCGCCAGCCGCCAGCCGCCGGATCCCCTCCTCGGAAACCTGCTCCAGATGGTCGGCCGATACTGCGCCGAGCTCCGCCGCCAGCTCGGCACCGCCGCCATTCGACAGCTGGTCCGCATGCAGCTTCGCTCGAAGGCGGTGGCGCTGCCCGGCCGCCAAGATCCGTCGCGCCTCCTCCACAGTGAAGGCGGATTCCTCCACGAAGACATCGCAAAAGAGCGCCAATCCATCCCGGGCCACCGCCGGGATGATCTCGGCAACGATGAGCTCGACATAGGCATCCCGCCGCGTGCGATACTCTGCGGGGACGACATGGGCCGCGAGTAGAGTCGGGACGATCCGCTGCGGCCCGGCGCCCAGCTCCCGGTAGATCCCGAGCAGCCGGAGCTCCTGCTCCGTCGAGAGACCGTAGCCGCTCTTGGCCTCCACGGTCGTGATGCCGAGTCGCGCCATGGCGTCGAGGTGGGCGCGGCAGCGCGAGAGCAGCTCCACCTCACTCGCGGCACGGGTCTTGGCGACCGTGGCCGCGATACCTCCGCCCGCGGCCGCGATTTCCAGATAGCTCTTCCCTGCAATGCGCTGGGCAAACTCATCGGCCCGCCACCCGGCAAACGCCAGGTGGGTGTGACAGTCCACCAGTCCGGGGACTACCAGCCGTCCGCCCGCATCTTCCGTTGCCCAGTCACGATACGCAGACGGCAGCTCCGCTTCGGGGCCTACCCAGCGCAACAACGCCTCCTCCCAGACCAGCGCCGCGCGCGGAATCGCATGGAGGTCGCTTTGAGGACCGGCAGGAAGACAGCGGGCGAGGAGCCCGATGTTCCTCAGGACTGGCATGAGCGAGGGAAACGGTGTGAAGGGTGAACGGTGAACAGGAAAGGGTACCTCCCCTGCAGGTGGTTACCGTTCACGGTTCACGGTTCACTGTTCACGGTTCACGCTGTTGATCATAGGAAGGTCTACGCCCCGCTCCGCCGCAATCCGGATCGCCTCGGAGTACCCCGCGTCGGCATGCCGCATGACTCCGGTGCCCGGATCGGCGGTCAGCACGCGCTCCAGCCGGCGCTCTGCGCTCGCGCTGCCATCGGCGACGATCACCATCCCGGCGTGAATCGAGTACCCGATTCCTACCCCGCCCCCGTGGTGCAGCGAAACCCAGCTCGCCCCGCACGCCGTGTTGAGCAGCGCGTTGAGCAAAGGCCAGTCGGCGATCGCGTCGCTGCCATCCTTCATTCCTTCGGTCTCCCGATTCGGCGAGGCGACCGAGCCGGTATCGAGATGGTCGCGCCCGATGACCAGCGGCGCTTTCACCTTGCCCTGTTTGACGAGCCAGTTGAACTTGAGTCCCAACTCGGCGCGTTCACCGTATTCGAGCCAGCAGATCCGGGCCGGCAGACCCTGGAACTGGACCTTCCGGCGCGCCTGCTCGATCCAGCGCGCCAGGGCCTCCTTGCGCGGAAATGTCTCCAGCACCGCGGCGTCGGTGACCGCGATGTCCGCGGGATCGCCGGACAATGCCGCCCACCGGAAGGGGCCTGCCCCGCGGCAGAAAAGCGGCCGGATGAAGGCCGGGACGAACCCGGGAATCTCGAAGGCATTCGACATCCCGCGATGATCGGCCACCTGGCCGCGGAGATTGTTCCCGTAGTCGAACGCGATCGTGCCTACCTGCTGCAGCGCCAGCAGAGCCTCCACGTGCACCACCATCGAGTCGAGCACTGCGCTCTCATAGTCCGCGGGATCGCGCTCGCGAAAATCGGCGGCTGCCTGGAGGGAATACCCACGCGGGATGTATCCCAGTCGCAGATCGTGGGCCGACGTCTGGTCGGTCACGATATCGATCGCGATCCCGCGCCGGACCAGCTCGGGAAGCACCTCGGCGATGTTCCCCACCAGCCCCACCGAGAGTGCCTGCCGCCCGCGCTGCGCTACGAGCACGAGCTCCAGCGCCTCATCCAGCTCGGTCGCCATGCGATCGCAGTATCCGGTGTCGACCCTGCGCTGAATTCTCGCGGGATCGACTTCGACTCCCAGGAATGCGGCGCCGTTCATGGTGGCGGCGAGCGGCTGCGCGCCCCCCATTCCGCCGAGTCCCGCGGTCACCAGGAGACGCCCCGCCAGCGTCCCGCCGAAATGTTGCCGGGCGCACTCGGCAAAGGTCTCGTAGGTTCCCTGCAGGATTCCCTGGGTCCCGATGTAGATCCAGGAGCCCGCCGTCATCTGCCCGAACATGGTGAGACCGAGCGCCTCGAGGCGGCGAAATTCTTCCCAGGTCGCCCAGCGCGGCACCAGATGGGCATTTGCGATTAACACCCGCGGTGCTTCGTCATGGGTGCGAAACACTCCGACGGGCTTGCCGCTCTGAATCAGCAGGGTCTCATCGTTCCGCAGCCGGCGCAGCGTCTCGACGATCTTCTCGAAGCAGGCCCAATTACGCGCGGCCTTGCCGCTGCCGCCGTATACCACCAGATCCTCGGGGCGTTCGGCCACGGCGGGGTCGAGGTTGTTCATCAGCATCCGCAGGGCGGCCTCCTGCTGCCAGCCCTGGCAGGATAGGATGGTGCCGGTCGGGGCCCGGACGGTGGCGGGCAGCAGACTGGTCATGTGACCAAAGATACTTCCAACGGCTGGGCCGGACCGGGCATCCGAGAGAGAGCTGAATCCTGCGCCACCGCGGCGCCGTATCAGAACAAGTGAGCCGCTGACTCGAGCCGGAGCACCAGAATGCACCTCGTTACCGTCCGCACCGTCCTCGCCGTCCTCAGCCTCCCCAGCGTCCCCACCGTTCAACCCGACGAATTCACCTGGCGCAAGGCGCTTGCGGCAGGGAAGACCATCGAAATCGTGGGGGTCAATGGCTCGATCGATGCCTCAGGCACCTCCGGCAGGGAGGTGGAGGTGGTCGCCGTGAAGACGGGACGCAAGAGCGATCCGGCTGAGGTCCGGATCGAGGTCGTGGAGCACGCCGAAGGCGTGACCATCTGCGCCGTCTACCCCCCTGGTCGCCGCAATGAGGAGAATGAATGCCGCCCGGGCGGAAAGGGCCGCATGAATACCCGCAACAATGACGTCAACGTCCACTGGACCATTAAAGTGCCGCGCGGCGTGCTCTTCACCGGCCGCACAGTGAATGGAGAAGTCGTGGCTCGCGGCCTCACCGCCGAGACCGAGATCCGAACGGTGAACGGCTCGATCACGGTCGAGACTACCTCCTGGGCGAGCGCGAGTACCGTGAACGGTTCGATCACCGCGCGCATGGGACGCACCGACTGGAGCGGCGAGACCGAGCTCTCCACGGTGAACGGCGGTATCACGATAGATCTCCCCACCGACGCCAGCATAGAGGTCGATGCCTCGACCGTGAACGGTTCCATGTCCACGGACTTCCCGCTCACGGTAAGGGGGAAATGGGGACCGAAACGGATGCACGGAACGATCGGCCAGGGTGGCCGCAGCCTGAGTCTCAGCACGGTCAACGGCAGCATGTCGCTGCGCCGCGCGCCATAGCGGACTCGACCAACGAGTGGAAGCGCGGGGGTCGCCAGAGCGGCCCCCGCGCTGTTTTTTGCCGGGCAACATGGCGCCGGTGGAGCGCGTATCTTCCGAGGTCCTCCAACCGCCACATTCAGGATTCCGCCATGTCCGTGACTCTGCTCCGCCGTGTCTCGCGCCCCGTCCTCACCGTACTCGCCGTCCTCACGGTCCCCACCGTCGCCGCCCAATCCCGCGTCACCTCGCCGAAGGAGCATTTCGGCTGGAACGTGGGCGACGATTATCGGCTCGCCACCTATACCCAGCTCACTGAATACTGGAAGAAGCTGGCCGGCGAGTCTCCCCGGATGCGGCTGACCTCGATCGGCAAGACCGCCGAAGGCCGGGACCAGTGGATGATGATCGTGAGCGCGCCGGCCAACCTGGCCAAGCTCGATCGCTACAAGGAGATCGCGGCGCGGCTGGCCCGGGCGGAAGGACTCAACGACGAGCAAGCGCACGCGCTGGCCAGGGAAGGCAAGGCGGTGGTGTGGATCGATGGCGGGCTGCACGCGACCGAGGTGCTGGGATCCCACCAGCTCATCGAGCATCTCTGGCAGATGGCCAGCCGGGACGACCCCGAAACCCTGCGCATCCTGGATGACGTGATTCAGCTGGTCATCCATGCAAATCCCGACGGGATGGAGCTGGTCTCCGGCTGGTACATGCGCCGCGCCGACACCCTGCGCCGCTCCACGGGCGAGCTGCCGAGACTCTATCAGAAATACGTCGGGCACGACAACAATCGCGATTTCTACATGGCCGCGATGCCCGAGTCCGAGAACCTGAACCGGGTGATGTACCGCGAGTGGTACCCGCAAATCATGTACAACCACCACCAGACCGGGCCCGCCGGGACCGTGTTGTTCGCCCCTCCGTTCCGCGACCCCCACAACTATTTCTTCGACCCGCTGGTGGTCGATCAGATCTCGCTCGTGGGCTCGGCCATGCACTCACGCTTCTCCGCCGAAGGCAAACCCGGCGTCACGGAGCGCTACGGTGCGACCTATCAGACCTGGTTCAACGGCGGCTTGCGGACGACGGCCTATTTTCACAACATCGTCGGGATCCTGACCGAGATGATCGGCAATCCGACCCCCATCGAGATTCCTTTCGTCCCCGATCGCCAGCTTTCCAATGGCGATCTGCCCTACCCCATCGCGCCGCAGCCCTGGCGCTTCCGCCAGTCCATCGATTATTCGATGACCTCCAACCGCGCGATCCTCGACCTCGCGTCGCGTTATCGCGAGACGTTCTTGTACAACATCTACGTGATGGGCCGCAACTCTATCGCGCGGGGGAGCCAGGACAGCTGGACGACAACCTCCCGCGAGATCGATGCTGTCAAGGCGGCGGCAGCAAAGGATCGGGCCGCTTCCGGAAGTGAAGCTGCCGGTGGGAGCGGCGGGGGGGGTGGGGGGGGCGGGAGCGGCGGGGGCTTCGGCCAGGCCGGCGTGCCGGTCCGCTACTTCGAGCTGCTCAAACGGCCCGATGACCGGGATCCCCGCGGCTACGTCCTGCCGAGCAACCAGCCCGACTTTCTGACCGCAACCAAATTCGTCAATGCGCTGATCAAGGCCGGGGTAGACGTGCATCGCGCCACTGCGGCGTTCAGCGTAGCGGGCAGGCAATATCCCGCAGGCTCCTACGTCGTGAAGACCGCACAGGCGTTTCGGCCCCACGTGCTCGACATGTTCGAACCACAGGACTATCCCGACGATCTCCTGTATCCAGGAGGTCCGCCCCGGCCACCGTACGACAACGCCGGGTACACCCTCGCGCTCCAGATGGGTGTGAAGTACGACCGCATCCTCGACGGCTTCGATGGTCCCTTTGTGAAAGTGGAAAGCCTGCTGGCGAAACCGCCGGTTGCGGTCGCGCTGGGACGTGGCCGGGCGTATCTGATCGATCGGCGCATCAATGATGGCTTCCTCGCCGTCAACCGGCTGCTCGCCGCCAAGCAACCGGTCCAGGTGCTGAGCCAGCCGCTTACCGCCGGTGGGGTCACCTTCCCGCGGGGAAGCTGGTATGTGCCTGCAAACAGCCAGTCCACCGCCATCCTGAGGAAGCTCGCCGACGAGAAGGGTCTACCCGCGGTGGCCGTCAATGCCGGCCCGGGGCCCGCGACGCCGTTGCGCCCGATCCGAGTCGGACTCTGGGACCAGTACGGCGGTTCCATGCCCTCGGGCTGGACTCGCTGGATGTTCGAGCAGTTCGAGTTCCCCTTCGAGGTGGTGTATCCGCAGCGGCTGGATGCGGGGAATCTCAGGCAACAATTCGACGTCCTGGTGTTCGTGGACGGAGGCATCCCCGGGCCAGCCGCCGGCGCCGCGTCCACGGCATCGCGCCGCTTCGGCACCGCGGCCGCCAGCGATCTTCCAGACGAGTTCAAGGGTATGACCGGCCGGGTGACGGTCGAGAAGACGATCCCCCAGCTCAAGGCATTCCTCGAGGCGGGCGGCCGCATCGTCACCATCGGCAGCTCGATCGCGCTGGCTCGCTATCTGAACCTGCCCGTCGAGAGTCAGCTGGTCGAGCGCGACGCCCAGGGGCAGGAACGGGCGCTGCCACGCGAGAAGTTCTACGTTCCCGCCTCGCTGCTCGAGGTCGCCGTCGATACCACGGCTACCTCCGCGCTGGGACTCGAGTCGAAGGCGATCGTCATGTTTGACGAGAGCCCGGTGCTTCGGCTCGGCGCCGATGCCGCCGCCAAGGGCGTGCGCCGCGTAGCCTGGTATGCCAACGCGACTCCCCTGCGGAGCGGCTGGGCCTGGGGCCAGAAGTACCTGGATGGAGGGATCGCCGCGGCGGAAGCAACGGTGGGGGCAGGAACGCTCTACCTCTATGGTCCGGAGATTACCTTCCGGAGCCAGCCCCACGGAACCTACAAGTTCCTGTTTAATGCGTTGTACGGCCGCTAGGGAAGAGCGAAGAGGGAAGAGGGAAGAGCCGACTTTTCTCTCTTCCCTCTTTCCTCTTCTCTCGCCTCAAGGCATCGCTCGCACCGTGTCGCCCTTCACGTACCGGTCCAGCCAGCTCACCATCTCATAGAGCGTGTGCCCGACGGACTCGCGGGCCCGATACCCGTGGGCCTCCGCGGGGAGCATGACCAGACGCACTTTCGCACCATGACCTTTGAGTGCCGCGTACAGGCGCTCCGATTGGATTGGGAAGGTTCCCGAGTTGTCGTCTGCCATGCCATGGATCAGCAGCAGCGGCTCGTTGACCTTATCGGCATAATCGAACGGCGACATCCGGTGATAGACCTCCTCCGCCTCCCAGTAGCTGCGTTCCTCGTTCTGAAAGCCGAAGGGCGTGAGCGTGCGGTTGTAAGCCCCGCTGCGGGCGATCCCGGCGCGGAAGAGGTCGGAATGCGCCAGGAGATTGGCCGTCATGAACGCGCCGTAGGAATGCCCCCCGACTCCCATCCGCTTCGGGTCAGCGACTCCTAGCTCCACGATTTTGGCCACGGCCGCTTCGGCGCTCGCCACCAGCTGCTCGACATAGCTGTCGTTCGGCTCCTTGCCTCCCATCGCCACAATAGGCATGGTCGGTCCGTCGAGCACACCGTAGCCGGCGAGCAGGAGGAACAGGTGGGAAGCGCCGCTCGGGCGCGTAAAGCGGTACGGCGAGCCGACCACTTGCGAGGCCGTCAGTGCGCTCTGAAACTCGCGGGGATAGGCCCAGAGGAAAAAGGGCAGCGCTCCCTTGCTCTTCTCGTAGCCTGGCGGGAGGTACAGGGTCGCGGATAGTCGCACGCCATCGCCCCGCTCATAGGTAATCAGCTGCTTGGAAACTCCGGCGAATTCCGGGGCTGGATCGGTGAAGCTGGTGAGCCGCGTCAGCTGAGCGGCGCCGCTCTTCCGGAGGTCCCGCAGGAAATAATTGGGAGCCTCGCTCACCGATTC
>DASYTT010000056.1:0-6273 GCA_036002045.1 Gemmatimonadales bacterium
GCCGGCAGCTTCTTCGGCTCGGAGCGCGCGGTCAGCGTGACGCTCACGCCGGACCGGCCCGCGCTGGCCCGCGCGGGGCTCACCTCGCGCGACTTCGCCGCGGCGATCAACCGGGAGATCCGCGGTGCCGCGGGCCTGCAGCGGCTGGAATTCGACGGCGAGGAAACCGAGGTCTCCCTCAAGGCCAGCGGGGCGCGGGAGCGCTCGCTCGAGGAGCTGCGCATCGCGCTGGTAGCCAACGCGGCCGGCTCGCCGGTGCGGGTCAGCGATCTGGCGGAGGTGAGCGAGCGAGAGGGGCTTGCGACGATCAGCCGGGAAGACCAGCAATACGTGCGGATCGTGGGGTACGACTTCCGGGGCCCTACCAAGCTGGCCAACCGGACCCATGAGGCGTTCATGAAGTCGGTCAGCGCGCCCGCGGGTTACTCGGTGAGCGACGAGAGGTTCACCTGGGAGGTCGACGAGAGCGCCAAGGGACTCTGGCTGGTCTTCGGCGCGGGGGTCATCCTGGTCATTCTGGCCGTGGCGATGGTGTTTGACTCGGTGTGGGCCGCGGCGATGGTGTTTCTCTCGCTGCCGCTCTGCCTGGCCGGGGTGGCCGCGGTCTTCTGGATCACCAAGACGTCATTCAGCCGGGAGGCGGCGGTCGGGGTGATTCTGGTGGTGGGCCTCGCGGTGCACCAGGCGATTCTGCTGGTGGATGCGGCGCTGGAAAAGCGGCGGTCAGGCGGTCAGGCGGAAGAGCGGTCAGTCGATCGCGCGACCCACCGTCTCAGCATCGACGACGTGCTCGCGGCCGCCTCCGACCGCGCGGGCATGATCATCCTGGTGACGCTCACGACGCTCGCCAGTCTGATTCCGCTCGCGGTCGGCACCGATCCGGACAGCCTGTTCGGCTCGATCGCGCTGGCGACCGCGGGAGGCACGGTGGCCGGCACGATCGGGGCGCTGTGGATCGTGCCGGCGTATCTGGTTGGGCGGCGCTCCAGGCAGCGAGGCCTTACCCCTGCCCCTCCCCCTCCTCCGCCAGCCGCTTGACGATCGGGAGCACCCGGTCCCAGGTCGCGCCGACCTCGTCGTAGTACTTCCGGTATTCAGGCTTTTTGCCGAAGTCTCCGTGCGAGACCGTGAGCGTGGTGCGCCGGTCGTGCTCGGTGAGGCTATAGCTGATCCCGTCACCCGGTTCGTTGAGGAAGTCGTGCTCTCCGCTGGGATCCCGCACCGTGAAATGGAGCAGCTTGGGCGGCTCGACCGCGGTGACCTCGCCCACGACGTGCGCTTTGGCCGAGGCGTCCTCCCAGCGGACCGGCGCCTTTCGGGTCCAGTCGGAGCTGAGCAGGGTGAACTCGGGCGAGAACTCGCGGATCCAATGGCGGGTTAGGGCCGGATCCGTGAGCGCCTGCCACACCCGCCTGGGCGGGGCGTTGATCTCGATCTTGCGCTCGGCGAAGAGACCCGGCGTCTCCTTGGCGGGGTTCCGTTCCGGCCCGAAGACCGCATCGAGTGCGAGCGGGGTTCCCGTCTCCAGCAGGCTTTTCAGGCTGGAGAGCACGGCGGGCCAGCCCTGGCTTGCCAGCTGGACGAGTTTGCGGGGGCCTTCGTTCCTCAGGGTGAGTTTCGCGAGTGAGCCGAAGCCCTCGATCTGGAAGCCGACCCGACTGGGCTCGCCGGCGTACTCGTCGGTCCAATAGAGCTCCTCGACCTCGAAGCGGAGGGTGCGCGGCCGGTTCGACTCGGTCACCCGGCCCTTGAATTCGAGGCTCCCGTCGGCAAAGCGGCTGGTGATCGGCGAGCCGGTTTGCCAGTCGGTCTCCATGGTGTGGCCGCGCCACCAGTGTTTGAGCAGCTCGTTCAGCGTGAGCGCGTTCCAGAGCTTCTCGGGCGGACAGGCGATGTATATGGAGTATTCGAAGCTGCTCGATTCTCGGGCCGTCGAGGGCGGGCCGGACGGCATCCTGGCGGTGGTCGTCGGGGTCATGGCGCCTCCTTCGGGTGGGCTGTGGGGTCCTACGGGTGAGACGATTTGCGGGTGTCGGCCAGACACCAAGGAAGGTGTCGGCGGCAACCTCGGTCCGGTGCAGCGGGCTCAGGCTGTTCGAGGCCATCGCGCTGAGGGTCAAGGACGGCGATTTTGTGCGTGGGGAGATCGTCATCCGCCGCGGCAAGGGGGCCAAGGATCGGGTGACTGTCTTGCCGGAGCGGCTGCGCGGGGCGCTCGCCGCGCAGCTGGAACAGGTAAAGTCATTGCATGAAAACGACTTGGCGCTGGGCGCCGGCCGAGTGGTGCTGCCGCAGGCCTGGACACGAAAATTCCCGAACGCGGCCGCTGCCTGGCAGTGGGTTTTCCCCGCGGCGAGGCTGTACATGGAGAGGGTGACGGGGATCCGGCGCCGGCACCATCTCCACCCGACGGCGGTGCAGCGGGCGATGACCGCGCCGGCGGGGCTGAGCAAGCGGGCGAGCTGTCACACGCTGCGGCATGCCTTCGCCACGCATCTACTGGAAGCCGGGTATGACATTCGGACGGTGCAGGAGCTTCTGGGACACCGGGACGTGAGCACCACTATGATCTACACACATGTGCTCAATCGGGGTGGCCTCGGGGTGCAGAGTCCGGCGGACTTTCTGGCGGCGCCGGGAGAGCTGCGTCGGCGCGGAGCCGGGTTTCGCAGGACGGGCGAGATGTGATGTGGGAGAGGTTGCGGAAGGCAGGACTCGGCTGGAAGTTGCAGCTTAAGTATTAGTTAGACCGCTGGCGTGACACGCGCGATTGCCGAAGGCCCTCTGTACCTGTGACCTTTCCTACCGCGTAGAGTCGGGTTTGACCGACTCCGAAGTGATTCGGTACTTCGCGCCCCCGCCAGCCCGCCAGTGCGCTAACCGCTGTTGCAACAGATCTACTGCGTTGGTCGAGCTACCGCGGGCTACGTCCAACACGCGGAGAGTCAAATACGGCCAATTCGCCAGATCCCCCGGACGGGCAACGGCCAGAAACGCGCTGGTCGCGCGCTGCGCACCACAGCGCAAATCACCCCCAGCATCCGCGCCAGCCTTGAGTCCGGCAAGCACGACGTCCTCCATCGGCTTGCCCGCCTTGCGCGCCGCCTGGATGGCTCCCATTGCCCGATCCAAGACAGCCGGTCCTGTCAAGATGTTGCCCTGCACCAGCACGCCATCCGCACTCCGTTCGCCGTGGTAGTCTGGAGTCCCTGTTCCGGTGAACTGAACCTGCCCCCCAGCAAAGGTGGCCATCCCATACTGCCGGGCCTGGATCGCAGTATCGAGAGACGACGTGGTAATGACGCGCAAGACGGAGTCCGGCGCGACACCGGCGCGAAGCAGCCGGAGAGCCTCGCGCATTGCTGGGGGGGAGCTCACGGCTTGTGCCACGAGGGCGCCGGTGCCCGGTACAAGGGCCATGATTCCGGATACGTCCGAGGTGCATGAGGCCCCTGCGACGCCGATCATTCCCGTCCTTCGATCGAGCACGATAATGGACCAGGTCGCGGAGCCTGGGACTGAGCCGAGCAGCATGAGCAGGAGTATGCCAACGAGGGCGCGCCGCGCGATCCGCATGGGGGGTCCATTGCTGGGGTGGGTGCGACCGTAATAGATACCTGCGATACGGGCCGTGTTGGAATGCGCGTATGACGAGGCAGCGGTCTAACCAGCGCTTGCTGCTGCCGGGGCGTGAGCGCCTCCGCCGCCGCGAGGTATGTTTGATGGAGCTGGTCTGCGGCGGCTGCGGCACGCCCCGCAGCAGAAGCGCAGGCCGTTAGGCATCTGCGGTTTCGGAGGCAGTCTTGGTATCCCTTCGTTTGCTGATTCGGGCTCTCTTGATTCTCGCCGCCGGAACCACGACCGCAGTGGCTCAGTCCGTTCCGGCGCGATGCTCCTCGCACCCACCCCGAAGCACCTCTGTCTTTGATACCGGCCAAGTACTCCAATTGACCGGCTCGTTCAGGCTCGTGCTCGTCGCGACGAGTCGAGGTGCTTCGAAAGCGCCTTGGGGCGGAACCCTGACTCTACAAGCACATGACTCGCTCCGTCGCTATCGCTTCGTCCAACGACAGATCGGTCACGCGCCGGGCCAACGACCGCTTTGGGGTTGGATTGACTCGTCGACGGTGCATGAGTCCTGGGCCAGACGCATTGCCTCGCGAGATCCCGATTATCCGGGTGTCGAGTGGATCGGCGGCGGATTGGCCCTCGGATGGTTCGACAGTATGGATGGTGTCACGACTGACCTAACGGTAACTCACCTCGGGCCAACTGGGTTCTGGGGCCGTTGGAGTTCCAGTGGCGGGATCGAATTACTCACGGACTCGGCGGGGCGCCCAATTCCTGATCCAGCTGGCTACTTCTGTGCCCTGAGAATCCGATGATCCGAGCGCAGATGCCTAACAAGCGCTTGCTGCTGGCGGGGCGTGGGCGCCCCGCAGCAGAAGCGCATGTCGTTAGGCCGAGCCGATAAGGCCATAATGAAGCTCCCTTCTTTCCTTGCAGTCGTATTTGCCTTGCTCCTCACGACTTGCCATCATGTCCAGCCGCCAGACGCGTGTGCGCAGCTTGCTAAACGCCCTTTGCTACCTCGCATCCACCTCGACGAGCCCGGTCCTCCTGGTTATCTCGTCGTCCTGGTTCTAGATGCAGCAACAGGGCAGCCTGTCAGCGGAGCACACCTCAGGCTTGCTCCCACCAACCGGGTGGCGATGAGCGATTCAACCGGACATGCGCGTCTAAGCGAGATTGCAGCAGGTAGTTATGAAACATTTGTCAGAGCAATTGGGTACAAACCTCAGAGAGACTCTGTTGTGCTTCGAGAGGGGGAAGGTCGAGTACGCGTGGCCCAACTGATCTACGAACCGTGCGTTCTGGAGGAAATCAGGCACTAGGTTTGCAAGCCAATAGCTACCAGCACTACCACACTCGGCCCGGCCTAACAAGCGCTTGGAGCTGTCGGGGCCCAGAAACGCTTCGGCCGCCGCGGAGCACGATATCTTATATGACGCGGCGGCCTCAGCCTGGGCCCCGCAGCTCAAGCGCAGGTCGTTAGGCGGCAGATCCCGCACGCGTAATCGAAAACCTCTGACGGTCGACAAAATGCCTTCCGAACCGCCCGAAGGCCAGCCTCCCGAAGCTGAGAATACATCATGGCTGCGCGAGGCTCGCCGGGTTGCAGGCCGATTCGGAGAACTGTGTTTGGCTACGCTCGTCCTCGCTATCGCTGGGCTTTCGTTCTGGATGTGCTATGACATCATTGTTCATCCACCAGAGACACCTGTCGATCGTATAACCTTATGGCTCACGATTTATGCGATCGGCTTCGTCGCTGCCGTGGCTACGTTGTTTGGACTGCGGATCGCCGTTCCCAGAATGCGTCTCGCGGGAAATCGTGTCATCGGATTTCAGGGCATGTTAGCATTTGGCCTGATTTATGGCTTAATGCTGATCCTAGGCCTTCTGAGCGGCAATCCTAAGGCTCGCGTAACCGTTGCGGCGTTGGCATTTGGAGCAGCTCTCGGAGTTGCCCTTAAGAACACATTCCGCCGCTAGCAGCACCAAGAAGAACCACGAGCAACCTTCCTGTCTGCCGCCTAACAAGCGCTTGGAGCTGGCGGGGCCCTAAACGGCTCGGCCGCCGCGAGGTATGTTCTAACCCTGGAATCGCGGCGGCCTCACCAGGGCCCCGCAGCTCAAGCGCAAGTCGTTAGGTAGCCGCATCGGAGACGACCAAATGGGACTCGACGCAGTCGAGTTTGTGATGGCAGTCGAAGCAGCGTTCGCGATCGATATTCCAGATACCGATGCCACGCAGCTCGCAACCCCTGGGCAGCTCGTTGATTACCTAGAGCGCCGCCTAGCTCCGAGTTCCGCTTCATTTGAGTTTAACAGTGCCTCAGCCTGTCTTGAACAGAGGGCGTTTTACCTCATTAGACGAGCTTCCCTGAAACTCTTCGACGTTGGTCGAGCGGAGATCCAACCAGATACTCCCTGGGATCACATATTGCCAACTGGAGACGAACGGGCAGCCTGGCGGGCCCTCGGCGAGGCTGTTGCAGCCGAAACCTGGCCGAGTCGCAAGCTTTGGCTCATGCCCGAAACCTCAACGGTTGGTGGGACGGCCAAACACCTTGCGGTCCTTACACCTCGCAGCTTTCGCCCAGAGACCGAACCTTGGACCCGGGTCACAATTGAACGCGTCGTCACCGGCTTGGTGTGGGAAGAGCTCGGGATCAAGAAGTTTGCCTGGACCGACCGCTTTGTGCACGA
>DASYTT010000057.1:0-19619 GCA_036002045.1 Gemmatimonadales bacterium
CTCACCGGCGTGCTGAGGCCGCTTCTGCCACCAAGGTTGGTCGGTGAGGGTCATGGCGTTCGCCTTGAGGGCGACCGCGGCCGGCGAGCGGCTGCGGGGCCCGAGCGAGCGCGTTAGTGGCGCCCAGCCTTTCCTTCACAGGTCGGGTGAAACGGCGACACTACAGCGCCGCTCGGGTCAGCCGCACCGCTCGCCGAGCTAGATCGCCCTTTGAGGCGGAACTTCAGCGCCCGGGGAGAATCCCGTCCCAGCGCCGGCAAATAACAACCCTGGCAGCGCAACGCTCGCCGAGCCCAGTCAGCCCTTTGAGCAGCCGACATACTGTGGCGGCAACCCCCCATTCGTTGTTGCCGGCCGACCTGATCGCCTGCCGTACCGTGTTATGCTCCTCCATAACCCGTTGTGCTACCGGCGTTCCGATTTTGGGAATCCCGGTACGGAAGATGCGCCGGAAAATTGTTCACCGTTTTTTTAACCGCCCGCCGGAGCACCCCGTGAAAAAGAGATTCGTCGCGCCCGAGCTGCGTCAGGAAGGTGACCTCACGGACCTGACCCGCTCGCAAGCCATCTCCAACGAGAGGGATTAGCCAGGGTTCTGGTAGTGCGTTAGTTGCTGGCCCGCCTGCGCAAACTGGCGAAGTACTCCTTCGCGGTACCCTGGTCCGTGCCACAATGGGCCTGGCGGGAATTCGGGGCGACGCTGGCCGGCAGCGTCCCGCTCCGGCGGGATAGTCCCGCGCGCTTCGCGGCCCGTGCCGGAGCCCGGCTCGGTCTCCAGTACGCCGTGCCGGTCGCCCGGGGACGCGTCGCCATCGAACTGGGACTCCGCGCCATGGGGGTCCGGCCGGGCGACGACGTGGTTCTCCCTTCCTATACCTGCGATGCGGTGCCCCAGGCGGTGGGACACCTGGGCGCCAGGCCGGTCTTTGCCGACATCGGACCGGCTCTCAATGTCACCCCCGAAACCATCCTCGCCGCGCTCACGCCCGCAACGCGTTGCGTGATCGTTCCGCACCTGTTCGGCGCGCCAGCGGCCATCCCTCAGATCGAGGCTGCCCTCGCCGGCCGCGGCATCCCGGCCATGGACGATGCCGCCCAGGCACTCGGCGCCACGGTTGCCGGTCGCCCGGTCGGCAGCTTCGGCGCCTGCGGGATCTTGTGTTGTGGTCCGGCCAAGCCGCTCGCCGGCTCGGGCGGCGGTCTGCTCCTCACCAATGACCGCGCCCTCTTCGAACGCGCCTCGGCGCTGGCCCCGGCTGCGCCCTGGAAGGGAGCTCGACGCCGCGTGGTCCGAGTCTGGATCTGGGGCCGCTTCCGTCGCATCACCCTGCCGGCTTGGAAGGTCCTCACCCATCTGGGACCCTCACTCGCTGCCGCGGAGGCCGACTATCGCTCGGAAGGCATGACCGAGCTGGAGGCCCGGATCGCCCTGGTGCAGCTCGCCCGCCTGGCCGACACCATCGCCGAGCGACGGAAGCACGCAGCGGTCATGCTCTCCGGCCTGGGACCCTTTGCCCGCTACAACGTGGTGGACGTCGGACCGGGAACCGCCGCGACGCAATTGGCTCTCGTGCTGCCCGAAGCAGGTCCCAGCGTGCGGGAGATGATCGCGGCACTCGCCGCCGGCGGAGTGGAAAGCCAGGGAGGCTATCGGCCTTGCCACCTGCGATTTGCCGGCGGAATCGCGGGCGGGCTCGCCTACACGGAACGGGTCTGGCGCCGCGTCCTCGTGGTGCCCCTGGAGACCCCGCTCCGCGATCCGGCGCGGCTGGCTGCAGCGCTCCAGCGGCTCAGCTAGAGTAGGACCTCGCTCGAAGGCGCACCTTGGGAGGACTCCGCTTATCTTCCGTTGAGTCCTTGCAGGAAGGCCCGATGGCAAAACGTGTAATCAAGTCCCTGGGAAAACCCGGTAGCGTCTCTCGCCGCAAGATTCGCGCGGCGGTGCTGGTTGTCGCCAAAAAGCGCGCTCTTAAGGGGAAGCCGGCGAAGCAACGGGTCATCCGAAGTACCGATACCGCCAGTGGCCGAAAGCTGATTGCATTTCGTAAGCCGAACATCAAGTACCGAGCCGCCTGACCTCGGTCGATCGGCGGTATGGCTGGTCGCTCGAAGCGCCTCGCAAAGCCGCGCAGTCCGCAGTTCGCGGACTGCGTTTTTGTCAATTGCCCGTTCGATGCGGAATACTGGCCCATCTTCGAGGCGATCGTGTTCTGCATACTCGACTGTGGCTTCACGCCGCGGTCGGCCCTCGAGTTCACCGATTCGGGAGAAGTGCGGGTGCATCGGCTCCGGGACCTGATTCGCTCGAGCAAGTACGCCGTGCACGATCTCTCGCGAGTCGAGCTGAGTGATTCCAGCGGCATGCCGCGCTTCAACATGCCGTTCGAGCTCGGCTTGGATCTCGGCGCCCGCTGGTTCGGTCCCAGGCGGCTCCAATCCAAGCGCTGCCTCGTCTTGGAGGGCCGCCAATACGCCGGGCACAAAGCGCTCTCGGATATCGCGGGACAGGACCTGTCGCACCACGGAAACTCTCCAACCAATGCCATCAAATCAGTGCGCGACTGGCTTCAGGGCGCTTCCGACCGCAAGACCCTGCCGGGCCCGGCCATGATCAACGCCCGCTTTGCAGCGTTTTCCGCTGCTCTGCCGGAATTGGCCACGACCGCCGGTCTCGACCGCCATCGACTCAGTTTCATCGATTACGTCAACCTGACCGAGGGGTGGCTGCGATTTGGAGTGTGAAGAAACACCGTGTTTCCGGACCTTCGCAGCGGGCGGAACACTCCCTTCGTGCGGGAGACTGGGCGACCTCCGCTGGCGAGCGGCTTGGGCACTAACAAAACGTGAGGGCGACCGCGGCCGGCGAGCGGATGCGGGGCCCGAGCGGGCGCGGGAAAAGAGCCAGATGGCCCTGGTGAGTGGGGCGCGCCGGACGGGATTCTCCCTAGGGCGCGTAAGTGGAGCGCTCGGTTCCCGGTCTCGGCGCTGGCCCGCAGCGGAACTTCAGCGCCCGAGGAGAATCCCGTCTCAGCGCCTGCTAACATCGACGGTGGCGACGGTGGCGACCGCGGCCGGCGAGCGGCTTGGGCACTAACAAAACGTGAGGGCGACCTCGGCCGGCGAGCGGCTGCGGGGCCCGAGCGAGCGCGTTAGTGGCGCCCAGCCTTTCCTTCACAGGTTGGGTGAAACCGCGACACTACAGCGCCGCTCGGGTCAGCCGCACCGCTCGCCGAGCCAGGTCGCCCTTTGAGGCGGAACTTCAGCGCCCGAGGAGAATCCCGTCCCAGCGCCTGCTCACATCGACGGTGGCGACGGTGGCAACCGCGGCCGTCGGGTACAACCTTTAACGGATCGTCTGTGTCCAAACTGAATCCGGGACTGGTGCCTGGCTCCCAAACATCACAGAGGAGAATCCCCACCATGCAACTCGGCAGTTCACTCGTCTTGCTCGTTTGCAGTCCCCTTGGCGGAGTTGTCGTCGCCCAGAGCGCAGAGCCTCCCCCCCGCGCCGAGGTCCTGGTGCTCGGCACCTACCACATGAACAATCCCGGCCACGATCTGTTCAACACGCAGGCCGACGACGTGCTCGCGCCCAAGCGCCAGCAGGAGATCGCCCAGCTCATCGAGGTCTTGAAACGCTTCAACCCAACCAAGATCGCGATCGAATCCGATCCCTCCGGCCCGCGTCCCAAAGGGTACGCCGATTATCTCGCCGGCAGCTATACCCTGACCCGGAACGAGATCGATCAGCTCGGGTTCCGGCTCGCCAGGGAGTTGGGCCACAAAGCCATTTACCCGGTGGACGTCGACGGAGAGTTCCAGTTCCAGCGCATCACCAACTACGCCAAGGCGAGCGGCCGCTCCGCGCTGCTCGATTCGCTGATGAAACAGATCGGCGCCAAGGTGAAGGCGCAGGACGCGTATCTCGCTTCTCACACGATCCTGGAGACGTTGCTCTATCTGAACGCGGATGCCAAGGTCGCCGACGACCTCGGTTACTACTTCCGGGAAGCCGAGCTGGGCGAGCAATGGGATTGGGCCGGTGCGGACTTTCTCACCGAATGGATCCGCCGCAACCTCCGGATCTACAGCAACATCGTCGGACTGCGGCAGTCAGCGAACGAGCGCGTGCTGGTGATCTATGGCTCCGGGCATCTGGGCTGGCTCCGCTTCGCGATCGCCGGCAATCCTACGCTCCGGCTGCGAACGCTCGCCGAGTTCGTCAAATAGCGACGCCTGCCCCTTGGCCGGGCCTGAGCGATGCTCGCGGGCGCGCCGGACGGGATTCTCCCTAGGGCGCGTAAGTGGTTCCCGGTCTCGGCGCTGGCCCGCAGCGGAACTTCAGCGCCCGAGGGGAATCCCGTCCCAGCGCCTGCTCACATCGACGGTGGCGACGGTCGCGACCGCGGCCGGCGAGCGGGTGCGGGGCCCGAGCGGGCGCGTTAGTGGCGCCCAGCCTTTCCTTCACAGGTCGGGTGAAACCGCGACACTACAGCGCCGCTCGGGTCAGCCGCACCGCTCGCCGAGCCAGGTCCCAGCGCCTGCCGCTAAGGCGTCGGACGGCCCGGTGGCAGGAGCGGGCAGAGGAAGAAGTGATCTCCCGCATCCTGCTGGTTGTTGCCGTTGGTGTCCTCCCACCAGCGCCCGCCGAGGTACTCTGGATCACCCGGCCCGAACTCCGTCACGCCGTTGGCAAGCAGCTGGAACTTCCCCTCCATCGGGAGCGGATCTTTCACAACGAAGGTGTCGTAATACAGGCCTTGACTGCTCACGTACACCGTCCCGGTCGTCCCCGCGCGTCCACCCTTCGCGAGCAACTGCGGTTGAGTGGGCGCGTTGTCGGACGCGCAGGCCGCCCCCAATCCGAAAATCAGTACAGCGGACCATCGTGCTGCTCGAGACATGGCTCCCCCCTTTCCCCTTCCCATGAATTCATTGCTGCGCCCCGCCTCTGGGTGACGGCGGGTCCTGGCACTGAGACACAGGAGCATTTTCGGCGGATCGCTAAAACAGCCGCACCACCGCAGCCCCGCACCGCCGCACCGCCGCACTGCCGCACTGCCGCACCGTCAATACCTCCAGCTCACCGTATCCACGCCTTTGGGATGCCGCTTGCGGATCTCCCCCAGGATCCGCGGGATGAACATCTGGTGATAGCGGAGCCGCGACGTTGCATTCGGCCGGGTGTGGTCCCCGTTCCAGCAGTGCTCCGCCCGGTCCCCGTAATCCACCTCCGCGTCCGCCGTCGGATCCGCCGTCTTGAGGAACTCCTCCACCAGATACACCGCGTTGTTCAGGTAGTAATTGTCCATGTCGCCCACGTAGATCTTGAGCTTGCCCCGGAGCTTGGGCCCTAACGTTTTCCAATCGCGCCGCAGGATCCACGACAGGTCGTAGTGCTCTTTCCAGTACGCCGCGACTGCGGGGTCGATCTTTCCGGTCTCCTTGTCGAAGATCCGCTTGGGATATCCGTCCTCTCCCACCGGCGAATACACCGCCTCCCAGATGTCCCACTGGTCGCCCGAGCGGGTCTTGGTCCCGAGCGCCAGCTCGCGCTGGTTCATCTGCTGGAGTGTGCTGCTCACGTGTCCCAGATAATCCCGTAACCCGGGCCGCGGTGTCCGCTTGAACGGCCCCTCGAGGTAGTAGGCGTTCGAGTCCTTATATATGTCCACCACCGTGTAGGCCCGGAAGTCGATCGGGTCGGGACACGCCACCCACGCCCCGTTGAATTCCTCCGGGTAGAACAGCTGCACCGCCATCGCCTCCCATCCGCCGGTCGAGCCCCCGTAGGTGAACCGCGCGTAGCCCTGCCCGATCCCCCGGAAGCGCTTCTCGATCTCGGGAATCAGCTCGCGCATGATCGCGTCGCCGTAGGGCCCGTTGTTCGCCGAGTTGACCGCGTAGCTGTCGTCGTAGAAGGGGGTGGGGTGCGCGATCTCCACCAGTAACACGCGCGGGAAGTCCGGTCCGGTCCACTCCTCGTAGAACTGGTGCTCGTACTGCTGCTGGATCCGGTTGTAGCAGTCGAGCCGGAACCGCGCGCTGTATTCGCAGGGGACGGTGGTGTCGGGCGGCTCGGGCCGGAAACCGCCGAAGTCCGCCGGGAAATGCCCGTGGTTGATCACCAGCGGATAGCGCGCGTTTGGGTGACTCTCGAATCCCTGCGGCAGCAGCACGTGTGCGGTGAGGCTGACCGGCCGCCCCCAGAACTTCGTCAGCAGCTCCGAGGTGATCGTGAGATGCTTGACCCATTTTGTGTCCTTGGGCGGCTCGATCGGCGGGATCTCCTGATCGAGCACCAGATCCACTCTTCCTTCTTCTCGCTTCCCTCGTCCCACTTCGATCGTTCTCGGCAGCGAATAGAGATTTCCCGGCTTCCGCGCCCACTGCTGCCCTTCCCCTTTATCGGGCGGCAGCTTCACCGTGTGACCGTCGCTGCGATGAAAGGTCTCGTAGCGGTTGAGCAGCGCCTGCACCCGGTAGCGCCCCGCAGGCAGTTCAGCCAGTGACCGCAACGGATACCCCTTCACGCTTCCCTCTTCGCTCTTCACTACCAACGGTACTCCCGGCCTCCACCCATCTACGTCCATCCCATACACCTGTGCCGTGGTGACGTTGTCGCTCACCTGGAACCGCGGTTCGCCGGTGGTGTCGGTCGAGATCAGGATGAGCAGCCGGCCGTCAAGTGGTACGCTGCTGCGAGCGGCGGAGAAAGTCACCGAGAAGCGGAGTCCCGCGGGAGCGTTGCTGCCGGTGGTGCTCGCGAGTCCGAGCAGTCCGGCGGTCAGGAGGTAGTTTCGCATCGGGTCAGCTTATCGCGAGGGGAAGCCTTCGTCCAGCCGCGGCGCTGCGGAGCGGGCAACGCTCGCGGGCGCGCCGGACGGGATTCTCCCTAGGGCGCGTAAGTGGAGCGCTCGGTTCCCGGTCTCGGAGCTGGCCCGCAGCGGAACTTCAGCGCCCGAGGAGAATCCCGTCCCAGCGCCCGAGCGAGTAGTTTCTTCCCATGCCGCCAAACCGCGCCGCTGCTGGCTGCTGCCTCGCCCTCGCCCTCGCCACCGCACCACGCTCCGCCGCACAGACCTTCCGCAGCCCGGATTCCGTGATCCGCCGCATCTGGTCCCTCGGCATGGACAGCTCGCAGGTCGAGCGGCTGGCTCAGGTGCTCGACGACTCGATCGGCATGCGGCTCTCCGGCACCACCGGCTTCCAAGCCGCGGCCGATTGGCTGACGGGCATCTACAAATCCTGGGGGGTGACCGTGCGCCAGGAGCGCTACGCCTCCACCCGCGGCTGGCGGCTCGGCCCCGTGTCCATGAGTCTCGTCACCCCGCACGTGCAGACCCTCGAGGTGCACCTCCTCGCCTTCAGTCCGGGTACCGCGAACCGGCCGCTCGAGGCCGGAGTCGCCCTGCCCCCGCCGACAGCTGACTCGGCCGCGGCGCTGAATTGGCTGGGCACCGTGAAGGGCAGATTTGTGCTGGTCTCCCCTCCCGAGATCATGTGTCGCGCGGCGCAGGAGCTCGAGCGCTACGCGCGGCCCGCCACGGTCGCCCGCATCGCGGCGCAGCGTCTCGCGGTCAAAAAGGAGGTGGAGGACCGGCTGCGACCGCTCGGCACCCGGCTGCAGCTGGCGCGCCGGCTCGAGCAGGCGGGCGCGGCGGGCCTCATCAGCAGCACCTGGTCGAACGGCTGGGGCGTGAACAAGATCTTCGCGGCGCGCACCGAGCGGATCCCGAGCGTGGATCTCAGCTGCGAGGATTACGGACTGGTCTGGCGACTCGCGAGCAACCATCAGGGTCCTCGCCTGCGACTCGTCGCCGACGCCGAGGCCCGACCCGATCAGCCGATGTTCAACGTGGTCGCGGAGCTCCGCGGCCGCGAGCTCCCCAACGAGTACGTGCTGCTCTCGGCGCACCTCGACTCCTGGCACGGCGCCACCGGCGCCACCGACAACGGCACCGGCACCGTCACCATGCTGGAGGCGATGCGGCTGCTGAGCCGCGCCTATCCGGCGCCGCGCCGCACCATCCTGGCGGGGCACTGGGGCGGCGAAGAACAGGGACTCCAGGGATCGCGCGCGTTCACCGAGGACCACGCCGACCTCCTGCAGGGCATGCAGGCCGTATTCAATCAGGACAACGGGACCTGGCGGGTCGAGCTGATCGAAGGCCAGGGCTTCCTGGGCGCCGGGCCCCACCTGGCCCGCTGGCTGTCATTCCTCCCGAGCGAGCTCAGCTCCGGGCTTCGGCTCGACGTGCCGGGGAATCAGGAGAATGCCGGCAGCGATCACACCTCGTTCCTCTGCCGCGGCGTGCCCGCGTTCCGGCTGCAGTCGAGCTACACCGAGTACCGCCAGTACACCTGGCACACCAACCGCGACACCTACGACAAGCTGGTATTCGACGATCTCAAGCAGAACGCGACCGTCGCGGCCATGCTGGCCTACCAAGCGTCGGAAGACCCGGAGCGGGTGCCGCGCGAGCAGGCGATTCTGCCTCCGGACAGCACCGGTAAGCCGCGCAGCTGGCCCACCTGCCGCCCCGCGCAGCGCATTCCGATCCGGGCGGACAGTCTGAGCCAGTAGGGGGACGGCGGCCAACCGCGGCCGGCGAGCGGCTGCGGGGCCTGGGCGGCGCTCGCCGACGCGCCGGACGGGATTCTCCTGAAGGCGCGTAAGTGAAGCGCTCGGTTCCCGGTCTCGGAGACGGTCCGCAGCGGATCCGAACGAAGGGCGAGCACCGCGAGGCCTTCGAAGGAAGAGCGAGGATCGCTAGCGATCCCTCGCTCAACTTCAGCGCCATAAGGAGAATCCCGTCCCAGCGTCCCGAGCGAAGCACCACCGCTCGCCAAGCCAGGTCGCCCCCGCAGAGTGTAGTTTTCGGCTGAACCCTCCGACGAGCTGGTGAGGTGGTTTAACTTGGTCGATGCTACCTATCGCAGTGAGCTGCGAGAGATCAACGAGCTCAATTACGCGCGCTTTGAGGCCAAGCTCGAACAGCGGATTGGCGAGCTCCGCGCTGAATTGCGGGCCGAGCTGCGGGAGCGCATGGCCGAGCTAAGAGGGGAATTGCGCGAGGGGCTCGCGGGGCAGCGCGCCGACCTGATCAAATGGATGTTCATCTTCTGGGCCGGAACCATCCTTCCCTTGGCTGGACTCATTCTGGCTCTGCACAAGCTCTAGAACGCGCGGCTGGAGGGCGACCGCGGCCGGCGAGCTGCCGCGGGGCCCGAGCGACGCTCGCGGACGCGCCGGACGGGATTCTCCTGAAGGCGCGTAAGTGAAGCGCTCGGTTCCCGGTCTCGGAGACGGCCCGCAGCGGAACTTCAGCGCCATAAGGAGAATCCCGTCCCAGCGTCCCGAGCGAAGCACCACTCGTCTTCTTAGGACAGCTCCGAGAGCAAACGGGTCAGCTCCCGGGCGCTCCGGGGTCGCTGCTCCGGCTCCTTGGCAAGCAGCCGCTGCACCAGCGCGTCGAGCCGCGCGGGAATCTCCGGATTGATCGAGGACGCCGGCGGGGCCGTCTCCCGAATCAGCTTGGCGATCAGCGCCACCGCGCTCGGCGCCTCAAAGGGCAATCGACCCGTGAGACACTCGAACAGCACCACGCCGGTCGCGTACAAATCGATCCGCTCGTCGAAGCTCTCGCCCAGGAGCTGCTCCGGCGCCATGTAGGACGGCGTCCCGATCAGCATCCCCACCTCGGTGAGCCCGCTGCCGCCCGCGGCGAGCCGCGCGACCCCGAAATCCATCACCTTGAGCTGGCCGCTCGCGTCGAGCAACAGGTTCTGCGGCTTGATGTCGCGGTGGATGATGCCCTGCTCGTGCGCGGCAATCAGCGACTGGGCGAGCTGGCTCGCGATCGCCAGCGTGGGTGCCACCCCCAGCTTGCCGCGGGTGTCCAGCAGCTCGCGCACCGTGATCCCCTCGACGTACTCCATGGTGAGGAAATACACCCCGTCGCGCTCGCCCAGATCGTGGGTGCGCACCACGTGCTTGTCGGAGATGTGGCGCGCCAGCCGGATCTCGGACTTGAAGCGTTCGACCAGCGCGGGGTCGCGCAGGAGCTCCGGCCGCAGCGTCTTCAACGCAACCGTCTCACCCAGCTCGCGGTCGAGCGCGCGATACACCATGCCCATGCCCCCGCTGCCGATCTCTTCCAGCACCTCGTAGCGCGCCGCAAAGACCTGGCCGGTGGGCAGATTGGGCGCCTCGCGTGGGGTAGCCCTGCGAGTGGTGTGCTTCGCCTCCTCGATCTCCCGGCGCAGTGCCTCGACCTGATCCTTGAGCCGGGTCTCCCTCGCCTTGACCTGATTCGCCATCGTGTCGAAGACCCGCGCCATCCGGCCGAGCTCATCGCTCCGCTCGGCCACCGGCGCCAGGGTGCCCGCCTCGTACTTCCCCGCCTCGACCGCGGTGGCGGCCTGGATCACTTGTCCCACGGCGCGGAGGTACTCGAGCTCCACGTCGCGCAGCCGCTTCTTCTCCAGGCAGGCGCTGATCCGGGCGCGCAGCAGCACCGGGTCGAACGGCTTGGTGAGGTGGTCCTCCGCCCCGCGCTGGATGCACGCCACCACGCTGGCCACGTCATCGAGCGCGGAAATCATGATCACCGGGATGTCGCGCAGAGTGGGGTCAGCTTTCATGCGCTCGAGCACCGCGAGCCCGTCGAGGTCGGGCATCAGCACGTCGAGCAGCACCAGGTCGAACTTCTCGCGGGCCAGCCGGTCGAGCGCTGAGAGTCCCCCGCTCGCGGAGCCCACCGTGTGGCCCTGGCGAGTGAGCCTGCGCTCCAGCACCGCGCGATTGTCCTCGAGATCATCCACTACCAGGATGCGCGCCGGCACTACAGCCGGGAGTACCGCGCCGTCCGGCACCGGCTGCTCCACCGTGGGCGCCGCCGCAGCGTGACTCCCGGTGCGGCTCGCGCCGGTCGGGACCTCCACCGTGAGCAGCCGCTCGGCGGAGCTCCGGATCCGCCGCACGTCCCGCTCGAACTGCGGATCGAGCACTCCGTCGGCCGGCGCGAGCAGCAGGCCGGTGGCCTCGAGCACTCGGCCCTGCGGCTGCCGCAGCGAGTCGATCAGGGTGCGGATCTCCTCCGCGCTGATCGAGGAACGGGAGGGCGGGACGCCCTGATTGATCCGTTCCAGCACGTCTCTGCCCGCCTGCAGCGCTTCGCCGAGCGCGGCGCGCTGGGCGGGCTCCTGGGCGTCCTCCAGCAGCATCTCGCAGTAGCCGATGATCAGGTTGAGCGGGGTGCGGAGCTCGTGCCGCAGCTCCGCCACCGCTTCCGGCGTATGGAGACCCTGCATCAGTTACCTCTCACCTCTCACTAGCAACGCATTGATCTTGCCGAGCAGCCGGTCGAGCTCCACCGGCTTGGTGTCGTAGTCGTCACAACCCGCGGCCATGGCCTTCTCGCGGTCGCCCGACATGGCGTGGGCGGTGAGGGCGATGATGGGGACGTGCCGGTCGCCGTGGCCTTCCCTGACCCGGCGGGTCGCTTCCCAGCCGTCGAGCTCGGGGAGGCTCATGTCCATCAGGATGAGGTCGTAGCGGTTCGCCAGCGCCATTTGGACCCCCTGGAGGCCGTCCACCGCCATCTCCACCTCGAAGCCTTTGCGGGTTAGCCGCCGCGACAGCATGTCGCGGTTCATCTCGTTGTCTTCCACCAGCAGGATTTTCGGCATGCTTATCTCCCCCCCCCGGGAACGCTCGCGGCCATCCGGTCGTGAATCTCGCGCAACAGCTCCTCGCGGCTCAAAGCGCCTTTCTGCAGCACTCCCTGCACGCCGCCGTTGAGCCTGCGGCGGTCTTCCGCGCTCAGATCCTTCGCGGTGAGCACGATCACCGGGATCTCGCGCCAGCGCTCTCGGCGGCGCAGCTCGGTGGCGAACTCGCAGCCATCCATCACCGGCATCATCAGGTCGAGCAGGATGAGCGACGGCGTATGGTGCTCCAGCGCTTCCAGCGCCACCCGCCCGTTTTCCGCGCTCGCCACCGCCCAGCCCTCGCTCGCCAGCAGCCGCTCCAGCAGCTCGCGCGTGGCGGGATCGTCCTCGACGATGAGCACGTCGCAATCGCCGTCCTTGCGGTAGCGCCCGAGCACTTGGCGGAGCCGCTCCCGGTCCACCGGCTTGCTGAGATACTCCGAGGCGCCCAGCGCGAAGCCGAGGCTCTTGTCGTCGAGCATACTGAGCATCAGCACCGGGATGCCGGCGAGCTCGGGATCGGCCTTGAGTGCGCTCAGCACGGCCCAGCCGTCCATGCCGGGCATCAGCACGTCGAGGGTGATCGCCTGGGGCTTGAGTGCCCGCGCCAGCGCGAGGCCCGGCTCGCCGCCGTCCGCCTCGGCGACGCCGAAGCCCTCGCTCTCCAGAAAGCGGCGCAGCAGGTCGCGCGCGTCGGCATCGTCGTCGATCACCAGCACCATCCCGGCTTTGCCCTCCGAGGGCCTGCCGACCTCACCGTCCCCACCGTCCCCACCGTCCCCACCGACCGCACTGACGTCCGCCGGAAGCCGGATCGTGAAGCTAGAGCCCTCGCCGGGCTCGCTCGCCACGTTCACGTCGCCCCGCATCATCTGGGCGAAGCGGCGGGTGATGGCGAGCCCTAACCCGGTACCCCCGTAGCGGCGGCTGGTGGACGCCTCGGCCTGCGCAAAAGCCTCGAAGAGCTTGGCCATCTGGGCCGGCGTCATCCCGATGCCCGAATCCCTAACCCGGAAGAGGAGCTCCTCCCCACCACCTGCAACCTGCGACCTGTTCACCTGGAGCGTAATCGTCCCGCGCTCCGTGAACTTGCAGGCGTTGGAGAGCAGGTTGAGCAGCATCTGCCGCAGCTTGGTGAGATCCGCGCGCATCCTCCCCACGGTCCCCACTTCGACCACCAGCGTGTTGCCGTTCTTGTCCACCAGCGGCTTGATCGTGGTCACCACGTCGCCCACCATGTCGGCGACGTCGAATTCCTCGAGATAGAGCTCGGTCTTGCCGGCCTCGATCTTGGAGAGATCCAGGATGTCGTTGATCAGGGCGAGCAGGTGCTTCCCGGCGCTCTGGATCTTCTGGAGGTCGGGCGCGAGCTCCGGATGACCAAGCTCGCTGACCTCTTCCTCCACCATCTCGCTGTAGCCGATGATCGCGTTGAGCGGGGTGCGCAGCTCGTGGCTCATGTTGGCGAGGAACTGGCTCTTGGCGCTGTTGGCTTCTTCCGCGGTGCGCCGGGCCTTGGTCAGCTCCGAGATGTCGTGGTAGAGACCCATCAGCCCGACCAGCTCTCCCTCGACCCGTACCGGGACGCCCAGCACCTCGACGTCCACCAGCGAGCCGTCGCGGCGGCGCCGCTGGCCGATGCTCCGCACCGCGCCCTCCGCCAGCACGTGCTGGGTGATCGCCACCGCCTCGGAGCGGCTGCTCTCGGTCGAGATCAGCTCGTCGAGGTTCCGTCCGATCACCTCGCGCTGGGAGTACCCGTAGAGCTGCTCGAACGCGGGATTGCAGGACACGATGTTGTGCCGGTTGTCGAGCGTCACCACCGCCACCGGGCTGTTCTGCACCAGCTCCTCGAAGTACTGCTTCTGGCGCTGCGCCGCGGTGTAGAGCCGCGCGTTCTCGATGGCGACGGCAGCCTGCGGCGCAAAGAGGTTGAGCAGCCGAATATCGTCGGGCCCGAAGCGGCGCGCCGGATCGTCGTGGGTGAGCGCGAAGACGCCCACCAGCCGGTGGCCGATCAGGAGCGGCGCGGCCATCACCGAATGCACGTCCACGCTGGCGTACTTGGCGGACTGGCCCATCCACTCGTGATACTCGGCGATGCAGATCGGCTCCTTGCTGCGGGCGACGTGGCCCATGGCGCCCTCGCCGAGCGCCAGGCGGGTGCCGCGGGAATCCACCCCGATCTGCTGGCTCGCCACCACCTCGAGCTCGTTGCTTGCCTCGTCGAAGATGGCCAGCTCGCCCCCGCTCACCCCGAGCAGAGTGGTCGCGCGCCGGAGCACGGCCTGCAGCAGCTTGCCGAGCTCGAGCTCGCCGGAGAGATCGGCGAGGGTGTCGAGCACCGCCTGCTGCTCGTTGGCCCGGCGCCGCTCGTCGCCCAGCAGGCGGGCGCGGCCCAGCGCGATGCTCGCCTGGGTGGCCGCGGCGGTGAGGATCTCGAAGTCGTTCTTCCGGAAGGCGTTCTTGCGGTTGCTCTCAACCACCAACACCCCAAAGACCCGCTCACCGATCAGGAGCGGGACGTCGACCTCTGACCCGCTGTTCAGGCTGGGCAAGTAACCCGCTTCGCGGGTGACGTCCGGAGTATAGCGCAGCTTGCCATCCCGGAGCGGTCGCTCGCTCAGGCCCTGGCCCGGGTGCACCCGCCACTCCTCCGGCACGTCGGGCCAGCCGATGCTGGCCTTGAGCACGCGGTCGCCGCTGGCCTCGTCCACCAGGAACAGCCCGAGGAAGACATAGCCTAACGCGGGGTCGCGGAGCCCGTGCACCACCGCGCGACAGATCTCCGCTTCGCTCGGCGCCGCCGCGATCTCGGCGGAGAGCCGGAGCAGCGCGGCCTGGCGGCGCGGCGCGCTGCCGTTCACCGGCTTGCGCGCGGCGGGCTTGCGGCGAGGCTTGCCGGGCTTGGCGGCAGCGCGGCGTTTCACCGGGCTGCTCCCACGACGGCGCGCACCTCGGCCAGCAGCGCTTCCGCATCGAGGGCGTTCTTCTGGACGACCCGCTCCACCCCGCCGTTGAGTCGCCTGCGGTCCTCCTCCGTCAGGGTCTTGGCGGTGATCACCACGACCGGCACGTCCCGCCGGGGCTGCTGGCGCCGCAGCGCGTCGAGGAACTCGAAGCCGTCCATCTCGGGCATCATGAGGTCGAGCAGGATCAGCGCGGGCTGGGTGCGCTGCATCTGCTCGAGCGCGACGCGGCCGTTCTCCGCCTCGCTGACCCGCCAGCCCGCTTTGCCCAGCGCCTTGCCGAGCAGCGCGCGGGTTCCGGCATCGTCCTCCACCACCAGCACGGGGCCGGCGGCGGGACTCGGCACATAGCGCTTGACCAGCGAAGCCAGCCGCTTACGGTCGATCGGCTTGGTGAGGTACTCCGACGCCCCCAGCGCAAAGCCGAGGTTCCGGTCCTCGAGGATGGTTTGCAGGATGACCGGGATGCCGGCGAGCGCGGGATCGGCCTTGAGTCCGGCCAGGACGGCCCAGCCATCCATCCCCGGCATGAGGATGTCGAGGGTGATCAGCTGGGGAGCCAGCTCCCGCGCGAGGCGGAGCCCGCTCTCGCCGTCGGCGGCCTCGACGACGCCGTAGCCCTCGCGCGAGAGCACCCTGCGGGTTATGGCGCGCGCGGCCGGGTCGTCGTCGATCACCAGCACCGTGCCGGCGTGAGGATCATGGGGAAAGGAGCTGTCCGTCCGACCGACCTCACCGTCCTCACTGACCGCACCGACGTTCGCGGGGAGCCGCACCGTGAACGTGGTGCCCACCCCCGGCTCGCTGCGCACCGTCACCTCGCCGCCCAGCAGCTGGCAAAAGCGGCGGGTGATCACGAGCCCTAACCCGGTGCCGCCGTATTTCTTGCTGGTGGAGGCTTCGGCCTGGGTGAAGGCCTCGAAGAGCCGCCCGAGCTGCTCCGGCGTCATGCCGATGCCGGTATCCCGAATCCGGAAGACAATCTCGTCGCCAGCTCCACTTCCACCACCATCAGTTCCTCCGCGTTCTCCGCGTTCTCCGCGTGATCCGCGTCCTGCTTTTCCGCCGCGCCCATCGCCTGATACGCGTTCGGCTGTAAGCGTGATGCTCCCGCGCTCCGTGAACTTGCTCGCATTGGACAGCAGGTTGAGCAGCACCTGCCGCACCCGCGTGAGGTCCGAGCGCATCGCACCGAGCGTTTCCGGCGCTTCGATCACCAGCCGGTTGCCGTTCTTCTCGACCAGGGGCCGAATGGTCGCGGCGACGTCGTCGATCGTGGGGCGGAGCTCGAAGGTCTCGAGGTAGAGCTCGAGTTTGCCCGCCTCGATCTTGGAGAGGTCGAGCACGTCGTTGATCAAGGCGAGCAGATGGCGTCCCGCCGCCCGGATCTTCTGCAGGTCCGCCCCGTAGGCGCCGTGACCCTGTTCCTCGGCCTCTTCCTCCAGCATCTCGCTGTAGCCGATGATGGCATTGAGCGGGGTGCGCAGCTCATGGCTCATGCTGGCCAGGAACTGGCTCTTGGCGGAATTCGCGGTCTCGGCATCGCGGCGGGCCTTCAGCAGCTCGGTGATGTCGTGGTAGAGCGCCATCATCCCGACCCGCTCGCCGCCCACCAGCACGGGGACCGACAACAGCTCGACGTCCACCAGGCTGCCGTCTTTGCGACGGCGGCGCGCGGTGCCGCTGGCCTTGCCACCGGCCGTGGTCTCCCGCGTGTAGGCGCGGGCTTCCTGGCGGGTCTCTTCGGTCGTCAGCAGCTCGTCGAGGTCTTTCCCGATGACCTCCTGCTCGGCGTACCCGAACAGCTGCTCGAAGGCGGGATTGCAGGACGTGATGGCGTTCGCCAGATCGACGTTGACGATCGCGACCGGGTTGTTGCGGACCAGGGCCTCGTAGTAGCGCTGGGAAGAATCGAACAGGCGCGCGTTCTCGATCGCGATGGCGGCCTGCGGCGCGAAGAGCTGGAGCAGCCGGAGGTCGTGGGGCCCGAAGATCCGGTCCGGATCGGAATGCGCGCTCGCGAGCGCGCCGACCAGCCGGCTGCCGATCAGCAGCGGAGTGACCATCACAGCCTGGACCGTGCTCTGGGTGTACTGGTCGGAGCGCCCTTCCCATTCCTGGTAGCGCGGGATGATGAGCGGCTCGTGGGTCTGGACCACGCGGCCCATGGCGCCTTCCCCCGCGGCCATGCGCGCGCCGACGGCGCTGGTCTCCATGTTGAGGCTCGCCACGACGACCAGCTCGCGGCGGGCCTCGTCCCAGGTGGCGAGCTCGCCCCCCGTCACCCCGAGCAGCGCGACCGCGCGGGCGAGCACCCGCTCCAGCACCTTGGAGAGCTCCAGCTCTCCGGCGAGATCGGTGAGGGTTTCCAGCAGGGCCTTCTGCTCGCCGGCGCGGCGGTGCTCGGCCGTGAAGAGCCGCGCGTTCTCGATCGCGATCGCGGCTTGCGGAGCGAACATGGTGAGCCGCCGCAGCTCGCGCTCCCCGAAGTTGCGGGTCGGATCGGCGTGCACGCTGGCGATCGCGCCGACCAGCCGGTCGCCGATCAAGAGCGGCGCCGCCATGACCGACTGGATCGTGCTCTCGGTGTAGCGGTCGGAGCGGCCTTCCCACTCCTGGTAGCGCGGAATGATCAGCGGCTGGTGGGTCACCGCCACGCGTCCCATCGCGCCCTCACCCAGCCGCATGCGCGCGCCGACCGCGCTCACCGGGAGGTTGTGGCTGGCCAGGATGACGAGCTCCCGGCTGGCTTCCTCGTAGATCGCCAGCTCGCCGCCGGTGACGTCGAGCAGGGTGGTCGCCCGCTCTAGCACCGCCTTGAGCAGCTGCGACAGCTCGAGCTGACCCGAGAGATCGGCGAGCGTGTCCAGCAGCGCCTGCTGCTCGGTGGCCCGCTCGCGCTCGGCGGCGTAGAGGCGGGCGTTCTCGATGGCGATCGCTGCCTGCGCCGCGAAGAGGTTCAGCAAGCGAAGGTCGGTCTCGCCCAGCTTGCGGGTCGGATCCGCGTGGATGGCCGCGATGGCCCCCACCAGCCGCGAGCCCACCAGCAGCGGCACGGCGATCACCGCCTGGATGGTGCTTTGTCCGTACTTCCGGGAACGGCCTTCCCACTGCTGGTAGTTGGGGATGATCAGGGGCTCGCGGCTCTCGGCGACGTGGCCCATGGCGCCGTCACCGCGCTTCATACGGGTTCCCACGGAGTCGTGACCGAGACCCTGCGACGCCACGATGACCAGCTCGTCGCGCTCCTCTTCGTAGACGGCGAACTCCCCGCCGGTCACCCCGAGCAGCGCGACCGCGCGGTGCAGCACGGCATCGAGCAGCGCATCGAGCTGCAGCTCGCTGGACAGGTCGGCGAGCGTGTCGAGCAAGGCGCGCTGCTCGGAGGTGCGGCTCCGCTCCGCGCTGAGCAGCCGGACCCGTCCGATGGCAATGCTCGCCTGCGTCGCGGCCGCCGCAAGGATCTCCAGATCGCCCTGGGCAAAGGCGCCGCTCCCCCCCCGCTGGACGACCAGCTCGCCGATCGCGCTCTGCTCGATCCTGAGCGGGAGGCGGAGCTCGGACAGCTCGGCGCCGGACCCCGCCCCGCTCCCCCCGAAGCGGCCCGCCTTGGCGCGCAACGCCGGCTCGAAGGAATCGCTGCCGGCGAGAAACACGCCGACGCCGTCGAAGCCGAACGCCTGGTGCATCAGACCCTCGGCCACGCCCTGACAGATCGCCGCCTCGTCGGCGGATTCGGCGATCCGCGTGCTCAGCCGCAGCAGCGCCGAGCGCAATGCGCCTGGCGGAAGGGCTTCGGCGGGGCGAGGGTTGCTCATGATGCTGCTCCCGCGTGCGCCGCCATCAGGCTGCGCACCTGGGCGATCAGGTCTTCGCTGCTCCGGCCGCCCCCGCCCTTCTGGAGCACGCGGGTTACGCCGCCATTCAGACGCTGGCGGTCCGCCTCGCTCAGCTCCTTCGCCGTGATGACGACTACGGGAGGCGGCGCTTGCTCCGGACCCAGCGCGGAACGCAGCCCCTCGAGAAACTCGAACCCGTCCAGCTCGGGCATGATGAGGTCGAGCAGGACCACGGCGGGAGACTCCGCGCTCACCCGCTCCAGTCCCACCCGGCCGTTCTCCGCCTCGGACACCGACCAGCCGTCCTTCTCCAGCGAGCGCCGCAGCACCGCCCGGGTCGCGGCGTCGTCTTCGACGATCAGCACGCCGGCTCCCGGCGCGCGGCGGTAGCGGGAGAGCGCCGCGCTGAGCTGGGCTCGCTCGATCGGCTTGGTGAGGTACTGGGCGGCGCCGAGCGAGAATCCGAGATGCCGCTCGTCGCTGATCGTGAGCATGACGACCGGAATGTCGGCCAGCTCCGCATCGCTCTTGAGCGCCGCAAGCACGCTCCAGCCGTCCATGCCGGGCATCAGGACGTCGAGGGTGATGGCCTCGGGTCGTTCCGCCCGCGCCAGCGTCAGGGCTTCCTCTCCATTCGCCGCCTCGAGCACGCGGAAGCCCTCTTTCCCGAGCATGCGGCGGAGCAACTCACGGGTCCCGGGGTCGTCGTCCACCACCAGGACCGTGCCGGCGCCGCTGCCGGCCGCCGCGGCCCTATCCGCCTCGACCGCCTGACCGCCCGACCGCCCGACCGCCTCGACATCCGCCGGAATCCGGGCCGTGAACGCGGTGCCTTTGCCGGGCTCGCTGGCCACCGTCAGCTCGCCGCCCATCATCTCGCAGAACCGCTTGCTGATCGCGAGCCCTAACCCGGTGCCGCCATACTTGCTCACGGTCGACGCCTCGGCCTGCGAGAACGCCTGGAACAGCCGCCCGAGCTGCTCGGGCGTCATGCCAATGCCCGTATCCCGAACCAGAAAGACGATCTCGTCACTCGCACCACCTTCACAACCACTTTCAGTTTCTCCGCGTACTCCGCGCTCTCCGCGTGATCCGC
>DASYTT010000058.1:0-2649 GCA_036002045.1 Gemmatimonadales bacterium
TCGTACCACCAGGCACCCAGGTCGACCCACAGCTGCAACCCGTGATCGCCGAACGTCAGCTGGCCTTCGTGGATCAGCAGGCCGGCCTCCGCACGCCCGGCGGCTACGAACTCTTCGATCTGATCGAACGGCACCACGATATGCCGCGCTTCGGGCTGGTACATCCGCAGCGTGAGAAATGCGGTGGTCAGCTCGCCCGGCACCGCAATCATGCGGCCGGCGAGCGCCCGTCGCGGGTCGGAGGGCGCCGGGTCCCGGGCCACAATGCGGGGACCGTAGCGATCGCCGATGCTGGCGCCGTGGGCCAGCAGCGCATAGCGGTCCGACAGGAACGCATACGCGTGCAGCGACACGGCCGTCACTTCGAGCTCGCCCGCCAGGGCGCGCCGATTGAGGGACTCGATGTCGGCGAGCTCTTCTTCGTAGCGGCGGTCACCGGTGTCGATCTTGCCGGCGGAAAGGGCCCAGAACATGAACGCGTCGTCCGCGTCCGGGCTGTGGGCGACGTGGATGATGCGGGGAGACCTGCTCGTCAAGAGGCTTCCGACTCGACCGACGCGTGAGGCAGGGTCAGGAAGCGCCGCACCAGCAGCTGCAACGCGGCCTCTGGGGACAACGACAGCCGCATCTCGCCCGCGGTGAGGCCGAGGTACAGCCGGGCGTGCTGCTGCAGCGTGCGCACCTGCGAGTACCCGAGCCGTTTCGCCACGTCTTCCACCGTGAATCCGGGATCCTGCAGCAGCCGGTGCGCGTACAGCACGCGGGCGGCCGCCAGGAAATGACGGGGGCTGGGCATGGCCGCGCGCATGAACCACCGCTCGCAGGTGCGGCGCCCCACGCCGGCGGAAGCCGCGAGCTGCTCGACCGTCTGCACGTCTTCCGGCGCGCGTAACGCCGCTTCCAACACCCACCGGATCTCGGAGCGGAGCGGAGCGAACGCGGCCGCGATCTGATCGAGGAGCTGCTGCGACGACGCCCGCCCCTGCTCGCGCTCGAGCGCGGCGCGGAGCCGATCCGGATGGTCGTCCAGGCGGCAGAACACGACTTCCTGCACACCTTGGCGGCCGAGCGACAGCAGGACCGGGGCGAGCGCGGGAGTGAACGTCGTGTACAGCAGAACCGGAAGGGACGGGAACAGCAGCCGCAGGCGCTCGATTTCCTGACTCCGAGGCTCTCCCGCAAGCAGCGGATCGACCACCACCAGCTCGATCGGCTGCCGGCAGATCAAATCGACGACATCACCCCATTGGCCCGCGGAAACAAAACTGAAGCGCGGGCCAGCGGCGCGCCGCAGGCGCAGCACCTGAATCTCGGGAACTGCTGCCAAGACGAGCATGATTGTCGCGAGAACGGCTCAGTCTGTCGTAATAACGCCCTCACCCAGGCCGTTCGCCCTCCTCAATTTGCCCACCCCCAGAAGAAATGTCCACTCACACCAAGGAGGCTGTATGTCACGCCGCATTCACTCCCTCGTCGCGCTCGCGCTGGTAGCGCTCGCCCTTACCGCGGCTGCTTGCGCCGAGTCCACGGCTCCGCCGTCCGGCTCGCAGGTGAGCGCCGACAACACGTGCGACTACACGAGCAACCCTACCTGCCATCATTAAGGAGGGAATCAGCCGGTGAGCGAGGTCAGGGCGGCGCAAACCGCTCCCAGCTCTGATCCGGGAGCGGGCGGCTTCGCGGCTTCGTCGTGCTCGGTCAAATCGAGCGCCTCGCAGTTGCGAAGGCCCGCCCTGATTCGCTCAATCCGGAACTCGAACTCATGTAGCTGGTGAGTCTGGGCGACCTGCAGCGCCCGGGTCAGCTCGGCATCCGCACGATCGAAATGACCGAAGCGGGCGAGTCCGATGGCGAGTCTCAACAAGTAATCCGCGAGGATGTTTGGGGACATCTGCGCCCGTTCCCTCTCGCAGAGAGTCCGGCATCGCTCGAAACCTACGCGGTTGCGGCTGAATGACGCGCACTGCATTAGCTCGATCATGGCATTCTGCGAGTTGGATCTATTCGCATTCCGGGCCAGGACATAGAGCAACGCCCGTTCAGCGTCCGCCGTGGCTCCAAGACGCGACAATGTCACGCCGAGGTCGTTCATGGCGAACGTCGCCGCCGTGTCATCCTTACCATAGAGCTCGAATGCACGCCAGAAATGCGGAACCGCGTCGTGCAGCTCCCCGCGTGTGCCGAGCACGACGCCCAGATGGTGCTCGGCCTCCGCTTCCGCCCGCTGCTCGCCCGCGTTCCGCGCGTCCGCCAGCACCGCCTGGGTCAGGTGCTCGGCCTCCATCAGGTTTCCGCGCATCCGGAGCACGTTGGCCCGGCCTAGGTGGCTCCGGAGAGCCGCATCCGGGTTCCGGGACGCCGTGGCGAGCTCGCCAGCCCGTATGTAGGCCGCCTCCGCCAAATCGAACCGGCTGAGCTGCCGCTCCACGCGAGCGATGCGCAGAGTCGCCGTGACGGCATCAACCGGCCGCAGCTCGGTGCGGGCGACCCGCTCGAGCGTTCGCAGCACGTCGAGCGATTCCTCGTAGCAGGCCATGCCGTCCAATCCCGCCGCCAATGCGATCATCGCCGGCGCGACGAGGCCGGGGTCCTGGCGGCGATGGGCGTAGGTGGCGGATCGAACGAGGTCCAGCAGCAGCTCCGTGGAGG
>DASYTT010000059.1:0-24343 GCA_036002045.1 Gemmatimonadales bacterium
CCAATAGCCAATAGCCCATAGCCAATAGCCCTCGGCGTAGGAGTTGAGTCATGGCCGCGAAAGACCTCCGTTACGCCCTCCGCACCCTGTCTCGCAGCCCAGGTTTTACCCTCACCGCGCTGTTCACGATCGCCCTCGGCATCGGGGCAAGCACCGCGATCTTCAGCGTGGTGAACGCGGTGCTGCTCAAGTCGCTGCCCTATGCGGAGCCGGAGCGGCTGGTGCTGTTGTGGGGTGATCTGCGGAACCGGAACGTGCGGGACTTTCCGACGGCGCCGGGCGACTACAACGACATCCGCGCGGCGGGTACCCAGTTCCAGAGCCTGGCTGCCGTCAGCACCTTCCGCCAGACGCTGACCGCGGAAGGACAGCCTCCGGAGCAAATCTGGGGTGCCCAGGTAACGACGAACTTCCTGTCGCTGCTCGGGCTGCGAGTAATCAAGGGTCGCGACTTCGTTCCGGATGATGGAACACCCCAACCCCCGCCTCCCACCACTCAAAACGCCGGGCAACCCGGTACCGCGCGGCCTCCGGCAGTCCAACCACCAGCACCGCCCCCACTCCCTCGCAATGTCATTCTGGCCCACGGCTTCTGGAAACGTCGGTACGGCGGTGACTCTTCCATCGTGGGCAAGAGTATCCGGCTCGGCAACGGGACCGCGCAGGTGATCGGAGTGCTCCAGCCGGGCGCCGAGCTGCTCTGGCCGCCCAACGCCGACATCCAGCGAGTTCCCGATGTCTGGGATGCGATGCGGGTTAACTTCGACAGCGGGTCCCGCATCAACGTGTTCCTGCGGGTGGTCGGGCGGCTCCGGCCCGGCGCAACGCTGGGAGCCGCGCAGGCCCAGATGGACCAGCTCTCCGCCGATCTGCGGCAGCGCTTCCCCATTAAGCAGTCGTCGGGCTTCAGTATCCGGCTCGAGCCGATGCAGAAGGACCTGGTAGCGGAGGTCCGGCCCGCGCTGCTCGCGCTGATGGGAGCAGTGGCGTTCGTGCTGCTGATCGCCTGCGCCAACGTGGCCAATCTGCTGCTGGTGCGTGCCGCGCAGCGCGACCGGGAACTCGTAGTTCGAGTGGCGCTGGGGGGCAGCCAATGGGCACTGGTCCGCCAGATGATGTCCGAAAGCCTGCTGCTCGCGGGCAGCGGAGCGGCGCTCGGCTTGCTGCTTTCCATGCTGGGCATCCGGCTGCTCAAGGTGCTGGGCCCCCGCGACCTGCCCCGGCTCGACACGGTGGGAATCGATCTCGCGGTGCTCGGCTTCACGATCGGAGCCGCGCTGGTGTCGGCGCTGATCTTCGGCATCGTGCCGGCGGTCCGGGCTTCCCGGCCCGACGCCGCGGAGGTGCTGCGTACCTCGGGGCGTTCGGCGGCGCTCCGCGCCGGCCGGCGGCTGCGGAATGCCGTGGTCGTGGCCGAGGTGGCCCTCTCGTTCGTGCTGCTGATCGGGAGCGGGCTCATGTTCCGAAGCTTCCTGGCCATAGTGCAAACCAACCCGGGCTTTGATCCCAAGGGGGTCCTCACCTTCACCCTGCAGAATCCGGGGATGCGGGGGCGGGACGAGGTCCAGGCATTCTGGGGACAGGTCAACGATCGCTTGAAAGCGATTCCCGGCGTGACGGCGGTGACCAACGGAGCTCCGCTTCCCCTCGACGGACAAGAGTCCACCCTGCGCTACGGGACGGCGGAAGCGCTGGCCGATCCCAATCGTTATGCTCAGGGCCAGGCATTCTTCGTGCAGCCGAATTACTTCGAAGTCCTGCGGACCAGGCTGCTCAGCGGGCGAGTGTTCACCGACGCCGACCGTCCTCAGCCACAGCCACCGCCTCAAGCGGGTGTCCCGGTCGATTCAGCTCCGAAACTTGGCGGAGTCGTGATCATCGACGAGAGGCTGGCGGCCAAAGTGTTCCCGGGGCAGCCGGCCGTCGGCAAGCGATTGCTGGCGCGTCTCGGCGGACCGACGCCGGACTGGTACGACGTCATCGGAGTGGTGGCCCACCAGCGCCATACGACGTTGACGGGCGACGACCGGGAGTCACTCTACTTCCCGGCGCCGTTCGCCGGGATAGGACGTTGGGCGGTGCGCACTTCGGGCGATCCCGAGCAGCTGGGCAACACCGTCCGGACCGTACTGCGTCAGCTCGGGCCTAACCTGGCAATCGCTGAGCTGCAGCCGATGCAGGTCTTCGTGGACCGGGCTATCGCGCCGACCCGGTTCGCGCTGGTGTTGATCGGCATCTTCGGGATCGTCGCGGCCATCCTGTCGGCCGTCGGGCTCTATGGCGTGCTCTCGAGCGTGGTGCGGAGCCGGAGCGCGGAGATCGGTGTGAGGGCCGCCTTCGGCGCCCCGCGGGGTAAGATCTTCCAGCTGGTCATCGGACAGGGACTTCGGCTGAGCGCTCTCGGGATTGCCGTGGGGTTGCTCGGCTCCCTCTGGCTGACTCAGGGGATGACCAAACTGCTGGTGGGGGTGAAGCCGATCGACCCCCTGACGTTCTCGGCGATGGTGGTCGTGTTCACGGCGATAGCGGCGGCGGCTTCCTGGCTGCCGGCGCGACGGGCTGCGGGGCTGGATCCAACCGTGGCGTTACGGGAAGAGTAGTGAGGGGTCAGGGGTCAGGGGTCAGGGTTCAGGGGTCAGGGGTGAGGGCGTTGGCTAGCGTAGTTGCTGGGAGAGGTCGGCACCATTCGCTGGCAGTGTCCTCGCAGTCTCTACGGATTAGGCTGACCGGTTTGTGGTTCGAGTATGACCACACCATGCCGAGATGCAGTACAATTCAAGTTAGGCGGCCATAATCCAAGGACCCTGATGAAAGGAACGCATGTACAATGCCGCAGGCTGGCTTCGAAGGGTTCCGCGTTCGGCAAGAAGCTTGGCCATCGTCTTCCCGGTCCTCATCGCGAGCGGGTCCTGTCGCGCTGCCTCGACTGACCGGGATTATGCCGTAACTGGCATCGACTATGCCTTTCAGATCCCGGACACGGTTCGCGCGGGGTCGGCGATCGTTCGCTTTCACAACGCCGGTGCTGTCCCGCACGAGCTGGCGATGGCACTCTTAAAGCCCGGGATCACGGTCCCACGCGTTCTCGAGGTCCTCAAGGCAGGTGGCAGCCCCGATTCCCTTATCGACGGGGTAGTGGGAATCCTCATCGCGCAGCCCGGCAGTGATCCGATGGGCCGACTAGCTGTCAACTTTCAGGCCGGCCGGACCTACGCTCTGTTCTGCAACTTTCAGGACAGCCCCGACAAGCCCCCGCACTCCGCACTTGGCATGGTTCGGAGTCTTGATATCCCCGAGCCCGATTAACGGTGCTCTCCTTTCGCGCTGCCGCCTAACCCGCGTTAGGCTGCTGTATTTAAAGTCCGGAACGTGAAAAATCGGCACCGAACTGAACGCAGCAGAGGTGTACTCATGCAACTTCGTTCCCTTGGCCGATTCCTCGTTCTTGCGGGGTTCCTCGGGCTCGCCGCCCTCGCTGGCGCACGGTTCCTCACTCTGTACACTGGACCATGGACGGCGTTTGTCCGGCCCACTCGCGAGTTTCTCGCAGCCGCCTCGGCTCACGATTCGATTCGGCTCGCTAAGCTGGGCGCATCTGAGGATCTCATTCAAAGGACTCTCACCGCAGCCGTCCAGCGACCGAGCCAAGTCGGGCTCGATCGCCTCAGACTGGTTTCTGGTCAGAGATCCGGCGATACGACGCGCGTAGTCTTCTCTCATAGTGGCTGTTCCGGCAACATCCTAACCCTGAGTTTTGTCGGTACGGGCTCGCGGGCCCGCGTTCAGGATGTGAGCCTTCCTTGTGGACCGCCTTAAGCACCATACGAGTCTGAGAGTCAGAGGTCACAGCCTAAGCAGCGCTTGCTGCTGGCCGTAAGGCTGTGGCGGTAGACTCGCGCATGGAGAATGCATGCGGCTTCGTGCGCTTCTGGTTACCGTGGTCGCTATCGCCTTGGGCGCCTTTGTATACAAGGCCGGGCTCTGGGAGCCGCTTCGCACCGTTGTGGTCACTTCGGTAGGCGGCCTAATCGCCGCTGCCGCCCTCCTTGCCAATGCTCGTGCTCGCCAGCTTCGGCCCCGCTCTTTGGCCTACCTCGAGATTGCGATCGGCACCGCGGGCTTGGTGGCGCTCCATTTCGCCGCTCGGCCTGGTACGATCGGTACAGCCTCAGCCTTAGTCCTGGGCGTAGTTGGCGGGATCGCCCTCGGGGCAGCTGGCGTCCTGGCCCTTCACCCAGGACTTCAGGGGCCGGGCACCTTGGCTGCTACTGACGACCTTCCGGCACTTACCGACCATGACCCTGATGAGGTCCACCTGGCCCCGGGGACTATCATTGAACGACCGGATCGCTAAGGCTACAGGATCTCCAACGACCCCCTGGATAAGTAGAGTTTGCGCGACACAGCCTAAGCAGCGCTTGCTGCTCTCGGGGCGTGAGCGCCTCCGCCCCCGCGAGGTATGTTTGACGGAGCTGGTCTGCGGCGGCTGGCACGGCCCGCAGGGGAAGCGCAGCTCGTTAGGCGGCGTAGTTCTGGCTCCGCTCTCTTGTCCTACTTCGGGGGATTTCATGCATCCGCGGCATCGAATGATTCTCCTCACGGTGGTTAGCGCAATGCTTCACACGCCGGGCTCGGCAGTAGCGGCGCAGGCCACACCGAACCCGGCCGCTGAGGATTCGCTCCGGGCCTTGGAGGAGGCTCGCGGGCAGGCCCTGCTACGGGGCGACACGGTGGCTCTCTCGCGGATGACCGCGGTGGAGTTCAACGAGCTCACCCGTTTTGGGACCGTCCGAACCAGAGCGGCCAATATCCGAGATGTCGCGTCGGGGATGCTGCGTCTTTTGTCAGTCCGCTACGATAGTCTGACCGTCCGCATCTACGGAGACGTCGCCATCTTGCAGGGCATAGCCGACAACACGGGAACGATGGCTGGCACGCCGTTTAGCGGGCGGATCCGTTACACCCGTGTGTTCGTTCGGCGCGATGGTCGTTGGCAGGCAGTCACGATGCAGCACACCCCGCTGCAATGAGCGCCGCCTAACCCGCGTTAGGCGCACACCGATCCAGCTCTCATGACTCAGCGGCCACGGCTATGGCGATGTCCGAAGTGCAGGCGGCCATTCGCCAACCGGAATCAATCCCATGCCTGCGGCCGGTACACCCTGGCGCATCACTTTCGAGGCAAGTCGCCTGCCATCCGGTCCCTCTTTGACGAGGTGGTTGCCGCTGTGCGGTCGATCGGTCCGGTGCGGATCCTGCCGGAAAAGACTCGGATTGCCTTTCAGGTGCGGATGTCCTTTGCCCAGGTAACGCCGCGCCGGGCGTGGCTCGACGGCCATGTAGTCCTTGCTCGACGGCTTGAGCACCCGCGCTTCCGGCGGGTCGAGACGTTCTCCCCTCGGAATCACCTCCATGCCTTTCGCCTCAGCCGCTCGAGCGACCTCGACGAAGAGTTCCGGGGCTGGCTGGCCGAAGCTTACCTGGTCGGTCGACAAGACCATCTCGGGTCGAAGCCGGGAGCGTTAGGTGTCGGCGGTGGCGCCTAACAGGCGGCACGCTGTCGTTTCAGTCAAAGGCAAGTAGTTATGAAAGGGGCTTCACTCCAAGCACTCATAGCCAAGGCGAGACTCTGGCCTGGACGGGTCGAGACGGCGGTTGCGTTGGGTCTCGTCTTAGCGCTCGCGTGCGCACCCAGGCAAGGCCTAACCGACCTCCTGAGGGACGACCTGACCAAAGCGCTGGACGCTCTGGAGCGGAAGGTCTGCCTCACCATCGGCGACCGAACGAATGGTCCGAGGGATGAGTGCGAACGAGAAGTGGATCGTTCCACGTACCTCCGGCCTCTTCGGGAGGTCTTTTCCGCGGCTCCCCCCATCCTCAAGGCCTATCTCTGCTCGGTGGATCGCTTCTATTTCGACTACTACTCCCCGTGGAATGCGAGCTTCTCCGTTTTCGCCGACAGCCAGACGGGGAGCGAATATCGGAGCATCGCAGTTCGCAGAGGTGTGCTCGAGAACAAGGTGCGCTACACCGATTGGGCCACCGCCTGGACCCAGCATTGGTGGACCGGGGGACCTATCGACCGTCCCAGCAACGATCCCACCCTGCCCCGCGTGGAAATAGCATCGAGTCTCAGCGGGCCGGCTGGCACCCTGTACCATCTGGTGGCGCACGAGGTGGGTCACCTATTGGATCGGGACTACGGTGGCGGACTGGGTCGCCGACCTCGAAACAAACCGTTTGAGCCTGGCGAGTTTGGTTACCTCAGCTGGACCCTGCCCTGGTACGTGGACGCGAACGGCGTCGTGCACCAAGCGGTAACCAAGGATTCGGCCCTCGAGGCGGTGCGGGAGCTTGACTTCGACGGAAACATCAAAGCGCGCATCGCGATGCTGGCTGCCGCGGGAAACGCCCCGTCCTTTGACCCGGGCGCACTCGCGGTTCTGAACTGGCAGCCCGCTTCGCGGGACGGGATCGCGACATTCCTCGACCGGCTCGATCATTCCCCGTTCACCACGGTCTTCTCGACCTGGCGCCCCGAGGACGACTGGACCGAGTCATTCGTGGCGATGATGCTGCCATCGATTGCCCGACGGTTCGACATTGTCACCGCCAGCGGGACGCGGGTTCGGGTGCTGACGAAGGTGTTGGACGACGTCTCGCCGTTCGCGCCGAAGCGGCGATTCATTCAAGGCGCCATCGACCGTGCGCTGACGGACTTTCGTGCCCGCCAGGCCGCGTCGCCGAACCCCTGTCTCGCCGTGGCGCTTGCCGAGCCGCTGCCGCGCTAGGCTTAGGCTGCGTTCTCTTGGCCGAGACTGAAGGCCACCGCGCCGCGTAACATGCGCTTGAAGCTGCCAGGACCTACGTTTTCGCGAGGACCGAGCCATGCCGAGAATTCAGCGCTTCACCCTTGGACTCACCCTCCTCAACCTCGTGCTCCTCGTCCTGCTGGTTTTGAGCCAAGCCAGCACAGCCCTCGGCAAACAACCCGCACCGCCTGTGCTTCGGGGACGCGCTCTCGAGATCGTCGATAATCAGGGCCGCATACGGGCAAATATTCTCGTCCACGGACCCGAGACGGTGAACGGGGTGAGGTACCCCGAGAGCGTCCTCTTCCGGCTGATTGATCCCACCGGCGGCCCCCTGGTCAAGCTTACCGCGGCCCCAAACGGCTCCGCTCTCGGTCTCTCCGACGGTCTCGCTGGGAACGGGGGCGTTCAACTGTATGCCCGCGATACCGCTAGCTTCGTGCGAATCGTGGACAAATCGGGACGAGCGCAAATGCTAAAGCCATAACGCCGGCCCGTACTATGGCGGCGAACGTCCGCAAGACCGTCGCAAACCGGCGATTGCCGATGGGCGGTGGCGATGGGCAGCTTCCTCAGTGGGTGCGGATCCATTGCGCCAGCGCGTCGACCAGGTCGGCGGCGAGAGCCCGGTCGGGCGCGTTGTACCTCGTCTGGACCAGTTGGGGGTCGGCGCGGACCTCTTCAAGCGACCGCGGTTCCGTCTTGAGGACGTGATCGGCCGACGGGCTCAGGTGGAAGTCGACGGGCTTGCCCGCGGCGCGGCGCGCGGCGACCAGCCGCTCCGCGTCCTCCTTCGGATCGACCTGAATGTCCTTCGCTCCCTGCAGTACCAGCACCGGCGCCGCGAGCCCTGCCGCCGCCTCGGACGGCTCGAACGCCGCCAGTGCCCGCCCGATCCGGGCGACCATCGGTGCCATCAAGGAGCTGAGGATCGCTACGATCTGCGGACGGGACGACGCCGACTTGGGATCGACTTCCTGCCCCGCGACGAAGGAGCGGAGCGAGGCCCGGATCGGCACCATCTCTGCCTCCAGCTGCTCGGGCGTCAAACCGGCTTGGGCAAGGACGTTCTTCTCGAGCTGGATCTCGAGCACCTCGCGCAACGAGCGCCCCGGCGCCGAGATCAGGATCACGCCGCGAAGCCGATCGCCGGCCGACTGAGCCAGGCGGGTGGCGTGGATACCCCCTTCGCTATGTCCCGCGATGAAGAGGCGAGCGGGATCGACCTCAGGTCGCGCGCGGAGAAAGTCGAGGGCTGCCGTCGCCTCGTCGCGATAGGTATCCAGGGTGAGATCGGCGATCGGGAGGCCGGGGTTTCGACCGCTGAACGCCTTGTCGAAGCGCAGCACGGTCACGCCGCCCGCCGCCAGCGCTTCGGCCAGGAGCCGAGCGCTGCCGTTCTTGCCGGGCAGCAGGGGACTGTTCCAGTCGCGATCGGTTGGTCCGCTGCCCGCGAGGAGCAGGAGGCCGGGGCCGGTGCCCGATGCAGGATGGACGAGGGTGCCGGGGATGCTCCGGCCGCCCGCCACGAAGCTGACTTCCTCGGAGACGATTTGGGTGCGAGCGGTGTCGCCGGTCATGGGGTGACTCGCGAGGATGGCGGCCAGCAAGGCAATGGGTAGCATGTGCTCCGGCTCCCTGTGAGGATGGATGGCGTCGGTCCCAATTCTACCCCAGTCGAGGTGTCATTGAACGATGACGGTGAGCGGCCTCACCCCGCTTGCCGGGTGCTGAACGCGGCGGCCCGCCGCCGAGCTATGTTTGGGCTCCCATGCGACCGCTTCGCTATTCCATCAACGTCACCTTGGACGGGTGCTGCGATCATCGGGTAATCATCGCGGACGAAGAACTGCATCGTCACGCGGTCGAGAACCTCGAGCAGGCCGATGCCCTCCTCTTTGGCCGGGTGACGTACGCAATGATGGAGGCAGCGTTTCGGCCGCCGGCACTGACGGGGACGAGGCCAGAGTGGATGGAACCCTTCGCCCGGACGATCGACGCGGCAAAGAAGTACGTCGTGTCGAGCACCCTCGACCGGGTCGATTGGAACGCGGAGCTGGTGCGCGGGGATCTGGGGCAGGCCGTTCAGCAGCTCAAGCGGGAATCGGGTAAGGGACTGTTCACGGGAGGCGTGACGCTCCCGCTGGCGCTGGCGGAGCTGGGATTGATCGATGAATACGAGTTCGTGGTACACCCCAGGCTGGCGGGCCATGGGCCGACGTTGTTCGCGGGGCTATCGAAGCCTATCGACTTGAAGCTCGTCAGCCGGCTGGAGTTCGGCTCGGGAGCGGTGGCGATGCGGTATGAGCCGAGAAGGTAGGCTGCCCCGCAGGGCTCGGGCGGATCACAATCGTCTGGCAATGTCGCGGCCTAACATCGCGTGACAGGACGGCATGCCGCTCCCAGCGCCCTTCTTGGGAGAATGACGAAGGTGGTCCGTTCTGACGGAGAATCGTGCAGCTTGAGCCGTGAGCCTTCCTGGTGGACCCCCTAAGCAACCATAACGCGTCTGAGAGTCGGAGGTCACAGCAGCCTACCCAGCATTTGAGCTGATTGGTCGCCGTGATTGCAGTCATTCCCGTCCGAGTACTTTCACGACGACGAACTTGGAGAAGAGTATGCGCAAGCTCATCGTTGCCGAGCAGATCAGTCTTGATGGCGTTATTCAATCCCCCGGTGGCCCTAAAGAAGATCCAAGCGGCGATTTCCGCCTCGGTGGCTGGATAGTCCCGTACGCCGACGAGCTCATCGGCCAGGCCTTACAGGACTTGCTCTCGCAGCCGTTCGAGTTGCTGCTGGGGCGTCATACCTATGACATATTCGCGGCGTATTGGCCGCGCAAAGGGGCCGATTCCGGCGGCCACCACCCGGTCGCCGACCGGTTCAACAGGGTGCCCAAGCACGTCGCTACGCACCGATCCGACGCGCTGGACTGGCAGAACAGCCATGCGCTGAAGGGCGACCTTGCCGAGGCGATACGCACGCTCAAACACCAGGACGGCCCCAATCTCTTGACGTGGGGTAGCGGCGATATGGTGCGCCAACTGCTCGCCGCCGGGCTGGTGGACGAGCTTTGGTTTCTGGTTTATCCCGTCGTGCTCGGGCGCGGCAAGCGCTGGTTCGGCGACAACGCACAGGCGTCGGCCTTCTCGTTGGCGCACGCGAACAGCACGCCTGGCGGTGTGCTGATCACCCGCTATCTGCGCAGCGGCGATGTGCGCACTGGGATGCTCGAAGACGTTGAGTAGGAAAGGACGCAGCGCGCACCGGGCCCAGGTCGATCTCACCGCTCGTCGTGCGGCGCAGAGTGTAAGCCATCAAACCAGGAGAACCCGATGTTCCGCCCCGCACTCGTCGCTGCAACCATGCTCATCACTGGTACGATGGCCGCTGCCCAGGCGACCGGTCGTCTGGTCCAGGTGAATGGCATGCAGATGTATTACGAGGTGTCCGGTTCGGGTGAGCCGCTGATCGTGCTGCACGGCGCCTATATGAACATTTCCATGATGGGCGAGATCATTCCGCAGCTCGCCAAGACGCATCGGGTCTACGCGCTCGAGCTGCAGGGGCACGGCCGGACCACCGACATCAAGCGACCCATCACCTATCAGAATCTGGCGGATGACGTGTCGGCGTTGATGGACGCGGTGGGATTGAAGAAGGCCGCCGTCTTCGGGTACTCGATGGGCGCGATGACGGGGCTGCAGTTCGCCATTCGGCATCCGGCGAAGCTCAATCATCTGGTCGTGACGGGGGTTGACTATGACTTCAGAGGCTGGCAGCCGGAGTTCCAGGCAGCGATTCCGCAAATGAGCGTCGATATGCTCCCCCCGGTGCTCGAGCAGGAGTATCGCAAGCTTGCGGCTAATCCGAACGGGTTTCGCGAGCTGGCCCGCAAGGTGATTGCGCTCCAGCAAGAGCCCATGGCGTGGGAGGCCGACGTGAAGGCCCTGAAGACACCCGTGCTCATCATCGCCGGGGATGCCGACGGGTCGACGCTCGAGCACAACGTGTCGCTGTTCCGGCTGCTGGGCGGAGGTGTGATGGGCGACATGGGCAAGCCGCTGCCCGCGTCGCGACTCGCGATTCTGCCGGCGACGTCGCATACCGCGATCATCACGCAGGTGAACCTGCTGCTTCCGATCATCGAGCAGTTTCTAAGGGGCGTGACTCCCAGGAGCTTTTTCGGCGGCAATTAGAGGAGCGTATTTCGTTCGGCCCGTAATCCGAGCGGAGGAATGATGACGCGAGTCCGAGTTGAGAGCTTCACTATCTCGCTTGACGGCTACGGGGCGGGTCGAGATCAAGGCGTTGACAATCCGCTCGGCGGCGGCGGTGAGGCCCTGCACAACTGGATCGTGTCCACTCGCGCTTGGCGGCAGATGCATGGAAAGGAAGGTGGCGCGAGAGGGATTGATGACGATTTCGCTGCGCGGGGCGCCAAGAGGTTTGGTGCCTGGGTCCTCGGGAGGAACATGTTCGGACCGATCCGTGGCCCCTGGCCGGACCTGAACTGGAAGGGCTGGTGGGGGGACAATCCGCCCTATCACGTTCCAGTTTTCGTCCTGACCCATCATGCGCGCCCGCCCATACAGATGAAGGGCGAAACGACATTCCATTTCGTCACCGGCGGCATACACGAGGCGCTTGACCAAGCGCGCACGGCTGCGGATGGGATGGACGTGCGAATTGGTGGTGGGCCTAATACCATCCAGCAGTATCTTCGTGCGGGCTTGATCGATGAGCTGCACGTCGCAATCGCGCCGGTTCTGCTCGGCACAGGAGAGCGACTGTTCGAAGGGGTTGACCTGCGAACCTTGGGATACGAATGCGTGCAGTTCGTGGGGTCGGAGAAGGCCACCCATGTTGTACTCCGGGGCCAGGCGCAGTGACGCCTAACAGGCAGCGATCTTGAAGTCCTCTAAACCGAGTCAGCGCTTGCTTTCGTCATGAAGTGGGCGGGGTCACATGCGAGAATCGGATCTGAATCGGAGCGTCGACAGATGAGTCGAGCCGCGATCTCGAGCATCTCACCCTTCTTTATTGTTACCGACGTCACGGAAACACTCGCCTTTTATCGCGATCTGCTGGGTTTTGAAGTCACCTTCCGAGGACCAACGCCTGACGACGAGTTCTTCGGGATTGTCCGCCGTGATGGGGCGATGCTCATGTTCAAGGCGCTCGGAGCGATCGCCAGCGGCAAAGAGGTCGCCGTCGAACCGGTCCCGAACTATGGCCGCGAGCCGGCGTTTAGTTGGGATGCGTACCTGGAGGTGCCTGATCCGGACGCGTTGGCAACGGAATTCGCAGCGCGCGGCCTTCGTTTCACGGTGCCTCTCACGGACAGAGATGCTGATGGTCTCAGGGGTTTCGTGATCAAGGACATTGATGGTTATGGTTTGTTTTTCGGCAATCATCAAGCGTAAGCGACCATGGGCGCCCGGCTCTAACAACAGGATGGAGCTGCACAGACGTTGGGCGGCAACGGTGGCCATTCTGGCGATCGCTGCGGGCTGCCAGCAGCAGCCACCTGCCACCAAGGATGCCTTCACGGATCGCAACCAGGCTCTGGTTCGCCGTTGGATCGACGAAGGATTCAACCAACGCCACCTCGCGGTAGTGGATGACCTCTTCGCAGACCAAGTGGTCGTCAACGGCCAGGTCATTGGCCGTGATGGCGTGAAGCAGAGCATGAGTCGGCACCTGGGTGGCTTTCCGGACTTGCGCGTAACTATTGACGAGATCCTCGCGGAAGGCCGCAAGGTTGGTATCTGGTACACGGTACAAGGCACCCACCAAGGGGAATTCGCAGCGATCCCACCAACTGGCAACCAAGTCAAATGGGTCGGATTCGACTTGTTCACTATCGAGGGGGGCAAGATCGTCGAGGCTCGCTTCCTCTCCGACCTCCACGGTCTGCTGACTCAACTCGGCGCGACCGTCTCGCCGCCTAACAAGAGGTGAGAGGTGAGAGGTGAGAGGTAAGAGGGAACGGCATTTCCGTCTCACTTCTCACCTCTCACTTCTCACCTCTCACCGTTGTTGTTAGCGCTATTGGGGCTGCCCACCTCCGACCGGCACCGGCGTGGTGCCCGGCTTACCGGCATTGAGATCATTCCAGTTCAGAATCGCATTGAACCCCAGGAAGTAGGTCCCCTGGGTTTGCCAGCGCCAGAACGGCCGGATGGCGAACAGCACCACGTGGCCCTTCCCGATCGGCGCATCGACCAGCTGGGCTCGTCCGGCCAGTGCCTGCCCGCCCGCGAGCGTCCCGGAAAGCAGCATATCATCCTGATTGAGGGGGAAGGAGACCACTACGCGCGGGCGCTCCCCCGCTCCGGCGGCCCCGAGGGCACCAAAGGCTCCTCCTCCTCCTCCCCCTCCCGCTCCGCCAGGCCCGCGACCGCCACCGCCGCCTGCCGGTGCGGTGGGCGCGGCCGTCTCGCCGGTGGCTCCATACGGCGAGAGCTTGAGCCGGGTAGCCATGGGAGTCGTGTTCTGGCCGAGGCCTGCGCCTCCACCGCCACCGCCGAAGCCGGCAAAGCCCCCGCCGGCAGCGACGCTCAGCACCGGGCTCTGGCTAAAGTAGACCGGCAGGCTGGTCCCCTCGAAGCCGTAGGCGAGCGGGCTCTTCGGATCGGTGACCATGCCGCGCAGAATACTGCCCCGCGCAAAGAGGCCGCTGGGATTCTCCACCGTCACCCCGGAGGTGAGGTTGTACTCGGGGAAGATCGTCGCCGTGGACCCCTCCGTGATCAGCGTGCCGCCTTCCTGCACGAACCTGTAGAGCTCCATCAGCCCTTCGAGGCCCATGCCGCCACGAATGTCGTCGCTCTGGTCCAGGGCGCCGAGGTTGGGAGTGGCCTCGGTCTTCTTATAGGGGAGCGGGGCTCCGGCGCCTTTGGGAATTCCGTTGACCTGACCCTGCGCGTTGCCGCCCACGTGAGGGAAGATGATGACATCGTATTTCGCGCGAAGGTTGCCCTCGCGGAGCTTCTGATCGGCGAAATAGGTGTAGGGAACGCCGTAGGTATCGAGCGCGGCGCGTACCCACCCCTCGTTCTGGGTGTTGGCCCAGCTATGGACGTATCCGATGCGCGGGATATCGAGCTCATGGCTCTTCACCGTGGGCGCGGCAGCCATGGCCCAGCCGGACAACCCGAGGCTGGTGAGCACGGGCTCGAGCTGGGCGCGATCGGCGTTCGCGATGATGAATGCGCCGGCACGGAAACGATGGCCACCGGCCTCGAAGTCCTCCTCGGCTGCCTGCATCTTCACGTCGGCCAGCTTGTAGCGGAACGTGACGACATTGGCATCGGTGGTGTGCTCCACGACTACGACGCTGCCGGTTCCACTGATTCCCCCCGGAGCCCGCACCTCGGCGAGCACCGGCGCCAGCTTCTGCTCCAGGACACTCTTATCGCCGACCGGCGTGATGACCAGGTTCCGCATGTATTGGAAGGTCCAGCCGGTATCGTCGTAGGGCGACGGGTTGGCGGGCGCGTAGTTCTGCAGCGAGAAGTACATGTCGGCCAAGGTGCGATACGGCTGGTCGGCCCGGATGACGTAATCGCCCGCGGCAACCGTGACGGACCCGGCTTTGAAGGGCGCCGCAGCCGTGTGAATCTCGAGCCCCTGGCGCCGGAGCTCATTGACGGCGTCGGCCGCATCGGCCTTGCGGCGCTGGCCGGCCGGGATCACCCAGGCATAGGTGGGGCCGGTCTTCCCCTTGTCCACCGAGCGTTTGTTCTTGATCCAGTAGTTCTCCAGGTACAGATCCCGGTTCTTGCCGACGTGCGAGAGCGCGAGCAGAATCGCCGATTGCTGGATGTTGGTGTTGTTGCGGGGTCCCCAGTTGATGGACGGCAGCGGCGGATTGGGACGGAACCATTCCCGGCTGGTGACCGTGGGACCCGCCTGCACGACGCGATTGTCCGGACCGTAGCCCATCACCTCGTAGAAGCGGCCCACCGCGTTGTGGGAATGGGCGATGAAAAACATGTAGTTGGGCACCCAGCCGTCGTAGAACCCGTAGGTCCACACGCCCGGCACCCCCCGCTTGGTCATCTCCATGACGTCGTTCTCGGCCAGCATCCACCATTCGTTGACGGTGATCGGGTCGAGCTGCTCGTTGTAGGGCCCGGTGCCGGTGGAGGCATAGAGATACGTCTGCGCTTCGTGCAGATCGTGCAGGATCGTGGGTTTCCATTCGAGGAAGGTTCGGGTGACCGCGCGGGTGAGCTGGAGGAACTGGCCCATGCCGTCGCGGTTGTTGTCGTGCGCGACGTACTTGCCCCAGTACATCAAGGGCAGCCGCGCGTCGCCCTGAGCCCGCTTCTTGTTGAAGTAGTAGGTGTCCACCTGCTTCTCGCGGCCGTCCACTTCGATCACCGGCGTAATGAAGGTGATGACGTTGTCGCGAATGCCCTGGATCAACGGCGTCTCTTCCACCACGAGCCGATAGGCCAGCTCCATCAGCATCTCCGGCCCGCCGGTTTCGGGCGAGTGCATCCCGCTGGTGATGTAATAGATCGGCTTGGCCGTCTTGATGAGCTCGCGCGCCTGCGCTTCGCTCGTCTTTCGCGGGTCGGTGAGCGCCGCCAGCATACCCTTGTAGCGCTCGAGCTGCCGGATGGTGGCCTCGTTGGCGATCGCGAGCAGCACGATGTCCCTGCCCTCCTCGGACTGCCCGATCTTCCACAGCGTAGCCCGCGGGGAGGCCTGGTCGATCGCCGCGAGGTAGCGGTGAATGTCCTTGGCGTAGGTGAGCTCGCCCGGGGTTCCCACGATGCGGCCCAGGAACTTGAGCGGCGTGGGCACGCTGCTCGAGGCGGGCAGATGATCGACCAGCTCCGTCGAGATGCGCGGGTCCTGCAGGTATTCCTTGATCTTCTTGCCGTATTCCTCGTCAACCCGCTGCTGCGCCCGGGCCAGCGGCGGCTGGGCCAGCAGAGCGATGGCGACGGCGAGCAAGCCTGGGGTGCGGAGCATGGAACCCTCTATGGGCTATGGGCTATGGGCTATAGGCTATGGGCTGAACCAAGTAATACGTCCGGCACCGCGACTTCGTTAGGGCGGGTCACCCCGGTATCTTTCAAGGCCACTCCTGCGCTGGTGAGAGGTGAGACGCTAGAGGTGAGAGGTTTTTCCCTCTCACGTCTCACCTCTTACTTCTCACCTCGGAGAGGGACCCTATGGGATCTCGCAACCGGTACCGGCTGGATCGCGTCGAAGTCGCTCCGCTGGGCTCGCGTCCCGCGTCCTGGACCTTCGCCGGCGAGGCGGTGCGGGGTACCGAGCACACCTATGTCGTCATGGACCGCAACTTGACCAGCAAGAACAGCTGGGAATTCCTGGTGCGGGTGCCGGAGGATCCCAAGGGCCGGGTCGAAGTGCGGCCACGCACCGCGCCGGCCCACAAAGCGTGGGAGGAACTGCCCGATCGCTCCCTCACCTTCAGCCCGGCGACGCGAGGTCCGGCCCGAGGCCGCTGGTATTGCCAGGTGGCCCTCGCCGACGTCACGGGGGAGCGCTCCCGCACGGTGGTGCGCCATGCCGAGCGCGACCGGCTGCCCCACTGGTTCAAGGAGCTGAGCGGCCGGATGCGTCGCAAAGAGACCGTCAAGCTCACTCGGGGGACCGATTCCGAGGCGCTGGTCGTCCTGGTGCCCGCCGGCGATCATGCCGACATGATTCGACTATTTTTCGCAACGAAGGTTTGGATTCTCAAGGAGGCCGTCGTGCTTCCAGCTCGGGAGCGTTCTGGATGAGTGGTTTCAAGATGGAGCAGAAACGCATCGTGCATCGCGGGCGTGAGTTTCACTTCGTGTCCTACGAAGCGCAGCTGGCCAACCCCGTGAAGGCCCTGCCGGCGCAGCCCGCCGCCTGGTTCCTGATGCAGGGCGGCAAGCGCTGGATGGTCATGCCGCTGGTGCGCGATCAAGCGCCGGAGGCGGTCGACAAGAGCCTGATCCAGTGGCTGGAGTCCCACGTCTTTCACCCCGCCTCGGTCATTCCAAGCTAACCCGCGCGCAGAGGACTGAACGCGGTGGCGGGACTAGCTGGTGCTCGCGCTGAAGTAGGCTACTCCGCCCGCATCGCCACCAGCGGATCCACTTTCGCGGCCCGCCGGGCGGGCAGCCAGCTCGACACCACGGCGACGCCGCCGAGCACCAGCGGAACCACGATGAACGTGGTCAGATCGGTGACCGGCACGTCGTAGAGCAAGCGCGCCAGCACCCGCGTGAGCGCCAGCGCCCCGGCCAGACCTAACCCGACGCCGACCAGCGCCAGCACGATGCCCTGGCGCACCACCAGCCGGACCACCCGCGACCCCGAGGCGCCCAGCGCCATCCGCACTCCCATTTCCCGCGTCCGCTGCGTCACGCCGTAGGAGATCACCCCGTAGATCCCGACCGCGGCGAGCAGCAGCGCGAGCGCCGCAAAGAATCCCAGCACCTGGCCCTGCAGCCGCTGGCGCCAGAGCGCGCGGTCCACCGCCTGCTCGAGCGACTGCTCCTGGAAGGCGGGCAGGTTGGGATCGAGCTCGTGCAGCACACCGCGCACCTGTGGCAGCGCGTCGAGTGGATCGCCGCGCGTTCGGATGGCCAGCGTCTGGGTATAGCCTGGTGCCCCGAAGTAGCTGTAGTACACCGCCGGTCCCATCGGTTGCGGCAAGCGGTAATGCCGGAAGTCACCCACCACACCGACGATCGTCGCCCAGGGACCCGGCCCGCCCAGCTTGATTCGTTTCCCCAGCGGATCCTCTCCGGCGAATTCTTTCTTTGCCAGGCTCTGATTGATCAGGACGACCGGATTGAGCGTGTCGCGATCGAAGCGGGTGAAACTCCTGCCGCGGATCAAAGGAATCTCGAGCGTTTTGAAGTAATCGGGTGACACGATCTGGTAGTGAACCTCCAGTCCCTGCCCCTCGGGTCGAGGCGGCCGGCCTTCGATGTCCATGCTGGCCTGGAGGTTCCAGCCGCTCATCGGAATCCCTTGCGCCGAGCCCACCGCGCTGATCCCGGGCAGTGCGGCGAGCCGGTCGAAGAGAGTCGCATAGAACAATGTGCGCTTGTCGGGCTGGTCGTACGTGGACCGGGGCAGCGAGAGCCGCAGGGTCAGCACTCCACGCCGCTCGAACCCCAGCTGGGTACCCTGCAGGGCGCGATAGCTCTGAATCAGCAGCGCGGCGCCGATCATGAGCACCAGGCAGAGCGCCACTTCGGCCACGACCAATGCGCTGCGCAACCGGGCCCGCTGGCGCCCCTCTCCCGAGCCCCCGGTTCCCTCCCGGAGCGCGCCGCTCAAGTTGAGATCGGTGCTGCGGAAGGCCGGCACCAGGCCGAACAGGATGCCGGTGAGCATCGCGATCGCCACCGTGAAGAGCACCGTCATCCCATCGAGCCGCAGCCTCACGTACCAGGGCAGCCCGTCGGGCACCGCCTGCCCGTAGAGCCGCACCCCAACCGCCGCGATGGCGATCCCCACCAGCCCACCGAATCCGGCGAGCACCAGGCTTTCGGTGAGGAGCTGCCGCACCAGCCGCTGTCGCCCCGCGCCGATCGCGACCCGCACCGCCATCTCGCGCTGGCGCGCCGCGCCGCGGGTCAGCATCAGGTTGGCCACGTTGGCACAGACGATCAGCAGCACGAACCCCACCGCACCGAGAAACACCATCAGGGGCCGCCGCATGTCGCCCACCAGATCTTCCCGCAGGGAAACCGCTTCCGCATCCCAGCCACGGTTGTCGTTCGGGAACTCCTGTACCAGTCGCGCCGAGATTACATCGAGATCCCGCTGCGCCTGAGTGAGGGTGACGCCGGGCTTGAGTCGCGCGATCGCCCCGGCGTAAAACCGATTCCCCCGCTCCGCGCCCCATTGGTCCACCGTGAACGGCAGCCAGGCCTGGCCCCGGTCGGGGAACCCGAATCCCTGGGACATCACCCCCACGACTTGATGAGGGAATCCATCCACCGTGATCGTTCGGCCGACGATGCCGCGATCGCCGCCGAAGCGGCGCTGCCAGAGCCCATAACTCAGCAGTACGACCCTAACCGGCGTGGTGGTCGACAGTTCTTCGGGCAGGAAACTCCGGCCCAGCAGCGGCCGCACCCCGAGCAGATTGAAAAGGTTGGGCGTGACCATGGCCCCCTCCACCCGCTCCGGCTCACCCTCACCCGAGAACGCGAGGGCCTGCCAGGTCCACATCCCCACATCCGTGAAGCTCTGGTTGCTCTCGCGCCAGGAGACATAGTCCGGGTACGCGATGTTGACGCCGTGCTCGTCCAGAGCCGCCCTCCGCGCATAGATCGCCACCAGTTCCTCGGCTCTCTGGTACGGCAGCGGACGGATCAGGATGGCGTGCACCGCGCTCAGGATGGTGCTGGTGACACCCACCCCCAGCCCGATGCACAGCACGGCCAGCAAGGCAAAACCCGGACTCTTCCGGAGCGCTCGGAACGCGAAACGGAGATCCTGCAGCATGTCGGTGAATACCTCCCGCCGGTGCTCGCGCTCCCGGCGTCGTTTGTCGATGGCGAGACAGGCCTCCCGGATCGCTCGCTGCTCGCCGAAGCGCCGCTCGGCTTCCTCGCGCGCGGCGGCGGGTGAGCGGCCCGCCGCGATTAAGTCGCGGACGTGCGTCTCGAGGTGGAATTGCAGCTCCGCGTCGACGTCGGCGCGGAGGTCCGGCTTCCAGAAGGGGATCATCGTTGCCGCTATGAGCTATGAGCTATGGGCTATGGGCTATGAGCTATGGGCTATTGGCTATTGGTTGCGACGTCATTCCGCCCTGATTGCGGTCAATGGATCAACCCGTCCGGCGCGCCGAGCCGGCAGCCAGCTCGCCGCCAGCGCGACCAGTGCGAGGAGGAGCCCGACGCCGAGGTACGTCAACGGATCACTCGCGCTGACTCCGTAGAGAAGGGTCCCCAGGACTCGCGAGGCGAAAAAGGCCAGCGCAGTCCCCAGCAGGATACCGAGACCAGCCAGCCGAATTCCCTGGCGCAGCACGGTCCGCACCAGGTTGCTCGCGGTCGCGCCGAGCGCCATCCGCACTCCCATCTCGCGGGTGCGCTGGGTGACCGAATAGCTGATGACTCCGTAGATGCCGATGACCGCCAGCAGCAGCGCCGCGGCGGCGAACGCGGTGATCAGGGTCAGCGGAAACCGGCGTGCGAGCACGGCCGGTGACTCGTCGATCTGGCTCGCCATCGCTCCCACCGCATAGACCGGAAGCGCGGCATCCAGCTCGCGCACCGCGGAACGGATGAGCGCAACCAGCGAGGTCGGGCTTCCCGCGGCGCGAATCACCAGCGACATGCGGTTCTCCGGGCCCTGGCGATGGCTGTAGTAGATCGTGGGAGGCGGATCGGCGTCGAGACTGCCGGTCTTCACGTCGCCAACCACGCCGACCACGGTCCAGGGCTGCTCCGGAAAGGCGTAAAAGCGCAGCCGGGCTCCCAGCGCGCTCCCCGCGGGAGCGATTCGGCGGGCGAGCGATTCGCTGAGCATTATGACGGGTGCGCTGGCCGAATCGTCGCGCGCGTCAAATCCGCGTCCTCCGACCAGTCGGATGCCCAGCGTCTGGAAGTACTCTCCCGCTACGCCCCGCATCGTCGCTTCGGGCCGCTGCGATGGCTCAGGCTCGGGTTGCCCTTCGACCCGGAACGTGTTGGTGCCGCCGCCATTGAGCGGAAGGTTGCTCACCGCGCCCGCATGGGTCACACCGGGGAGACCTCGTGTCCTGGCCAGCAGCGATTCGAAGAAGCTTTGTTGCGCGGCGCCGGACTGATAGCGGGGGCCCGCGAGCGCGACCCGCATAGTCAGCACCCGCTCCGGCTGGAATCCCAGATCGGTGGAGAGCAGGTTCTGGAGGCTTCTGCCCAGCAGGCCGGTCGCCACGAGGAGGCCGGTCGTCAGGGCGAGCTCGCCGACTACCAGCACGTCCCGCAGCCGGCGCCCTCCGCCGGTCACTCGATCACCGCGCAGCAGCTCGGCGCTCGAGGCGCGGGCCGCGTGGACAGCGGGCACCAAGCCGAATCCAACCCCCATGACCAGCGCGATCGCCAGGGCATAGAGCAGCACCACGGGATCCACTTGAACGTCACGAAGGAAAGGCAGCCGGCTCACGAAGCGGCCGGGAAACTGTTCGGTGAGGTACTTCACCGCGAGCGGCGTGAGCGCGGCGCCGATCAGCCCGCCGATTCCAGCAATGAGCAGACTCTCCGCGAGCAGCAGCCGGATCAGCCGGAAGCGGCCAGCCCCCAGCGCCACGCGTACCGACAGCTCCCGTTGCCGGGCGAGCGCGCGCGCGACCAGCAGACTCGCAATGTTGGCGCAGGCGATGAGCAGGACCAGGCCAACCGCACCGAACAGCGCGAGCACGATCGGCCGGATCTCGCCCATCACCTCGTCGCGGAGGGGAACCACGAGCACACCGCGTCCCTGGTTGGTCTCTGGGTATTCGGAGGCCAGGCGAGTCATGAGGGCGGAGAGATCCTCCCGCGCCGCAGCCAGCGTTACCCCGGGACGCAGGCGCCCGACCAGATTGAGCCAGTGGTTGAACCGCTCCCCCAGCCCTTCCGCCGAGCGATCGAGTGGCAGCCAGAGCTCCGCTTCGCCCGCCGGGGCGAACTGGAAGCCAGGCGGCAACACTCCGATCACGCGATACGGACGCCCATCTATCGCAATCGTCCGCCGGAGCACCGCAGGGTCTCCGCCGAGCACGCGGTGCCAGTATCCGGAGCTCAGCACCACCACGGCGGGGGCATTCGGCGGCTGCTCGTCGGATGCGAAGAAGCGGCCGAGCCCGGGGGCGACTCCCATCAAGCCAAAGAACCCCGGGGTGACCCGCATCCCCTGCGCCCTCCGAGGCAGGGCCTCTCCGGTGAGCGTCACGTTGGTGGCATCGTACCCCTCGAGGCCCGCGAGACTTCGGCTCCCGGTCTTGAGGTCGAGGAAATCGGGGTAGGACGCCTCCGACCGGCCACCCGCTGCAGCCGGAACCGTTTCCCAGAGATGCACGAGGCGCTTGGGCTCCGCATAAGGGAGCGGACGGAGCAACGTCGCCCGGAAGACGGTGAAGATGGCGGTGTTGGCGCCGACGCCGATGCCGAGGGTCAGCAGGATTGCCACTAGAAAGCCGGGTTGGCGCCGCAGGCTGCGCCAGGCGAAGCGCGCGTCGCGCCACAGGTCGCCCAGGAATTCCTCGGATTTACGGAAGGGGAGCATCATGGGCTATGCGCTATGAGCTATGGGCTATGGGCTATGGGCTATTGGCTATGGGCTATTGGACACGAATTACCTCACGCGGGTTGCTGGTGGGTTTTCAGCACCCGGCCCACCGCGTCGACCATCCGGGCCCACATGGCGGTCTCGGCGCGAAGCTGCTGGCGGCCGCGGCTGGTGAGCCGGTAGAACTTGGCGCGCCGGTTGTTGTCGGAGAGCCGCCACTCGGCTTCGATCCACTCGCGCTCCTCCAGCCGGTGCAGCGCGGGGTAGAGCGAACCTTCGCCCACCTGGAGCACGTCGCCGGTGAGCTGCTCGATCCAGCGGGCGATGGCGTAGCCATGGGCAGGCCCCCAGCTCAGGGTCTGCAGCACCAGGAGGTCGAGGGTTCCCTGCAGGAGATCGAGCGGCGGTCGCGGCACGGCGGCTTCCTATCGAATGTCGATGTATACGATGCGACATAATACATCGAATGTCAAGGGGAACTGCGGTGAGAAGGGAGAGGTGAGAAGTGAGAGGTGAGAGGTGACAGGGGACTGCTACGGTAGGTCTCGCTCGGCGATGAGCTTGCGGAGCGCCTCGCGGTCATAGAGGCGACCGGCGGCCACAACGGCGGCGATCTTCGTGGTGTTGCGAATGTCGTCGAGCGGATTCGCATCGAGTAGCACCAGATCGGCCCGCTTTCCCGGCTCGATGCTGCCGAGTGAATCGGCCGCCCCGAGATAACGCGCCGGATCGAGCGTCGCCGCCCGCAGTGCCTCGGCAGGAGTGAATCCCGCCGCGACCAGTGAGGCCAGCTCATCGTGCAGCGAGAATCCCGGATAGATGTACGGATTGGCGAGGTCGGTGCCCGCCAGAAAGCGCACTCCCGCATCGTGCAGCAGCCGGATGATCTCGAGCTGCTTGGCGTAGATCACCTTGCGGCGCGCCCAGTCGGCCGGCGTCAACATACGAAAGCGGAAGTCGGCCTTCGGATTCCAGCCCTGCTTGAAGCCACTCGGGATGTAACGCAGCCGGGGATCGGCAGCCAGCGTGCTGTCATCCAGGTACGCGGTCGAATGCAGCACAGCGATCGTGGGGACCATCCAGGTCCCGTTCTTGACGAGGCGCGCGGCCACCGCCCGGCAGCGCTCCGCACTGAACTCCTGCAACTGAACGTCCGCGCTGGCGCGAGAAAGCATGCCGGCGGAGTCCCATCCCTTCGGAGACTGGACCGCGGCCGCGAGGCCGGCCAGCAGGTGTTCCTCCCGGGCGTTGCAGGCGGTAAACATCCCAGTGAGGTGCTCGATGCTGCGCTGGCCGGAGTCGGAGGCATCCTGCACTCGCACCAGGGTCGGGACATGGCCGGCGAAGGGGACTCGCTTCGCCCTGGCCTCGCGCGCGGCCGCAAAGAAGGCCTCGGGAGACAGCCGGCTGTAGACCTTGATGAAATCGGCGCCGCCCCGGACCAGGGAATCCACCGCGCGCTTCGCTTCCGCCGCCGTGGTCACGGCGACGGAGCCGGGCCAGATCGGCGGCTTCCCATCCAGGATATGCCCCGACGCCACGATGCGGGGTCCCGGGAACGCGCCGCGCCGCACCCGCGCCCGGGAGGAATCCACCCAGTCGAGCCGGCTGAACATCTCCCGCACCCCGGTCACCCCGTTGGCCACGAGCAGCGGCAGGAACTGAGCGTCGAGGTCCGGAAACGCCGCGTGCACGTGCATATCCCACAACCCCGGGATCAAGAATTTCCCGCTCGCGTCGATGATCCGGGCGCCACGGGGCGGCTGGAATCCCTCGTTGGACACCGCGATGAAGCGGCCGTTGCTCACGACGACAGTCATGCCCGGCAGTGTCCTCCCGGCGTCGACGTCGATCACGGTGGCGTTGGTGAAGGCGACCGGAGCGTCGCTCTGTGAGCTCGCGCGCTGGGCAGCGCCTAGGACCAGAGCAACGAAGAGATAGGCAGGTCGCGGCATCATTCGTCTCCAGATTCTGCGAGCGGCACGAGCCGAGCCCGCGGGGGAATCCCCGGCTCCAGCTCCATGATCCCTACCGACGCCGGCAGTCCAAACCGGAACGGCCCGGCACCTCCCGGGTTCATCACGGTGACCACTTGGTCCACCACCGTCAAGAGCGGCTTATGGGTGTGCCCGTAGATGATGACTTCCGCGTTCGGGTAGGCGCGGTTGAGGCCTTCCGGCGTGGGTACGCCGAGCTGGTGGCCATGGATCAAGAGGAAGTCGAAGCCTTCGATCCGGTTCTGGACCACTTCGGGAAGCCGGCCCCGAATGGCAAAGCCGTCCGTATTGCCCCAG
>DASYTT010000060.1:0-17565 GCA_036002045.1 Gemmatimonadales bacterium
CTGAATGGGGTTCAGGGGGTCGCGGGTTCAAATCCCGCCGTCCCGACTCAGCGAAAGCGGGCCTACGCGGCCCGCTTTGCTTTCATCAGTCCGCCATGCTTTCGCCGCCGTCACTCGCCTGCGGCTCGTGACTTCCCGGTCAAATCCCGCCGTCCCGACTAGCGGAAGCCAAATCTGAGCAACAACTTGAGAGGCGAGAGCAGACGATTCGGTCCTCTCGCCTGCTGAGTTTGTGTGCCAAGACTACTTCCATTTACAACCTCGTGGTCAGCGGTTCGCCGTGTTGTCCAGAAATGGGCGGTTAGTCGCCGTGGACGAGGTGACGGTAATGTCTCCCCGGGCGCCGATCGTATAAACCCGCCCCGCCACGAAGGACACGGCGGTCCGGCTGATCGCGTTGGTCGCCACTCCCGTGTACCGCGCGCCCAGATCGTACACTCCGGCGGGGAGTGCAGTGAAGTTGCCGCCCTGCTTGTACGCGACGGCCGCGCCGAGCGCCGTCTCCACCCCGGTGGTCTGCAGCTTGGCGTAGAGCGTCAGCGGATTCGCATTCGAGATGGCGTGCACGAATCGGACGTACGCCTGGGACCAGTCAATTTCGGCCGGGTAGGCGTCCTCCAGCACGAACGCGTCCACGCTCTTGGCCGTGGTGTTGTAGAACCCACTCAGGTAGAACGAATAGCTCTTTCCTTGCTCGAGCGTCGTGCTGACGGTTGCGATCGGGAGGTCCTTGTCGGTCGCGGCGGCGATTCGCCCGGTGAAGCTGTACTGGTCCGGCGCGAGGGCGGAGTAGAATCCCCCCGCCCCGACGCCGCCATAGGTCGTGCCGGTGGTCGATTCGACCTTGGTGGTGGAGTTGATCGCGGTCACCTTGGTGTCGTCGGCGTAGAAGTTCACGCCGGGAGCCCCCACCCCGAAGTGGAAGAACTTGATGTTTGCTCCGGGCGGGGTCCCTGTGATGTCCTGCACGGCGTCCTTGTCGCAGGAGACCAGAGCGACGGCGGCGAGCAACGCGGCAATGGCGCGATGTCTGGTCATGGTCCCGGTCACGGTTGAGTGATCCAGAGCGGCTTCGTGTGGTAGTCCAGGGCCAGGCCGCCGATGGCCTCAAGCCCCGGGATATTCCAGATGTACTCGGAGTTGTAACGGGGGCGGATCCGCTGCACCAGCTTGTCACCGTTGTCCGCAAAGAGCACGAGCGGCGGGGCGAACCCCGGGAAGACCTGCTGCGCGCCTCCCGGATCCATATCGGTGTAGTGGTAGCGGCGCAGGTCCATCCAGATCTCGTTGTGCCCCCACGCCCACTGCGCGATGTACTTCTGGGACATGATGTGGGTGAGGGTCAGCGCATTCGGATCGGTGGGTACGACCCGGATATCCGCGAGAAACGCCGACTTCTCCGCCGCGGTGATCTGGGTCGGGGTCTGGCCGGCGTCGAGATTGCGGGAATTGACGAAGTCAATGTGAGCAGAAACCCCGTTCTTGTACGCGGTCAGCGCGGTGGCTTTGTCGCCCAGCCGGTACGCCGCCTCCGCCTTGATGAACTGGAGCTGGGCGTAGGTCAAGGCGGGGATGCGCGCCTTGTCGTCGAACAGGTAGCGCCCGGGCTGCTGGAGGCCGCCGGTGGACGGGTACCCATGGAAGTTGTTGGGCTGCTGGCTGGTGGTGAGCGCCCCGAAGCCCGCCACGTTGATGTCCAGGCCGCGAAACTGCCCGTCGGGCGACGGCGCCAACATCCGGCTCATCCGCGGATCCACGGCGCCGAATACGGTGCCGTCCATCAGATCCACCACGAACTGGGTCTGCCGGTACCCCGAGGTCGTCCCCTGGATGTTCCCGCGGGTGCGCCCCCAGAAATTGATGTCGTCGTTGTTCGTGTTGGGATAGGTCAGCAGGACGTCGTCCGCGTTGCTCGCGAACGACGCATTCACCGCCGCGATCACGTCCGCCGGGCTGTAGGAGGCCTTGTTGGAGAAGTGGTTCAGGGCCATGGCCTTGAGGCCCCAGGCAACCTTCAGCCACTTGCTCCGGTCGCCCAGGTAGATCTTGTCGGTCCGGGAGATGTAGCTGGCGTTCACCAGCCCATCGGTGCGATTCAGGTTCTCGATCGCCTTCTCCAGGAGCGCGAACACCTCCTGGTAGGCGTACTCCTGACTGTCGTAGTTGAAGCTGAATTTGGAGGCATCGATGGCCTCCTTGACGATGATCTCGCCGTGGAGCCCGGTGAGGACCAGCCACCCCCACGCCTTGAGGATGTACCCGATGCCGAGGAGGTCCCAGCGCTCCTCGGCCTCGGCCTTGGTCATCATGTCCACCAGGTTCTGGCCGAAGCTCCAGTAGACGTCGCGCCACTGCTGGGCGCCGTTGTCGCTGGCCGCATCGTACCCCATCCGGTCCCAGGTGCTGAGGCTGGTCTGGTTCCACGCCAGGATCCACTCCTGGGCATAGCGCCCCACGAAACGGCCGTCGAACTGGGGCGAGGTCACCATCCAGTGCAGCATCGGCGCCAGATAGAGATTCGGCGACACCTGCTCGGGGCCGTTGGGGTTGTCGTTGACGTCGAGAAAAGTCTGGCAGCTCGTCGAGGCGACGAGCGACGCGGCCAGCAGCCCTCCAGAGAGCTTGCGCATGGTCAGAATCCGATCGAGAGCCCGAAGGAAATGCCGCGGGGGATGGGGAAGTTGCCGTAATCGATTCCCGCGGCGCCCGAGCCGCCCACCGCCGCCGTGTTGCCATTCACGATGGGATCGAGCCCCGAGTAGTTGGTGATCAGGAAGAGGTCGGTGGCGGTCAGGAACACGCTGGCCTCCCGGGCGTTCAGGTACCGTCCGGGAAGGGTCCACCGCAGGGTCACATCCCTGAGCCGCACCCAGTTGATGTCCTTCTCGATGAAGAGCTCCTCGCTCATGGTGGTGTAGTAGTCCGTCTGGACCGCCGGGATGACGACGATGGTGTTCTTCGTCGGGTTGTCGGTGTCCTCCTTGCCGTCGCGGAGCACTCCTTCGATCACCCGCGGCTGCTCGCGATCCAGGGTCCGCATGCTGAGGCCCCGGGCGGTCAGGTAATGCTCCGTTGCGTTGAAGACGTCGCCGCCCCGCCGGAAGTCGAGGAGGAAATCGAGCGCGAGGCGCTTGTACCGGAAGCTGTTGGTCAGCCCCATCGTCCAGTCGGGCTGGCGGTCATACCCGGCGTCGATGAAGCTGGGGGACCGCAGCGGGAGGCCGGTCGTCGGACTGATCAGCAGCTGACCCTTGTTGTTCCGGAGATAGAAGAGGCCGGTCAGCGAGCGGGTGGACATCCCCTTCGCCGTGCCGTTGCGCACGTTCCCGAAGAGCCAGGTGTCGGAGACGTACGACTCCGGAAAGTTGTTGGGCAGCGAAAGGGTGCGGCCGCGGGTGCGGTCGAAGTTGGCCAGCACGTCCCAGGAGAAGTTCCGCTGCAGCACCGGGGTTGCCTTGAGCGTTACCTCGAGCCCCTGGTTGCGGATGTCGGCGCCGTTCAAGTTGAAGAGGATATAGCCGGTGGCATAGCTTCCGCGGACGTCGTTGACGATCGCGTCCCGCGTGGTCTTCCGGTACCAGGTGACGTCGAGTCCCACCCGGTCATTCAGGAACCCCAGCTCGGTGCCAAGCTCGTAGGACCGCGCGAACTCCGGCCGGAGGTGGACGTTCGGTCCGGTGAACCCGTAGCCGTAGCCGCCGTTCGCCGTGGTTTTGGACTCGAGGACGGCCCGGTACGCGTAGGGCCGCGCGTCGCGCCCTACCTCGGCTATGGCTGCCCGGAGCTTGCCGGTCAGCAAGCGACGGACAGCCGGGAAGGCGTCGGAGAAGATGAAGCTGGACGAGGCCGCAGGGTAGAAGAAGCTGTTGCGTTCGCGGGGGATCGTCGAGGTCCAGTCGTTGCGGCCGGTCAGCGTCAGGTAGAGGTAGCGCTTGTAATCGAGCGTCGCCTGCCCGTAGAGGCCGAAGAGCCGACGGTGGGAGATGGTAGTCCGGGTGGTCCGCAGCAGCGTGTTGTTGACCGAGACGAAGTTCGGGTCCAGGAAGTCCTGGCCTTTCACCGCCGTGGTGGTGGACTTGTAGTCGTTGATCTGGTTCCCCACCAGCCCGCTCAGCGAGAGGGACTTCGCCAAGGAGATGGGGTTGATGGTCAGCAACGTCTGCGCATTGAGGCTACGGGTGACGTCGTCGGCCTGGTCGAGGATGCCGTTGGCGTTGCTCCCCAGCGCGCTCTCGGGGTGCCGCATGATCAGCAACTCGTTGGTATAACCGTCCACGCCCAGGTTGGTCTTGAGGCTTCCCCAGGTGACCGGGGTGAGGACCAGCCCGGCATTGGCGAGGATCCGGTTGTTCTTGGCATTGCTGCGGTTCTTCTCGATGCTGAAGTAGGGGTTGTCCACCTCGGCTGATGCGGCGGCGGCGGCGGTGACCCGGCGCCGGGTGCCCGCGGCAGTGAGATACTCCCGTGCGTCGTCGGTCTGGGGCCACACCAGGAGGCCGATCAGCGGCCCGCCGTCTCCCTTCCAGGGTTGGTCGTTGCTGACGTAGGCGTACTCCATCATGACGTCCGCCTTCAACCAGTCGGTGATCTGGCCCTGCGATGCCGCGGTCAGGTTCACCCGTTTGTAGTTCGACTTGCGAACCACCCCGGCCTGCCGGTCTACGCCGGCCGCCAGCCGGTAGGTGAAGCGGTTGTCCTGCTCGGCTCCCGAGAAGGACAGGTTGTGCCTCTGGGTCAGCGCGGTACGGAAGAAGCCGTCCACGTTGTCGTAGAACTGGGTGCCCGCCGCGTAGGGAGCGCCGAAGTAGAAGAACGAGGTGGGCTGGCCACTGGTGAGCGAGGTCGGGCCGTAGACCCGCTGGATCTGGGGCCGTGCCCGGGTCGCCTCGACCCTGAAGCTGTTGCTGTAGGCGAAGCCCCGCGGCCCCCGGCCGCGCTTGGAGGTGATGACGATGGCGCCGTTCGCGGCGTCAATGCCGTAGAGGGCGGCGGCCTCCGGACCCTTGAGCACCACGACGGACTCGATGTTGTCGGGGTTGAGGTCGGAGGCCCGGTTGGTAAAGTCGAGCCCCCGGTTGCTGAACGCCACCGTGGAGCCCGGCGCATCGGAGGCGAGGACCCCGGTGTTGAGGGTCTTGTTGTCGAGCGGGAGGCCGTCGAGGATCATCAGCGGCTGGCTGCTGGTGCTGATCGAGCTCACGCCGCGGATGGTGATCATCGAGGAGGCGCCGGGCACGCCAGAGCTGCTCACCACCTCGACGCCGGCAACTCGCCCCTGCAGCGCGTTCACAAAGTTCTCCCGCGTCGTCTGGGCGAGCTCGGCGCCCTGGACGGTCTGCTGCGCCGTGCCGATGGCGCGCTTCACCACCGATTCCCCGAGCGTCGTCACCACGATCTCCTCGAGGTTGGCCGCGACCCGGCGGAGCTGGACGTTGATCACCGTCTCGGAGCCGACGGTGCGCTCCACCAGCCGGTGCCCGATGGCCCGGAACTGCAGCACCTGGCCCGCGCTGGCGCGAATGGAATAGTTACCGGTGGCGCTACTCGAGGTGCTGAGGTTGGTCCCCTTGACCACGATGCTCGCGCCAGGAAGGGGGCTGCCCTCGTCACTGGTGATTCGGCCGGTGACGGTGACCTGCTGCGTCACGGCCGAGCCGGGTGCGAGGACGAGCGCCATCAAAACCAGAAACATGCGAGGCTTGGTCATGTGAGCTACCGGGTCGGCAGGGGCGACGAGTCGCGGCCGCCGCAGGGCCGCGGGCATTCAAGGGCGCGACGATATTTCGAGTGTGTCGAGCGCGGGAACCGCGCCTGGCATTGGTACAGGTACCGCCCCGCGGGGAACCTGTCAAGCGAGACTATGAGGCGGCAGTTCGTACAAGACGACTTCCGCTTATTCCGCTTGTTGGGCTGGCTGTACTGGACCGCGTACTCCGTCAGCTGCCGGCAAGCACCACGGGCTTTCCGCCGGTACGGAGCTGTTCCGCGAACTCTGCGGAGAGGCCGCTCTCCTGAATGGCCTTGACCACGCGCTCCACCTCGTACTCGACCCGTACGAACTCGACGGACACGCGGGTCTCATCGATCGTGAGCAGGGCGTAGCATGCCCGCCAGTCTCCGTCCTTCGGGCGTCCGACACTTCCGGTGTTTACAAAATGGACTCCCCGGACGATCCGGTGCCAGGGGATATGGGTGTGCCCGAAACAAACGACGTCCCCTCCCTTGGCCGATAGCGCAGTGGCCATCTTCTCGAGGAAGTCATCGGGCCGGTCCTCGGTGACGTACACCGTGTTCAATACCTGGTTCCCATGGAGCAAGAACACGGTCGGCCCGGCTAAGTGACCCCCGAGGGGACGGAGGTCGATGCGGAACGGCAGGGTACCGAGGAACGACCGGGTCGCCTCGCTCGCATGGCTCTTGGTCCACTCGAAAGAGACATGCGAGAGAGCTTCCTGCTTCGGGTCTTCGTAGCGGCAGCCGCAGTGCTGGTAGCTCGTTGCAACCGTCGAGTCGTAGTTGCCCGCCACGCCCGGGATTCCCCGACTGAGCAGCAGCTGCACGACTTCGTTGGGAGCGGGCCCGTACCCCACCAGATCGCCAAGGTGATAGGTGGCTGCCGCCGGCGAGCGGTGGGCAATATGGTCGAGGACGGCGGCGAGGGCCGGCTCGTTGCCGTGGATGTCGGAGATGAGCGCGTAGTGCATCACGATGACTGCTTATCCTCCTCGTCTCGTTCAGCTACTCAGCAGGACTCCAGGAGGTTCAAGATGCGGAGGCGGATCGGGCCCGGTCAAACCGGCTCTCAGCTGCGCGATGGCTAGTGGGTGCAGGCATGTTCGGGGATCCGACAGCCCTGCCAGTCCACAACTCAGTCCCTTAGTCGTCTCCTGTGTTGCATGGTTGGGCGCTCCTGTCCCTCGGGGCATGGACCGCCGACATCCTGCCCGAACCTTTGACATTGGCTCGGGGCATGGAAAGAGTCCCCTCCACGGATCGCGCTCGGAGTGGCGCGAAAGGAGGCCGTCAATGTTGTGGACCATTTTCGTTGTCCTGCTGATCCTGTGGTTGCTCGGCATGGTAAGTGGTTACACGATCGGCGGATTCATCCACCTTCTGTTGCTGATCGCGCTCGCCGTGGTCTTGATTCGAGTCATTCAGGGCCGAAGGCCGGTCGTGTAGCGCAGCAGGTGAAGCTCGTCGGGGATCGGCTCGGTTTGGTGGAGTAGCAAGCGGCCGAGCGGATCCTGATCCCCCTATCGTTGGAGGGCTGGGGCTGTCGGGTGAGGGGTTCTGGTGCCCTCCAGCCATGGGGCGGGTCGGCTCTCAGTGAGCTGAAGCGGTACCAGATGGACTCTGAGGTGGTTCGGGAAAGCGCACTGCGCCTGTCCCGAGGCCACCTCTTTGAGTTCCCTGGTTGCCGTGTCAGTTCTGCTCGGCGCCGCACGTCACCACGGAGGGGAGGATGCCGCTATGAAAAAGGATGACGAGCTCGAGATCAGCTTGAACCCGCATCGTTTGGAGGAGCGTGCTGCCGCATCGCTGGAAACAGCGGGGCGGCTCCACAGCCGAGGCATCGAGGTGACTGGCCACGAGGACTCCGAGGATCTGGCGGACTTGCTCGCCGCGGTCGAGGGGTTCGAAGAATGGGTCGAGGCCCGCGGCGGGGACCTGATGGTAGATGACCTGAACAGCTCCCAGCCAGACGACCCGCGCTTCGTGGTGCCGGAGCGGGCGCCGGGTGAGAACCTGCGGAGCTACATCGGGCGGATCGAGGCCGCTACCGCTCGGTTGCGGGACCACCCCAGCCTCCCGGGTGAGGCGCCGAGCGTGGAGGCCTGAGCTTCAGCGGCCCCGGAGAGACCGCACATAGTCGTGCAGCGCCAGGAACTTCTCGTACACGATCACGCCTTTGCGCTTGCGGCCGAATTCCGCGAAGAGCTCGCGTAGCTTGCCCCGCCGAGTCAGGTAAAAGCGGAAGGTCTCGGCAAAATCCTCCTGCGGGTGACGGGTGGCGTAGCCGCTCACGTGGTTGACCGGAGCGATGGCCACACCGCGCCGCTGGAAATCCACCCAGGCGTCGTCGAGCACGCGGTACGCCTTGGCCACTTCGCCGAAGGCGCGGCGGAACTGGGCGGCACGCGTCCAGTGCCAGTTATGGTAGAGGAAGCTGTGCCCGAGCTCGTGACTGATCAGTCCGACCAGCATGGGCCAGGGGATTTCGTCCCGCCGCCTTACGCCGACGACGTAGCGCTCTTCGATCTCCACGACCTTGGGGTATTTGGGATCTACGCCCGAGACTCCGGGTCGTAGCAGGACCCGATAGCCCCAATCCGAGATCCGCGCGACTCGCAGCAGACCCCGCACCCGGCTCAGTGCCTGCCGAATGAGATCCTGTCCGGTGGCATCACGTCCGCACCAGGGACAGATATCCATCCAGTCGTCCACGCCGCGAGCGCAATGCGGGCAGCTCCCTTCGAATTTTTCCTCCTCGTTCCAATGCTGGTCCTTGCCGCACCAGGGGCAGTAGGGCATGGGATACTGGACCCCACCCCCGCACCCCCAATCGCAGCGTGCGTCCATCCGGAAGCCCTTGGGCGCCTTGAGCGGTTCCTCGCTGAAGGTGCCCTCATCGGAAAGATCGAGCGCGCACCAGGGGCAGAAGGAGAATTTGGGCGAAGCCATCCAGCGGCAGCGCGGGCACTCCGCGCCCGCGAGCCCGGTCGTGTCGGGCCAGCGCTGCGGCCGCGCGCAATCAGGGCAGAAATTCCAGAAACGCTGCAAGGGGTAGCCGCACACACAGCGGACGTCGACCGAGGGGACCTCGACCCGGCGCCGCTTACGCGTGGGCATAGCGGGCCGTCGCTTCGTCCACGATGCGCTGGATGAACTTGGGGTAGGGCATGCCGGCCTTATCGGCGGCGTTGGCGATCTCGTGTCCGCGGCTGATGAAAGGATTGGCGTTGGCCTCGAGCACCCAGATCTCGCCCTCCTCGGTCAGCCGGAGGTCGATCCGCGCATAGTCCCGGAGCCAGAGCGCCCGAAACGCGGTACGGCAGATCGCATCGATGCGTTCGCGCGCCACGGCGGAGACCGGTCGTGCGAAGACGTTCTTGATGCCCTTGCGCTTGCGATAGGGCTCGTCCCACTTGGCCGACTGCGTGGCGATCCGCTCCTCCGGCTCGGTCTTCTCCTTGTCGAAGATCAGCTCGGTGAGCGGCAGGATCTCAAGCGTCTCCTCGTTCCCGATCACACTCGCGTAGAGCTCACGGCCCGGGATGAACTCTTCCGCGATGGCGGGTTGCTCGAATTGACGGTGAATGAAGGCTACCCGCTCGCGCAGCGCGTCCAGGTCCTCCACCACCGAAGCCTGGGCGATCCCGGCCGAAGCGTCGGCGGACAGCGGTTTCACGATGAGGGGAAGGCGCAGCTCCGGCGCGCTGGCGACTTCCTCATTCTGCCGGTAGGTGATGAAGCCGGGCACCTGAATGCCGTGGAAGGCGAGGATCTTCTTGCTCATCGCCTTGTCGCGGCTTACCAGCAATCCCAGGGGAGGCGAGCCGGTGTAGTGATAGCCCCCCGCTTCGAGCAGCGCGGGAATGAGGTAGTCGAGATGATCGTCGTTGCGGAAGGCCTCGACGCAGTTCATCACGAGCTCGGGGCGCCACTCCGCGCAACGATCCAGGATCTCCCGGGGATCGGCATGAATTCCGATCAGCAGAACTTCGTGGCCGTTCTCCTCGAGCGCCCCGCCGACCTGGTACTCCATCTCCGGCTCGGGCTGGACGCCGCCAGCCAGCTCGGCCAGCATCTGCCGGTGCTGATCCTCCGGGGTCCAGCTCTTGTAGGGGGTATCGAAAACGACGGCGATGCGCACTGGCTGGGCTTAGGCCGGCCAGCCGACAGGGCGCTCCGCGCAGAGCAAGATGAGTTGCGGTCCGGCGGCCTGCGGCGTCAGCATGATGCCGGTACGGTTCCGGAGATTCCCGGCGCCGGCACCGTGATCCACACCGTGCCAGAGCATGATCCGGGTCACCGGAAGCGGCTCATGCCACTCGGCTCGGGGAGTCCCGGGCACCAGGGCATCCTCTTCATCCGCCGCACCAACCACGACGGGATCGGTGCCCTCGAGCAGCGTCGGCATCCGGCGCAAGCTCTCCAGCAGCATCACGGTGAGCGGCAGGCTCTCCCCGGCGAGCGTGATCGCTCCGAAGCCGTGCTCCCCTGCCCGCCGCCGAGGATGAATGAAGCAGGCGAAGTGACAGGGGAACGGCGTGGGAATGTTCGCGAGCAGGCTCTTCAAGTGCTCGCGCACGGCCAGCACCATGCCGTCCTGCGCGGCCGAGCGCCTGTTATAGGAGTAGGAAGGCTCCGTCACAAGACCTTAGGTGGTCGTTGCCCGGGCTGGCGGCACAGTCACTCTTCCAATGGTGTCGTTGTCACTCCCGAACCAGATCACCCGGGCCTTGGGATCGAAGATCATGTAGCGCACCGAGCCGCCGCCGCTCGGGATAGCCGTATTGCTGAAGAACCGCTCGGTCTTGGGATCGAACCCCACCAGGCGGTTGGGCTGCACCCCGGTTTCCACGAACCACAGCCGATTGGCGTCATCCACCGTCATCGCGTAGGGCAGGGAAGTCTTTCCACTGGGGTTTGCCCACTCCTTGACCTCGCCGTTCCTGGGATCGAGACGGCCGAGGTAGCCGCGGCTATAGTCCACGTACCAGATGTTGCCATCCGTGGTCCGCGCGATCCGTCGTGGGCGACTCTGGGCATCGGGGAGCGCGTATTCCTTGAGCTCCATCGTCTTCGGATCGAGGGTCCCGATCTTATTGGTGCCGAAGAGGTCGAAGTAAGGCCGTCCCTCCTGGTCGAGTGTGATGCCGTAGGGTAGCGAGCGGGGCGTGGTCATCTTGACGAGGGTGATCTTGCCGGTCGCGGTGGCCAGGTGTCCGACGAAATTGCTCCTCTGCAGGGTGAACCAGATGTTGCCCTTCTTGTCGAACACCAGGGTATGGGGATCGCGCGCGGTGCTGTCCGGCATCGGGTAGCGGGTGATGGCTCCCGTCGCCGGATCCAGCCGACCGATCATCCCGTTTCGGTTGCCCGCGTACCAGACCTGACCCTTGGCGTCCACGATCAGGTTGTGGGGATTGGTTCCGGGATCGATCTCGTATTTCTTGAACTCACCGGAGACGGGGTCCAGCCGGCCGATATAGTTCCCGACCTGGCCCACGAAGAAGACCTTCCCATCTGGCGCAACGGCAGGATCGCGCGGACGGGTTTTCCCCCAGGGGACGGTCCACTCCTTGATCGGGACCGCAAGCGAATCCTGCTGCGCCGCGAGGGGCCCGCCGGGCAGAGGAGCCAGCATGAGGGCCAGAGAGCAAACTGAGACGGCGGACACTGACATTGATCATCCTCGGGCTGAAATGCTCCAAGTAGATTAGCCCCTATGAAGGCTGCGGTCCACCTCAGCTTCAGCAGCGCCCTCCAGCGCCACGTCCCCTGCCCGCCGCTCGCAGTGGAGGCCGCTACCGTCCGCGAGGCGCTCGAGGGGGCCTTTGCTCGCGAACCCAGGCTGCGCGGGTACCTGCTCGATGACCAGGGTGCACTCCGGAAGCACATGGCGGTCTTTGTGAACGGTGCGGCAATTCGAGATCGACGGGGACTGGCCGACCCGGTGGAAGCCGGAAGTGAGATTGCCGTGATTCAGGCGTTGTCGGGCGGGTGACGGGCAGAGGGACAGACAAGGAGCATCTATGAGCGATGAGCTGCTCGTCGCCACGCGCAAAGGCCTGTTCTCGGTGAAGCCCGGCAGAGCCAGCGCCTGGGAGCTCGAGAGCGCGGGATTCCTGGGCAGCAACGTCTCGCTGGTGCTCCGCGATCCCCGCGACCAGTCCCGCTATGCCGCGCTCAATCACGGTCATTTCGGCGTCAAGCTGCACCGCTCCGACGACGCAGGGAGCAGCTGGCAGGAGGTGGCTACGCCCGCCTTTCCGCAGGGTGAGCCGGCCAGCGTAAGAACGCCTGCGGGAGAAACGATCGCTCCAGTGGTCTCGCTGATCTGGGCTCTCGAAGCCGGGGGGGCCGACCAGCCGGGACGAATCTGGTGCGGCACCATTCCCGGTGGTCTCTTCAAGAGCGATAACCGCGGTGAGTCCTGGGAGCTGGTTCGCGCGCTGTGGGATCATCCGGGCCGGCTGGAATGGTTCGGTGGCGGGGCCGACCTCCCCGGTATTCACTCCATCCTGGTAGACCCGCGCGATTCCCGAAAGCTCACGGTCGGCGTTTCCTGCGGGGGCGTCTGGATCAGCCCCGATGGCGGCGCAAGCTGGGCCTGCCGAGCCAATGGGATGCGTGCCGCCTACATGCCGCCGGAGCGCGCCATGGATCCCGGCATTCAGGATCCGCACCGCGTCGTGCAGTGTCGGGCCCAGCCGGAAACCCTGTGGGCCCAGCATCACAACGGGATCTTCCGCACGGACAATGGCGGGGAGAGCTGGCGCGAGATCACCGAGGTTCAGCCTTCGGCTTTCGGCTTTGCCGTCGCGGTGCATCCGCGCGAGCCGGACACGGCGTGGTTCGTTCCGGGAGTAAGTGATGAGCATCGACTGCCGCCCGATGGGCGGGTCATCGTGACGCGAACCCGCGATGGCGGGCGCTCGTTCCAGCTGCTGGATCGAGGGCTGCCCAGCCGGCACGCCTACGATCTCACCTTCCGGCATGCCCTCGATCTCGACCCGAGCGGAGAACGGCTCGCGTTCGGAACCACAACGGGCTCGCTCTGGATCAGCACGGACCAGGGCGATTCGTGGGAGACGGTGTCCGAGCATCTCCCGCCGGTATATGCGGTGCGGTGGTGCTAGAGGGCCAGGGGATCAGGGAGCCAGGGACCACGGGAGGCAAGGGGTCCTGCCCGTTCCGCCTGATATTAGGAGTTGTCTGGGCGATTTCTTTTGGCACCGGTTCGATCCGCGCGCAGGCGGGGCTGCCGGAAGGACCGCTGACCGCTGTGGAGCAGGCCTGGCTCGAGTTCCGCACGCTGCACGATCAGCTCCGCCTGACCCGAAATCTTGGGGCGACCATTTCGCCCCGTGGCGTGCCGGCAGACTCGCTCACTCGTCGCCTCAGTCGGGAAAGTCTCCGGTTGCAAGCGATGCTCAAGCAGATCCAGCCTGCCCGGATCAGCCCGGAGGACGCCCGCGCTTTCACGCTGCTCACCAGGCAGCTGGCCGAGCTGGAGGCGGAAGTCTTCTTCCAGCCCCCAGACGACACTCCGGAAGACTGTCGCGAAGCCTTGCCCGAAGCGCTGAGCTGGGCTCCCCTGGATTCACTCAGCGCCCGGACTTTCGCCTGTTACGGGCAGGCAGCGCGCCGCATCGTGGTGGATCGGGATACCCTCGACCGGCTCTCGATTCTCGGCCTGCTGGGGCGAACCGACGATCCTGAGCGCCGGCGCCGGTTGTTTCTTGCCCTGGAGCCCGTATGGCGGAGCGTCAATGGCGACGATGCCCAGGGGAGCCCCTATCGGGCGATGGTGCGGCTGCGAAGGGCGAGGTGGGCCGCTTCGGAGGCTCCCTTTGTCGAGCGCGCCCGGGGACTGGGGGTAGCGAGCGATACTCTGGAGGGCTGGCTCGTTGCAGTGCTGGAAGCGTGGCGTGGGATCATGCCGGATAGTCTGGTCGAGCCGTGGGATTTCTACTACCGGACGGGGGAGGCAAGCCGGCGGCTCTCCTCGCGGATTCCGCTCGACTCGCTGCGGCCGCTCACCGAGCGCTACTATCGCTCGCTCGGGGCGGATCCCGCGCGACTCGGGGTGCGCTACGACCTTGTGCCCCGGCCCGGCAAATACCCGATTTCGTTCACGGATTTCGGCGCCAGGACTCCCATCGAGCCGTGGATCTTCACGTCGTATCGGATCGGGGGTCTCGACAATCTGGCAGAGCTGCTCCACGAGGTCGGCCACGCGGTCCACCTTGGGGCGATTCGCACTCGAGGAGCCTACACCGATTGGCCGGACAGCGACACCTTCACGGAAGCCATCGCGGATATCGCGGCGCTCGAGCTTTACGAGCCCGAGTGGCAGCGAAGGTTTCTCGGCAGCGCGGCTCCGCTCTCGAGCTCGTTGCGGGCCAAATATGCCGGGATCGTGCTCGACGTCGCCTGGTCGCTGCTGGAAATACGCGCCCACCGCTATCCCGAACAGAGTCCCAATCAGATCTGGACCGAGCTGACTCGGGACTACCTCCGGGTCCGCCCGCATCCGGAATGGTCCTGGTGGGCCATGCGCGGGCAGCTCGTCAACTCCCCGGGCTATATGCTGAACTATGCCTTTGGCGCGATCCTGATCGCGGACCTGCGTGCGCAGCTGATCGCCAGCCACGGGGAATTCACCACGGGCGATCCCGGCTGGTACCGCTGGGTGGCGGAAAGGCTCTTTCGTTTCGGGCGGGAACGCGCGGCACTCCAGGTGGTGGAGAGCTTTCTCGGACGCGGCGTATCGGTGGCTCCCCTCCTCGCCGACCTCTCGCGAGCGCGGCTGCCTGCGAGATAACAGCGGGATTGGCTGGCGGTCAGCCTACCGAGCTCCGTTGCTCCGCCGGGAAGAGCCGATTTCGTTCGGCGAGCATCAGCGCCGGCACATTGGTGATGACCCCAGATACTCCCAGTCGCCATAGCTGCGCTGCCTGGACAGGATCATCGACGGTCCATACGTGCACCGGCCGCCCGGCCCGGCGCGCCGCGCGAATGAAGCGCGACGTTGGGACAGGGAGCCGGTCGCGAAAAAGGTCCGGCACGGCGTAGAACTCTTCGGGTCCGCTCGGAGCCGGGAAACCGAGTTTGGAGCGGACCCAGAGCTCCGCGATCCGGCGGCGCGAGGCTCCGAGGTGGAACCCTTGCCCCCGGAAGGGGACAAGTGCCGCGTCGAGAAATGATGCCAGCACGACGCGATTCTGTGCCTGGAACCGTACCAACAGCTCGCGGACCGGCTCCGCCACCTCCACAGTCTTGAGCTCGATGAGGAGGGGCATAGCGGGGAAGCGCTCCAAGACCTCGGCCAGAGTGGGGATGCAGATCCCGCGGTTCCGCCAGGGAAAACTCAGGCCCGCGTCCAGCGTGAAGTGGTAGCCCGCGTCCAGACCAGCCAGCTCCTTCGCGGAACGGCTCCGCAACAGACCCGTCGACCCCGTCGTCCGATCCAGACTCTCGTCGTGCATCAGGACGGGAGTGCCGTCCGCGGCCAGGTGGACATCGAGCTCAACCGCCTCGGCACCCTGGGCGATGGCGAGCTCGAGGGACTCACAGGTGTTCTCCGGCGCCACCCCGGAAGCACCCCGGTGACCGATGACTGGATGTGCAAATAAATCGAGGAGCGGATTCATGGTAACGAGAGAGTAACACAATTCGGGTGCAGGGATTCGCGCTCTGAACGTCAATACGGGTGCGCGACAAGGAGGGCGTACCACGGGGCGTCGGAATGACACGGTCGGGGTGTCGAAGTGTTGCGGATTCCGTGCGGCGCTGAGCGGCGCACGTGGCGTTCCGGCGACGGGTCGGCCCAGAGATTTGCCGACGTCGTGGCGTCGACTAACCCCTTGTTGAGCCGAGCGATTGGATCAACCTACCGCGTGCCGGTACCCCTCTCGCCAGGACATTGCGGAAGTGTTGGCACTCTTTTCGCACTTTCGTCGTATAGAGGTAGAAATCCCCTATTAGAATGGGGCGAAGGAAAGGTGGTATGGTATGCTCGACCCAGTTCTTCATCACCTGCAGCAGGCCAAACAGACGGCAGTCTGGGTCGCGCAACTCATGCGTTTAGACCCTGAGCTGATGCTCCCCGCGGCCCTTCCCCTCCTGGCCGCGAGGCTCATGGACGCCGGGGGAGTTGACGAAGATCCCGAGTCCGATCTCGCGGATCCTTCCGTGGGGCTGGCCGCTGGCTGAAGCCGGTCCCCAACGGGAAGCACGCGGGCCCCCGGTAGTTGCCGGGGGCCTTCTGCTTTTATGTTCCGGAGTCCGTCGCATGCCCGCACGTATTCCCGAGGTTGCAATGCTTTCCCGACCCATCGTGTGGTTTCGTGGATTCCTGCTGATCCTTGCACTTCCGGCGGGAATCTGCGCGCAGGAGCGTTATCGGGATCCGATCCCGGCGATCACCCGGATTCTGGATGCCCCCGTGACTCCTGCCGTCCAGCCAAGCAACGACGGCTGGAAGCTGCTGCTGTTGGAACAGCCGGGCCTGCCTCCAATCGCGCAGGTAGCTGCGCCCGAGCTCCGGCTTGCCGGAGAGCGCATCAATCCGCGCAACAACGCGCTGTCCCGGATGCGAACCTATTCAACTATGGTAGTGCAGCCGATCGGGAAGGGTGATCCCAGACGGATCGTCATTCCATGGCACTCGCGGGTAGGGAACGCCCTTTGGTCGCCCGACGCCAGTCGGATTGCATTTACACTGGTCGAGGAGGGCGGCACGTCCCTCTGGCTGGCGGATGCAGCCTCCGGTGCAATTCGAATGCTCTCGGGACCCACGCTCAACGGAGCATTCGGCCCGCCGTGCCGGTGGATGCCGTCGGGTAGTGCGCTGCTCTGCCTGCGGGTGCCGCCCGGGCGCTCGGGCGCTCCAGAAGCGCCAACGGTTCCTTCCGGTCCGGTAGTCCAGGAGTCGGAAGGGCGCGCCGCTGCTAATGCGACCTACGAGGATTTGCTGCAGAATCCCCACGATGAAGCGCTCTTCGAGCACTACTTCACGAATCAGCTGGCGCTGATCCCGCTTTCCGGAAACGATCGTCTGATCGGAACACCGGGACTGCACTCCAGAATCCAGGTTTCGCCGGACGGGCGTTACCTGCTGGTGGAGACGGTCCACCGGCCGTTCTCCTACCTGGTTCCCTGGGCGCGATTTCCCCGGCGGACCGAAGTTTGGGACCTTTCCGGCACGGTGATCAAAGTGGTCGCCGATCCCGGTCTCCAGGAAAGCCTGCCCCGCGCGGATGACGCAGTGGTTCCGGGACCCCGGGCCATCTCCTGGCGACCCGATGTTCCCGCGATGCTGACCTGGCTGGAAGCGCAGGACGGCGGGAATCCGGCGACCCCGGCAAAGATCCGCGACCGCGTTCTCCTGCAGGAGCCGCCTTTCACGGGCAATCCCGTCACCCTTGCCAATCTCGAGTATCGCGTGAGAGGGATTACCTGGGGGGGCGGCAAGGTCGCGATCGTGTCCGAGCAGTGGCAGAAGACGCGGCGGGCGCGGAGCTGGATGCTCAATCCGCGCCAGCCGGGTGGTGCTCCCCGCCTGTTGTCCGAGCGCTCCAGTGAAGATCGTTACGCCGACCCGGGAACCTTCCTCACCCGGGCTGCCGCGACAGGGCCGGTGCTGCTGACCTCCAAAGACGGAAGGTTTGCGTATTTGGCGGGAGCGGGAGCCTCACCGGAGGGAGACCGGCCCTTCCTGGATCGGATGGAGCTGGCGACGGGAAAAACGCTGAGGCTGTTTCGGTCCGAACCACCGTTCTACGAGGAGATCCAGGTTCTGCTCGACCCCGATCTGGGGCGGGTCCTCACGCA
>DASYTT010000061.1:0-4242 GCA_036002045.1 Gemmatimonadales bacterium
CTACCCCGGCCAGACCTGGCTCTGGCTGTACACCATGTGGTACCAGGTGTTTCCATTCACCAGCGACAGCGGCTTCCTGGGCCTGAACGCCGGGAATGCAGACCTCGGGATCATCATCCTGATGACGGTCCTCACGATCGCTCTCGCCCTGGTGCCGTTCATCCCCGTCCTGCGTGACATCCCGCGCTGGCTGCCGATCCACCGTTTGATCTGGCGCCGGTACTACGCGGCTCCTGGAAACATTCGGGCGCGGACCTAGAAACTGCAGCCCTTGCGGGCCGAAGGACGGCATCGCGACGGGACCACCGGCCGTTGGCCCAACATCTTCGGCTCCCTAGTCTCGAGCTGGAGGTGAGAAACATGAGACTCACGTGGAAGGACGGCATAAGCGCAGTGCTCGCCGCGTTCACCGTCCTCGTTGCACTTGCCGTTACCAACGCCTGGGCCTGGCCGCTGCTCGGCGACTACCGCGCCGGCACTGTGGCCCTGACGCTGGTCGGATTCGGAATGTGCGCGACCGGAACCGCCGTTGGCAAGGCGAGCTGGGCGAACCCGTTCGTGGCCATCGCGACATTGCTCGGAGTGGTCGCGTTGGTGCTCATCGTGGGCGGCTTGATCTACGCCACCCAGCCGATCTTCGTGGCGCTTGCGGCCACCATCGTCGCGCTGTGGTTCGTTTCAACGCTTCGGCACCTGCTCGAGGGCTCGCCCGAAGCTCCGGGGCACCCCCAAGCTGCCTAGCGACATTGGGGGGACCTGTCTCAGGTCCCCTCGACTTCCTCGACAGCGGTAACCCATCACGCATGGCTGTCCACCAGTGGCAACGTGATCGGAGATCCAACCGTGCTCAGCCACGACTCGAGCGGCAGGCCAGCCGAGACCAGGCCGCGGAGCCATCTGTGGCCCGAAGCGCCGCCAAAGGCGAGCAGTGGGCCAGGGTCGCGCTGCCCGAGCAGAGCGTGCACCGGCTCGGGTACCTCACCCCTCGCAGCGTGTCCGAGCAAGGTTGCATGGAGCGGATTCGCCAGTGCCGCCGCACGTTCCGCGATTCGACCAGCCCGGTCGCGGAGACCATGTAACAGGACAAGCCCCGCGATGTAGCCCGCGAGCAGATCTTCGCTGGTCGAAGGATCAGCGCCCAAAGCTGCGAGCGCGCTCTCCACGGGTTCGGGGCCAGGAGGCAGGCTTCTGACGGCCGTCAGCTCCGGCACAGGATTCCACGCGGGACCCGGCGTCAAGGCAACCGAGCCGATCGCGAGCCGGCCGCGGCCGATGGCGAGCGAGGCTGAGGCACGGATCCTGACGTCGGATTCGATGCCGTTGGGCATTCGCGGCTGTTTTGGCTCGGTGACGATCACGACATATGCACCGAACTTCAGCAGCCGAGGTCCGATGATCGTCCCCATCGTTACCGGCCCAAAGAGCAGATCGATGAGGGCGGCGCTCGCCGAGTGTGACCGGGCATTCATCTTCAGCCAGTGTCGGACGCGAGTGGCGCGACCCATCAGGGCCGAAGTGCTCATGTTTGTAGTGACGTTCGCTATGCAATCAGCCCTCGCCGTAAGGGCCTTAATGCCATCGCTTCGGGGCACCTTTCAGAGCACCCTGCGGTCTGTCGCGGTTTGAAGACGTGGTCTTTGATTCGAAGGTTCCGGTCGTCCCATCCGCTTTGGCAGCTCTGGTTCCTCGAGGCCTATGGGCCGGAGGGTTGGAGCCTTCCTCTAGCTCCAACAACAGACCGCGAGAGCGCATCGCGCTAACCCTGGAGCGCCTTGCGCGTCTTCTCGAACTCGTCCTGTGTAATTTCGCCGCTGGCGAACCGCCGGCGAAGGACATCCACGGCCAGGTCGTTGCTCTTCGGTGCGCTGAAAGCCCGAATTGCAAACACCGCCACAGCGATGACGCCGCCCCAGAAGAGGACCATCATGGCCGCCATCCAGAGCCAGCTCCAACCGTCGTAATAGCCCCACATCATTTCGCTCAACCTCCTTGGATCCTGAGACAAGGGTAGGAGTCGACATTCGAGGCGGCAAGTGCCGCTCGTCCTACGCGCCTCGGGCCGAGAGGCCCCACCGGGGTATCCGGTAGAGAGAGCTCCTCGGGATCGATGCTAGCTGTCGTCTCGCTCACCTCCAAGTTGAGACGCCACCGGTTCATCAATCACGCTAGGCTGCAGCCGGAACTTGCCTAGGGCCGTTGGTCACACCCGGATGGGACGGCCCAGCTCTGTGGGAGGTAGTCGATGGACGACCAGGCGGCTGGCCGGTGGACGCATTATCGAACGCGGTATCGCACCGGAAGGTGGGGATGCGGCTGCGCCTCATTCTTCCTGGTGCTCACGGTGGGCATCGTGTTGAGCCTCTTCCATTCGGTGGTTGGAATCGGCGTCTCGGTGCGAGTCCCGTTCACGCGCAGCAACTTCACGCTGGCGGGCTCGATCGGCGCGAAGGATAGGGCGGTTGGCGCCCTACCCAATTACACAGAAGGCAGACTGGGTGGAAACCAGAACTTCTTCAACAACTCGACGACCATGACCATCGGGCCGGCTGAGGGAACCGTGCTGGTCATCCTGGGCAGGCAGGACGGAGCCCCGCCGATCGACCTGCACCTCGTGCTCGACTAGGCGTCAGCTGATCAGCGCTCGGTAGAGCGATTCCTGTCGCGCCTGCGCCCGGCGGAATGCCTTTCGCGCGGCAGCGCGCGGGGTGAAGGTCCTCCCTACGCCAGGGTCCAGCTTTGCTGGATCAGCCAGTCCCAACCGGCTCAGGACGTAAAGCGCCGCCCCGCGAGCGGAGGCCTCCTTCGCATTGCCCGCCGCCACCGGGCGCCCGATGGCGTCCGCCATCATCTGCATCCACGCGGGGGAACTGAGCAGAGCCATGCCGCTCGCCACCAGATGCGCGGGGCGCGGCGCCACCTGGTCGAGCCGGCGGTTGATGCCTGCGAACTCGATGGCCACCGCCTCGAGTCCGGCGCGAGCGATCTGCTCCGCTGTCGACGAAATCGTGAGTCCCGCCACCGCCCCGAAGGCGTGCGCCGCGTAGCCAGGGCTTCGCTCCCCTGCGAGGTGCGGCAGGAAAGCAAGCCCATGCGCGGCGGGGGTCATCGTGCGCAGCCGGCCTTCGAGCTGCCGCCTACCCAGCCGCAAGGTGGCCAGCAGCCAGTCGCGCAGGTTGCCGCCGCTGCTCAGCGCCCCGCCCGTGATCATCCGATCGGCGTCGAGGCGGTACCGCCACAAGCCTTGGGGCACGGTGGCATCGGCAGCCGCATGCATGACGCGCAGTGCGCCCGAAGTCCCGACGGTCAGCGAGCGCCGCGTTGTTGTGAGGCAGCCGCTGCCGAAATTGGCCAGCGCGCCATCGCCCATTGCGAGCAACCACGGCACGTCTCCGAGCGCCGGCCAGCGCCGGCGATATCGCGGCACAAGCCCGCGCTCGAATTCTTCGTCCGCGACCGGTGACAAGCTCCGATGCGAAACACGAAGAGCTGTGAGCAGCTCGCCGTCCCACTGCTGCTCCTTGAGCAGGAACAGTCCGGTTCCCGACGCCATCGACAGGCTTGTGCTCAGGCGTCCGAACATGCGCCAGAAGAGCAAGTCGCCCAGACTTATCCAGCGCACCGGCCGCCGCCACAGGTCTGGCCTCTCCTTGCGCAGCCAGGCGAGCTTTGCAGGCCAGTAGCTCGCATGGATCGGACAGCCCGTGCGCTGCCGGACCGCTTCCGCGTCCATGCGACCACGCAGCCTCTGGCTGTCCGCCGCGCTCCTGGTGTCGGCCCACAGGTACACCGGCGTGAGCGAACGGGCCGAGTCGTCGGCGGCGAGCAGGCCATGCCAGAACGTGGAAACGCCGACTCCGACGATCGTGCCGGCCGGGGTCGGGCCCGCTGCCCGGAGCACCTGCGTCAGGCTGCGGGCCACCAGGAGCTCGAGCGCATCGGCCTCGACCTCCGCGGTGCCGTCGGCGCTCAGGCGCGGTCGGTAAGGGTGGCGGACTTCCGCTACAGATCGTGCCCGCTGGTCGTAGAGCGCAGCTTTGACAGACGAGGTTCCGACATCCACCGCGACCACATGGGCGCCTTTCACGCCATGGCTATTCCGGGGCCGGCTCGGGATTGGCGATCGAAGTCTTGCCGAGAGCCTGCAGCCGGGTCGGCAGGATGGTCAGCTCGGGAATGTGCGCCCGGCGCGGAAGCGCCAGCACGAGCATGCAGGCTTCCGCCACATCTTCGGGACGCAGCATC
>DASYTT010000062.1:0-2786 GCA_036002045.1 Gemmatimonadales bacterium
GTCGCCGATCTGCCCATTCGCGCCGAAGCCCCAGCAGCGCGCGCTCCCATCGGTGAGCAGACCGCAGGTGAACCCGGAGCTCGCTGAGATGCCCACGAATTGGAAGCCTCCCGCGACGAGGTTCGGAGTGGGATGCGGCACCAGCGTGCCGTCTCCCAGCTGGCCGGCATCATTGGCCCCCCAGCAGTAGGCGTCGCCGTTGACGGCAACGCCGCAACTGTGCCCGTTCCCCGCGCTGATCGCGGTGAAGCTCAGCCCACCGCTCACCGCGGTGGGCACCATCAGGTTCGCGGCCGCGCCGTTGCCGAGCTGGCTGTTGCTGTTGGTGCCCCAGCAGAACGCCGTCCCCGCGGGATCGAGCGCGCAGGAATGGCCGGTTCCGGCGCTTAGCGCCAGCACCGGGAAGATGAGCCCCGTCGCGTGCAGCGTGAGCGAGGGAACTCCGGAGCGGGACACAGTCAGCGTGTTAGGGCCGGGCACCAGCCCGAGCGTCCAGCTGCCCAGCGTCGCGATGCCCGCGGCGTCGGTCAGCGCATTCCCTCCCGTAATGGATCCGCCGCCGCTGGCCACCGTGAAGCTCACCGTCACTCCGGCCAGCGGATGCCCGACGGCATCACTCAGCTTGACCGCGGGGGCGACGGGCACATCTCCCCCGACCGCGGCGCTCTGGGCCTCGCCTGCCGCCACGCTGAGCGCGGCGGGTGGGCCAAGTGTCCCGGTAGCGGTGAAACTGACCGAGCTGCCGGGCAGCGCGCTGCTGGTCGCGGTCAAGGTATTGATCCCGGTGGCGAAGGCGAGGGTCCACTTGGTGGGTGCGGCGATTCCGCTCGCATTGGTGCTGGTCGTCCCCCCCTCCACGGACCCACCGGCGCTGGCCACGAAGACCACCGGCACGTTGGGCACCGGATTGCCGGCCGCATCGGTCACCCGGACGGCCGGAGCCAGCGGGACTGGAGTGCCCGCGATGCTGTTCTGGAAGTTCCCGGAGAACGCGGTCAAACCGACGGCGGTCCCCGCGGAGAGTTGCAGCGAACCGGTGGTGATCGAGCGCAGCCCGGGCGAATCGAACCGCAGGACAAAGGCGCCCGCCGGCCCACTGACCACGAGATCAGTGAAGGCGGCGCGCCCCGCCGCATCGGTCCGTAGCTGCAGGGTTCCGCTGAGCGAGCCACCCGAGGTCGCGAGGACCGCAACGATCAAGCGCCCCGCTTCCGCGAACGGCTGGCCTTCCCCGTCCTCAACCTGGATGACCGGCTGGGTCGGCAGCGGCAGGCCGCTCTGCGCGGTGCTCAGCGGTGCCACGGCCAGGGCGAGCTGCACTGCAATCGGGCCCACCGGCTGCTCGGTGCCGCTCGGGCACGCGAGCCCGGCGACCAGGCTCAAGCCGAGCAGCGGTAAGCTTCGGGGCAGCGACATGGGAAACCGTGGCGTTTTCGTGGCAGCGGGAACAGCCACGAGGATATTACAATTGAGCCGCGCAAACCGCAGCAATTCGGGCTTTAAAGCCAAGGGCGCCTCCCGTGACGACCAGTTCTCTCTCCATCACCGACAATCGCACCGGCAAGAGCTATGAGCTGCCCATCAGCGAGGGCACGATCCGGGCCATCGATCTCCGCCAGATCACGACCGGCCCGGACGACTTCGGGCTGATGACCTACGATCCGGCTTTTCTCAATACCGCCGCCTGCCGGAGCGCCATCACCTATATCGACGGCGACAAGGGGATCCTGCGCTACCGCGGCTATCCCATCGAGCAGCTCGCCGAGCAGGCCAGCTTCCTCGAGGTCGCCTATCTGCTCGCGGAGGGCGAGCTGCCCGATCGGGCTCAGCTCGACGAGTGGACCCGCGAGATCATGTTCCACACCTATGTGCATACCAACGTCATCAAGTTCCTGGAGGGCTTCCGCTACGACGCCCACCCGATGGGTATGCTGCTCGGCGCGGTGGGAGCGCTCAGCACCTTCTATCCCGACGCCAAGCACATCGAGGATCCCAACAACCGCTACATCCAGCGGATCCGGTTGATGGCCAAGCTGCCGACCATCGCGGCCTTCGCCTTCCGGCACTCGCGCGGGCTGCCCTACGAGTTCCCCCGCAACGACCTCGATTACATCGGGAACTACGTCAACATGATGTTCTCGATCGGCGGCAAGCACGAGCCCAACCGCGTGCTGCAGCGCGCGCTCGAGATCCTGCTCATTCTGCACGCCGATCACGAGCAGAATTGCTCGACCAGCGCGGTGCGCGGGGTCGGCTCCTCGCACGTCGATCCCTTCTCCGCGGTGTCGGCGGGCATCGCGGCGCTCTATGGCCCGCTGCACGGCGGCGCGAACGAGGCGGTGCTCGAGATGCTCGAGGAGATCGGCGACAAGAAGAACATCCCCGCCTTCATCGAGAAGGTGAAGCGGGGCGAAGGCCGGCTGATGGGGTTCGGCCATCGGGTCTACAAGTCCTACGACCCGCGGGCCAGGCTGATCAAGCGGGTGGCGGACGACGTCTTCAAGCAGACCGGCCTCAATCCCAAGCTCGAGATCGCGCTCGAGCTCGAGCAGATCGCTCTCAAAGATGACTACTTCATCTCGCGCAAGCTCTATCCCAACGTGGATTTCTACTCGGGGATCATCTACCAGGCGATGGGCTACCCGACCGACTACTTCACCGTGCTCTTCTCGGTGGGCCGGCTGCCCGGCTGGCTGGCGCAGTGGGAGGAGATGCTCAAGGACAAGGACCAGAAGATCGCCCGGCCGAGACAGATCTACACCGGGGCGGCGGAGCGGGAGTTTGTG
>DASYTT010000063.1:0-79102 GCA_036002045.1 Gemmatimonadales bacterium
GGGAACCTCGGGTCCGCGCCGCTGCAGCAGAGCGGCGGCGCGCCCCAGGGCCGCAGGGACCAGCGCGAGTCCGGCCATATAAAGCTGATTGAGGTTGACATAGATATTGGCCGCGGCGTTCACCATCGCGTACATCAGCGCGTACATCGAGAGAAACGACAGCAAGGCCATGAGCAGCAGGCGGCGGTAGTGTCCCTTTGTCATACCCTCATCTCCAGTGTTGGTAAGGCCATACTGTCGGGGGAGGGTGCCTTCTCCCGGCATCGAGGCTGCTAACGGGGGAACGCTGCCTTCGGGATTCCCGGGATGAGCTTGAGCGCATTGACGTAGTAGAGCTTTTTCAAGACGGCATCGGGAAGGCCCATGCCGTAGAGCTTCCAGAAGGCGTGATAGTCCCGGTAATAGTCGAAGTATTCATCGTTGGTCTCGAAGACCCGCCAGTAATAGGGGTATTCGTCGGGCTGGAAGCTGTCTTTGCCGAAGAGCAGTCGGTCCTGGTACTTGAGAAAGAATTCGCGGGCCGCCCGTGGCTGCCGGCCGAGGTCGTAGAGAATCGCGCCGACCTCGCTGTAAAGATTGGGCAGGCTGTCGAACATCCGGCCCAGCCTCGCAAGGTCGTTGGCATGCCAGCCGAGATGGGCGATCACCCAGGTGGTGCGCGGGTGGCGGGCCAGCAGCCGATCGCGCTCCGCCATGAGCTCCTCGAACGACGGGAAGCGGGAACGATCCTGATAACGTCGCTCGGGATAGAGCGCGAGCTCGAGCCAGCGCTCGTTGTTGTAATCGAGCGGCTCGAAGAACTCTGCGGGATCGCCAACGTGGATGAACACGGGGATCTTGAGCCGGGCAGCGGTCTCCCAGACGGAATCGAGCTCGGGATCGTCCAGCTTGAGGCGAGACCCGTCTGTCTTCCGGGCGGAGAGGCCGAAGCCCTTTCCAATCTCACCGACGCCCACGGCCCCGGCCTTGACGTCGGCCTCGAGCTGGGCAGCGATCTTGGCGCCGGAGCCCGGCCCCACGTCCCGAAGATTCAGCGTCGTGAACATCACGAAGCGATTCGGATAGCGGCTCGCGCGGACTGCTTCGAGCTGTTGGGTTAAACGGGTGCCGGAGCTACCGCTGGCATTCACCATCACCTGCAGGTTGAGCGAGTCCATGTACGCGACCACCCGATCGATCGCCTCAGCAGAGGTCAGTGCGGGCGGATGGCCGTGGAAGTCGATGGCGGGGAACTTCGCGCGGGGGACCGAGTGGGCGGGCACCACGAGGGTCGAGCGTGGCTTGTACTCGCGGATAGTCGGCGGAGCGAGCTCGGGCTCGCGACCCTGCGCCGGGCGGGGCCGGACCTGGCCCGGAGCCTGTTGCCGGGCGGAGAGCGGCAGCGAAGTCGCGAGGAGAAGAGGCGCGACCAACAGAATCACCGGGATGCCGGGGCGCCGAGGCATTGCTAACTCCGAGCGGTAGACCTCGACGGAAGATAGTCGGGCATCTGAGGGTCGCCCTGCGTGACTTGGGCCGGAGTGCCGAGCTCAACCGTTCCTGGATTGATCACCCGGGCGTACCAGCCGCGCCGGCCATGCAGCGTTTGGATGAACTCAGAACCGCGCGCCTTTCCGACATAGGGGAGACCATACAGCTCGCTGCAGGGATCGCAGGCGCGAGTCACCTCGAGAAGCGCGTCACCCAGCCGAACCTGTTTGCCGCTGTCGAGCGCAGCCGCCGGTATTCCCGCCAGGAGCACGTTCTCGCCGAGGTGACCAGGGGCGACCGGCCAGCCCTCGGCGCGCAGGGCCAGAAGGATGTCTTCGGTGAGGAGCAGGACCGCGGAATCAGGATCGCCGTTGAGCCGATGGGTGCGATAGCGGTTGAAGTCCCCGACCGCTCCCGCGGAGGTGAGCCGGAGGGATGCGACCGGTTGCTTGGGGAGTCCGGTTTCTCCGTGCGTCTCGGGCTTCACGCTCAGGCTCGCTACGCGACCAACCATGTGGGCCCTTTTGGTTCAGTGGTCCTGGTAAACTAGCCCTCGCGAACCGACATGGCAGCGGATTCCCGGCGGCTCACGTGAATCGTTTTCTCTATGACGGCGTGGACGACGTCCGCCTGATCGACCAGCTCTACGGTGAAGGCCCGGTCCAGCTTAGGGACCCGAGTGAGGTCGTCGCGGATGCCCGCGACCAGCCCAGGCCGAAGCGCAAACGTGGCCGTGAGCCGGGAGCGCCCCGGCCGGCGAAACCGGATAGTGGCGGCCTTGTCCCAGACCACGTAATCCGGGCCGAGGCTTTTGATCAGCATGAGCATGTAGATCGGATCCACGGCCCCGTACAGGCTGCCCCCGTAGATGGTGCCGACGTAATTCCGGGTACGCCAGGAAAGCGGTACCGCCACGTGGACTTCGGACCAGTCGTGGCGGATGTAGGTAACCCGGCCGCCCGTTCCACGGTAGGCTGGAAACAGGTTGAACCTCCAGCGCTCCAGTCGGGTGCGCCACGATTCGGACATGGGCTAGTCGGCCTGCGGCTCGAGGAGCCAGGCGGCACGAAGGGCATCTTCGTGGTGTACCAGGAGCCGGACGCCCAGCGCCAGCTGCAGCCAGGGCTGCATGCCGCCCGCATCGTCGCTCGAAACCAGCGCGTCGATGCCGTTGGCCTGCAGGATCCCCTGCGCCAGCTCGGCCTCCGCACGATTGGTGTAGGTCTTCAGAACAACCACGGACCCCGCTCGTTTCCAAGCACCCTATCGGGCGAACGTGAAATAATCGTAGACGGCTCGCGCGATCTGGGCGATGGTGCGCTCCTGAGCCTCCAAGTTGGTCCCGGATTCCTTCACAAAGACCGACAGAGCCACGTGGCCGGCGCCATCCGGAAGCTCGATGATTCCGACGTCGTTGGTGACTCCGAAGTCGAGGGTCCCGGTCTTGTGGGCTACCCGGATGCCCGGAGGAAGCAGGCCTTTGATGCGCAGGGGTCCAGTCTCGCAGCGGAACATGATATCCAGCAGCCGGCTCGAGCTGGCGGGAGACAAGAGCTGCTGGCGCCAGAGCTTGGTGAGCAAGCGGGTCATTCCCTCCGGTGTGGCGGTATCCCTGGGGTCCCGGTAGAACGCATCTCGTGCGGCGCGTCGAGAAGAGTCCGTGGTCCCCCGCAGCAGCGCGACGAATCCAGGGAGCGTGCGCTCCGGCTCGGGGGGAAGCGCCTTGATTCCGAGCGCGTCGGCAATCAGGTCAATCGTGGGGCGGTCCACCGACACGCCTTGCACCTCAACCGCCGCAAGCCGCGCGTTCACCACTTTGCCACCGCCGACTGCCTTGAGTACCAGGTCTGTCGCGCTGTTGTCGCTGATCAGCAGCATCAGCTCCGTCAAATTGAGCAGCGACAGCGAGACACCGGGATCATTCAGCAGATTGGAGATCGTGCCGCTGCCCGGGTGGAGGTCACTGGGGGCCAGAGAGATCATGGAATCCAGCCGCAGGCGACCGCGGTCCACCAAGTCGAAGAGCGTAACTGCAATCGGGACCTTGAAGGTGCTGGCCATGGGGAAACGCTCAGCTCCGTTGACGAACAGCTCTCGCCCGCTCTCCAGATGGACGATACCCACGCCCACCTTTCCCCGCGCCAGCAGCGAAAACCGCTCGAGCTCTCCCCTCAGGTGAACCAGGTTCGGGTCGGGCTTTGCCTGGGCGACAGCAGCAGCCGGGAGAATGACGACGAGAGCAACTCGGCTCGCGACGCGCAGGGCGTGGCAGAGGGAGGCTGTCATCCTAGTGCTCCCGGCGCAGCCGGATCTCCATGATCTGAGTCCAGGTAACGCCGTCACGCGAGAATTCGCCGACCTCGTGCCATTCGCCGTTCCCAATGTGGGCGGTATTGCGGATCCGACCTCCGGACACTTCCCTCGACCAGCTCACTCCCCCGGGAATCAGGGTCAGGGAGAAGTCGCCGGCCTGGCCATTCACCAGGTAGGCACGCATGGCGAACGCGGCGCTTTGGGGATCGAAAGACACGATGGCTAGGGCATGGTGCACGACCCGGGATTCGCTCGAGCCTGCCGCGGGAATGACTCCCAACCCTTCGACTTGGAGCACGACACCGTTCAGCTTGCGCTCAACCGTCTCGGTCATAGTGGTCTGCACGCGTTCCCCGGGTCCCCGCTGCATCCAGGCTTCTCCACGCCAGCGGCCGACCATGAACTCGAGCCGGTCGATGGCGGTCCGGTTTGCGGCGCCGTCGGGTGTCTGGGCCTCGAGCGGGCGATTCGGTATCAGCAACAGCGCGGCAGCGGGCAGAGCGAGGAACCGTTGCATGAGTGGGATCTCTGTTATGAGTCCGTTTTGGTGAGCGCTATCACGGGGCTGTCAGATCCGTAATCGCGGCCGAGCCGGCACCGCGTTTGATAACGTCGATAGCGTGACGACATGCCGCTTTCGCCTTGTACCCTTCACCCGACGCGATTAGCTCCCCATTCCCTCCTTTCAATCGCCAGCGGTACTCCGCGTTAGGATCCCGCCGGAGCTCGAATCGCAGCCTGGATCTCTGAGTAGCCGCAGCCTGGTCGGGGGCAAGGACCAACTCTGAAACAAGCAAGGCAACGGCGCTCGTAGCAACCGCGCAAACACCGCGTCTCGTCACGGTAGTCATGTCGAAGTCTCCTTGAGGCGGCAACCGGATCAGCGCTCCCGAGGGCGTTCGTTGAGCCGCTCCTGCATGCCCATCAGACGGTAGCTCTGGCGGAGCCAGCGCGGCAAAGTCGCGTCGATCCGCCCTCATGAGTCGCGGAGGTTCCAGAAAGGTCCCGTGAGCCCGACCTCCACCAGGAGCGCTTCGGTCTCTTCCAGGGTGTGACGCCGCCAGTCGGCGCGGAGCTTGTTGCGGTACCAGCCGTGGGCCAGGCGCCAGCCCTGCTCCGGCGTGAGGGTAGCGCCGCGGGGGAGGTCCCGGGCCCGCCTCCAGCGATCGATGTGCTCTTCCGACCGGAAGAGGAGCATGGTACTTCAGGTGTAGCCAATGTTGTCCCACCAATGGTGGGCGCGCACCGCGAAGTGGATGATCCCTTCGCTGTGGGCGAGTCTACCCTGCTGCACCTCGAGCCGCATCGGCTCGCCGCAGTCTCCGCAAGAGGCGGTGATGGAGCCGTCCTTACTCAGCGCGGCGCAGATGCCGAGCGCATCCCAGATGCAGATGCCCCAATAGCTCTGCCCGCCCGCCGTGACTTTGAAGCCGGAGGGCACCGCGCAAAAGGGATTCGCGGCCCAGATGTTCCCGTCGTTAGGAGCAAGGATCAGCGCCTTACCTGCGGCGAGCTCCTTCACGGCGCTCACAACCTCCGGCTCGGAGCGCCGGAGAGCTGCGGCGATCTCCGGGGGCTGTGGCACGCGGCCCGTCTCGGCAGCCCTCCCGAAGACGTACAGGCGAACGTCGTGCGCCAGCGCCGCTGAGCTCGAGGAGGCTGGATTCGTCATGGCGCTCTGTCCCGGGCTATGTTTGCAGGTCACCTTCCCGAGCGAATGAAGAAGGTAGCTCGCGGGCAGAGCGGTGAGTAGAGCGGCGTGAAACCTGGATGTCCGCGGGCCGTAGGTCCTCGATCCCTCTCCATTCTGGCATTCCCATGCGCGTCATGAGTCTGCTGCTCCCGTTACTCGTTCCCTTCGAGCTCGATGCCCAACGGATCGTAGAGGGCAATCGACTCAGCTCGACCGAGCTCCCGAAGGCTGTCCTTGAAGTCGCGGCGGGCATGGTCTACGCTGGGACGCAGCGATTCGAGCTGTACGGAGTCGCGAATGCCGAGCAGCACTTCTTCGTCGAGCTGGACGGCGCTCGGGTAAAGCGACTGCTTTGGATCCAGTACGAGGGGTACCTTGCCGGGAACACCAATACCTATAACTACCGTGACGAAACCATCACTCATTCTGGGCGGAGCTGGCACCGGCGGGTGAGCGCCGTGCGAATCCCTGAAACTGAGGCCCGGCCCGAGTCCGATGGGGCCCGGGCCCGCGCCTTTCTAAAGGCCAAAGGCTGGACCCTCGGTCCGGAAGTGATGCTGGAGCGGCTGGTCTGGCTACTCGACTCACCACCCCGGAACGAGCTCATGATCATCTATCTGGAGGACCTGGCGGACCACGGGCTGACGGCCGGGGACCTCAGTGAGGGCGGCCAGGCCCGCGCCCGGTGGCCGGAGCTCATGGAGGCGTTACACCAGCGGGCGGTCGGAAGCTTTGTGATCCGCGATCCTTGAAGAGATGTGTAAACCTGATGGATTCGTGCAACGACGGTCTCCTCATCTGATTGTGCATGCAGGGTTCGCTCGTAGGCTCCTTACAGGTAGAACCGCACAACAAGGAGCCGGAGCGATGCCGACAATCAGCCGGGCCGGTCGATTCGCCGTAGCCGTGGGTCTTGCCCTGGCCTTGTCCAGCTGCGATCCCAGCGCCCAAGAACCGAACGCCGCCGTGACGCCGTTGACCCCCAACCAGCCATACGCACCCCAGATCGTGCCGGCGAACTTTGTTCCGGGAACCGCCAATCCGTACTTCCCGCTGGCACCGTCGACTTACTGGTACCGGACCGAGGATGGCAGTGAGCTTAACCAAGTGATGGTGACTTCCGGCACCAAGACGATTCTCGGCGTCGTGACGATCGTTGTTCATGATCGAGTCTATGTGGATGAAAATGAGAACGGAGTGGCCGATGGCACGTCCTGCGGCGCCGATCCCGGCTTTACCAGCGAGCTCATCGAGGAGACCTTCGACTGGTACGCACCGGATAACACAGGGGCTGTCTGGTACTTTGGCGAGGACTCCAAGGAATACGACCACTGTACCCTGGTCGGCACCGCCGGGTCCTGGGAGGCAGGCCTGAGCGGGGCCCAGCCGGGGATCATCATGCTGGCCAATCCGGTCATCGGGCAGATGTACCGCCAGGAATTCCTCGCCGACATTGCGGAAGACTGGGCCAAGGTGGTCAGTCTCACGCAAGCGGTCTCAGTTCCCTTTGGCGATTTCGAGGGCTGCGTGGAGACGATGGAGTGGACGCCACTCGAGCCGGGCCACCGGGCTGACAAGTACTACTGCGGCGGAGTGGGGCTGGTCCTCGAGGTCACGCCAAGCGGCGGTCGCGAGCGCAACGAGCTGATCAGCAGGACGCCCTAGTTTGATGCGTTATCGTTACGAAGCTGTTGGTGGTGAGTCCTGGCAATGAGCGCGAGCGGGCCTTTGCTGTCCAGGACCTTGGTCGCCCAGCTCACAAGCCTGAATTCACGCGGCGGATGACGAACGCGGAGACCGCGCCATCCACGCGACTGCGCCGAGGAGAATACCGCCCAGCAGAAAGGTGCCACCAGATGGGATCGGAGGTGCCATCCACGATCATGCCTGCTACTCCACGCAGCGCCAACATCCCGGAGGCAATCCACGCCGCGGTATGCGGCACCCACCTCCGGATGACCAGGTGAGGTGGACGCAGGAGCGCCAGCGTGATGAGCACTGCCAGGAAGCTCAGAATGATGACGATCAGGTCATAGATGTAGCGCCAGGCGCTGCTCATCATGAGCTGATGACCGGCGGCTCCCCCGGGAAACCCTGCAGGAATGCCGAGAGCCCACCAGATATGGGGTACTGCGAAGCAGGCAGCCCAGAGGCAGGCGGCGTAGCTGATCCAACGCCGGTACGACGCTCTGGCTGCTAGCGGCATCCGTTCACGTTCGGGTCACGGTCCCGCGGATCCCGACAGTACGGTGCCGGGAAACCTGATTCTCATGAACAAGTCCTCTGGGAAGCGGGTGGACTCGTGCTTCCTCGTGGCGCAACGAGCCGCGGACCGTCGCCATGCCCGGGCCGCTAAGCTACGGTCGTCCCGCATGACCGCGCTACCTGAGCCAGTGTGCAATTGGACCGCGGTGCTCCCGGGATTACACTTCGCGCGACTTCTCCCGCGAGCTCCGCCATGACGACTCCGCGCGACGGGCCAACCCAGGCTGTCCTCGACCAACTGCTCCGCGAGCACGGGCTATCCGGCGAGACGCGGTTGTACCGCGAAGCCGAGCGCGGCTCGCTGATACCACTGGACACGTCGGGTGCCTACCGAGTTCGCGCGAACGCGAACCCGAGCGAGTCCGTCGTCGATGTGTACGGCCAGGGTCACCTCGTTCAGGCAGAGCAAGTCGGCGCGGGACTCGCCTTTGCCGACTCCGCCGCGCCCAACTGGCAGGAGACGATGGAGCTCCGCGCCCTCAGGGAGGGGCGAGGTAAGCCTGGTGCACCACCGGAGGATCGCGTCGAGATAGAAGTCCGGCTCCAGGACATACTGCACCAGGGCGGACTGCTTTACCCGGTGGAATCCGTCACGGTCGAGCGAGTCTGGTACTGCACCCTTCCGGCAGGCTCGGTTGAGGTGCGCGAAGTGAAGTAGCGAGGATGTGGCGCCGAATCAGTGCGGCGTCGGTAACACCTCTCGAATCGCCGCCACGACCGCCCCATGAGCCAGGACCGCAGCGTGGTGCGCGTCGGGTACCACCAGCAGGCGTGCCCCTGGCCAGAGTGCGGCGACAGCCCGGGACTGCGGGAGCAGGGGATCGGCGGTCCCCACGGCAACTAGTGCGGGCACGCGAGCACTGTGAGCCCGCTCCGCACTGACCATCAAGCCTCCCATGGCACGCAGCACGCCGATCAGCGAACCGAGGTCGTTCTCCGCGAGCAGCTGGGTACTGGCGCCGGCTACGATGGAATCCGGGATGCTGGGAAAGAGCCAGCTGAAGAACGCCGTGAGCCCCTGGCCTCTCTCCAAAGCCTGAACGTACGGCGTACTCATCGCGGCGAACGCGACCGAGTCCGAGAAGAAGGGACCCGCCAGCAGGGATACCGAGGCGACGCGATCGGGATAACGCAACGCGAGATTGGCCGCCAGCAAAGCTCCCATCGAGTGCCCGATCACATGCGCCCGGCGAATGCTCAAGCGGTCGAGGAGACCGATCACGTCTTCCACCATCGGCCGGCCGTACCAGCGCGGGTCGGATGATTTGGTGCTCTTGCCGAAACCCCGCTCGTCGAGGACGATGACCCGATACGCGCCGGAGAGCGAATCGGCCAGGGTGGCCATCAGCTCGATTCGCTGGGTATAGCCATGGAGCAAGACGACAGGCCCGCCTTGGCCGACATCGCGATAGCGGAGCCGGACCTCGTTGCGCTCGAAGTACTGATCGGCCCCGGCAGCCAGCGTAGCCGCGCGGGCTTCGACGGGTTGCGGGGTTGTAGCCGGGACCGGTGTACATGCCACGAATGCCGCGAGGGCACCGGCTGCAGCGATACGAGAGCTCAATGACATTCCGGAGGCCAGGCCTCGCGGCCGCGCTCATACCAGACGAAAAACTCGCCGGAGTCCGGACCCTTGGTATCCCGGGCGAACAGGAGCGAATGGCCGGTAGGGGAGAATAGCGGGCCAATCTCCGAGCCATTCTGGTTTATCTCGGGGCCGAGCTTCGTACGCGGTGCCCACCCTGCAGCGGTCCGGCGCGTTTCGAAGAGACCCCCGTCGGCCATCATGATCATCCGGGAGCCATCCGGAGCAGGCAGCGGCTCGTACTCCTCGCCGGCGGTGTTCACTGTCGGGCCGAGATTCTCCACGGTCCACCCGCCGGCCGAATCGGGGTGCGCCCGCCAGATATCGGTCGCTCCAAGGCCACCGGGCCGGTTCGATCCGAAGTACAGCCAGCCGTCCGCGCCGGGCCGGGGAAACCACTCGGCCCCGGGAGAGTTCACCGGCTCCGGGAGGCGACTTGGGGACCCCCAGGAGCCCGCGGTATCGCGCTCGACCCGCCAGATATCCAGGCTGCGACGCTCGATTCCGGCCACGGAGCGGGTGGAGATGAAGTACAGGCTGCGGCCGTCCGGGGTAAAGTACGGATCCGCCTCCACGCCATCGCCGGCGAAGGGCGGAGGCTCCGGCATGGACCACTGCCCTCTCGTACAGCGACTGACAGGATGCGCCACCCGGTGAAGCGGGGTGAGCTCCGCACGAAATAGAAGTCGCCGGTGCGGGGATCGAAGGCGGGGTGCGATTCGAACTGTGGGCTGGAGATGCCGACTGGCTTCCACGGCTCAACCTCAGCGGCAGTGACTGCCGCGAAGAGGGCGGAAACTGCTAGCCAGTAGCGCAGCATACCCTACAGCAGATCCTCCATCACGGCTACCCGCAGCAGCCTGGCATAGCGGGGATCCACGGCTAACCCGCGGCGGTCGAAGGGAGGCTCGGTGAGCATGCGGCGCAGCCGCACCGGCCGCCGCGCGTAGGCCCGCTCCACCCAGTCCATCGCCTTGTGCCATTCACCGAGCGCCGCGTAGGTGACCACGATCTGGTCCGCGAGGGTGCGGCTCAAATAATACTCCCCGAAGGGATCGGTCTGCTCGGCCTTGCGCAGCAGCTCCTCGAGCTCGCGCCCGAGGTCCCGGCGAATCGCCTCGACCGGGCGGCTCAGCTTAGCCTCGTTCAACAGCTGTTCGGCGCGGTCGGATTGACCGGCGAGCCGGAGCCGGGAGGCGCGAATCTCGAGCGCCAAGTCGAGCTCACCCAGCCGAACGTGGGCGAGCTCCAGCCGCTCCAGCGCGGGACCGTAACCAGGTTGCAACGCGATCGCCCGCTTGAGCGCGTCGATCGCCTCCGCGTTACGCCCCGCCGCGAGGAGCACGTCGCCCAGCCCATTCCAAACCGAAGGCATTTCCGGCGCCCGGGCGCACGCCGCCCGCGCGCTCTGGATGGCTGCGTCGGTGCGGCCCAGAATCTTGTAGACGACGCTCTGGAAGCGAAGCCCTTCCGCATCGCCTGGAGCGAGTGCCACGGCGCGCTCGATGTGACGCGCGGCGGCATGACAATCATCATCGTAGTACAGCGCGATCTTCCCCAGAGAATTGTGCACTTCGGCGACCCGATCGTCGGCCGCGAGGGCATCGAGGAGGAGCTCGCGTCCCTTCGCAAAGGCCTCCGCGGGCGGGAGGAATCCGTGCCGGCCCATCGTGTAATACCAATTGGCTAAGGCGCAGAGTCCCCGGGCATTCCCCGGATCGAGGGTGAGGGCCCGGTTGATGTACACGCCGGCTTGATCGAGATGTGAGCGCGACGCCGGGCCCGCGGCCGAGCTTCGGTAGATGGCGTCGAGGCCTTCGCTTACCAGGCGATCGGCGTCGCTGGGTTCCCCCGGTGAGGCGGGCGCGGGAGCAGTCTGTCCCGCGGCACGGAGGGCTCGGGCGACATCGCCTGCGGTTGCCGGGCGCTGATCCGGGTCCTTGGCCAGCAGGCTCAGGATGAGATCGTCTACCGCGTGCGAGAGCCCGCCGTTGTGTTCGCTTGGGGGCCGGGGCGGCTCCGAGATATGCTTGGTGAGCACGCCGAGCGGAGTCCCCGCCGTGAATGGCGGGGTTCCGGTCAGCAGCTCATAGAGCACGCAGCCCAGGCTGTAGAGATCGGAACGGCCGTCGAGAAGGGATTCTCCGTTGGCTTGCTCGGGGCTCATGTACGCCATGGTGCCCAGCACCATCCCCGCCGAGGTCAGGTGCGCGCCGCCGGTCTGCTCCCCGGCGATGTGGGCGATCCCGAAGTCGGCGAGGACGGCGCGGCCGCCGACGGTGAAGATGTTCTCGGGCTTGACGTCGCGGTGGACGATGCCGGCGCCGTGGGCATAGGCCAGCGCCTCGGCGACGTCGGCCCCGAACGCCGTCGCATCCTCGAGGGTCATGCGCCGCTCGCGCAGCAGCCGGGCGCGGAGGTTTTCGCCGGCCACGAAGGGCATCACGTAATACAGTCGGCCGTTCACCTCGCCGGAATCGAAGAGGGCCACGATGCCGGGGTGGACCAGCTTGGCCATCAGCGCGATCTCACGCTGGAAACGCTCGACGCCCATCGCGTGCGACAGGTTGGAGGACAGCACTTTGATCGCGACAAAGCGGTCGAGGTGCCGGTCATGCGCGCGATAGACCACCGCCATCCCGCCGCGCCCGATTTCTTGCTCGATGCGGAACCGGTCGGGGAGCTGGATCTCGTCTGCCGGTGTCATGGGACCGGTAGGTTAATCAGGCCCCAAACTGGCGCAAATGGTGATCGAAGTGACGGTAGGAGAACCGAGCCCACGACTCGCGGGTCATAGAGCCGAAGAAGGGATGATCCGGCCAGCCGGTTGCAGCGGTCTCCGCGACGAAGCGGTCGAGCAGCGCTTGAAAAGTCACCACATCGGCGCTCCAGGCCGTCGGAGGCGTGAGGAACATCTCGGGAGATCCCTTAATCCGGGCCTTGGGCCAGGGCAGCCAATACATGAGCGCCTGTTTGGCGACGGGCCAGCGCAGCACGCCGCGATGCAGGGTGACCCGATACTCTCCGAGAGTGTACCGCAACTGGTCGCAGAGATGGGCCAGCATCTGCGGTGCGCTCATTCGGCCCCAGCGCGGCGCGGTCTCGGGATGGAGCCCCCGCAAGCGGGCCAGCAAGCGCTCGCGACAGGCGGGGTCGAGCAGAGTCTTCACAGCGGCAAGCGCTCTCAGCGGGAAGTGGCCCTCAAGGAGTGCACGCTGCCGCGGGAAGGGCAGGGCCGGCTCCCGGCAAGGTAACGCGCCATGCCGGCGCGGTCGCCGGAACGAACTCGCCGGTGCTCGGCTCCGCCATGAGGGTCGACTCCGAAGACGGCTGTGCTCCGAGAGAAAAACCGCGAACGGGAGACCACCGGTAAGTCGTCGTCGCGCCGGTGGAGGCCTCGGTGACGCGGAATTCGAGAGAAGCAGGCACACTCAGGCACGCCGAAGCGGTGGCGAGGATTCCCAGATCGACCGACCAAAACCCACCAGGCGTGTGAGGCTGATTGCTCGGGAAGCCGAGAATGCGAAGTGGACTGCATTGACCGGCCACACAGGTTCCATTGAGGACCAGCAACGACACAGAGTTCTGTGGCTCCAGGGTCGCTGAGCATGCGACCGCAGCCAGCAGAGTCAGAGGCAGGTGCTTCCAGGAGCGCTGGGGCATAACGACCTTCACGACGCAGGGTGATGCACTCACTTGCAAGATACCTCTCTTGTCGCCTGTGCACTCGCACGGTAGCATTCACCGAGTGCCGCGAGGGCGGCCGACGGTCCGCGTAAAGGGTTCAACCCGCCCTCTCACCGCTGTCACATGACCTTCTTTTCCTCGCCCCACACTGCGGACAACGGGCGGCATGAAGGGGCTGCTGCCCTTTCTAAGGAAGGAAGGTATCTATGGCTGCACCAGATCCGGTGCCGCTTCCGGACCACCCCAGCCTCGAGTGGCTTCGCAAACAGGCCAAGCGCCGCCTGGAGGAGCTCAGGCAAGCTCACCCCGACGCCCAACTGGCCGACGCGCAATTCGAGCTCGCCAAACACTATGGCTTCTCGAGCTGGCGTGCGCTCAAGGCGCACGTCGATTCGCTGAGCCTAGCAGGCCGGCTGTTCGAGGCGGCACGGCAGGGCGAGGTCGACAAGCTGTCCGAACTGCTCGGCGAACACCCGGAACTGCTGCACGCTCGCAACCAACCCTACGCACACACGCTGCTGCACGTGGCGGCGTTCGGCGGACACCTGAAGGCGGTGGACCTGTTGCTGGAACGCGGGCTCGACGTGAACTCCCGGGAGAAGGGCGACAACACCTACGCGATGCATTGGGCGGCGGCGGCTGGCCACCTGGACGTCGTGCGGCGACTGGCCGACGCGGGGGGTGACGTCGTGGGGCAGGGTGACGACCACGAGCTGGAAGTGATCGGGTGGGCAACCTGCTGGAACGGATGCGATGACGCCGCCCACCGCGCCGTCGCGGACTTGCTGATCAGCCGCGGCGCGCGGCACCACATCTTCTCCGCGATTGCGCTCAACCTCGGCGACGAAGTCCGCCGGATCGTCGCCGCCGGCCGGGGAGCGCTGAGCCGGCGGATGAGTCGCAACGAGGACCACCAATCGCCCTTGCACTTCGCGGTGCGGATGAATCGCCCGGACATGGTGGCGTTGCTGCTTACGCTGGGGGCCGATCCACTGACGGTGGATCAGTCCGGCTACACGGCGGCGGCTTATGCGACGTCGCCCGCGGTGGACCGCCCCGTGATGGAGGCAATCCGAGCGATGACCTCGGCGGAGCTACAGAGCGCGGAGCGGGGACAGCGTCAGCCGGACACCCGCGCGCTGGATCTCGCCGCGGTGCTGGCACTGGGAGACTGGGAGACGGCGGAACGGCTCCTCGCCGGCGGCGCGAGTGAGGGCGTGCTGCATCTTATGGCCAAACGAAATGACGCCCCGGCGGTCCGGTGGCTGCTGGCGCACGGCGCGGACCCCAATGCACGCTGGGCGCACTGGGACGCTCTGGTGACGCCGCTGCACCTCGCCATCCTGGGCGGTCATCCGCACATCGTGCGGCTCTTGCTGGAGGCCGGCGCCGATCCACGCATCCGCGACAGCAAACACGACAGCGACGCGATGGGCTGGGCTGAATTCTTCCGACGGGCGGGCATCGTGCAGATCCTCTCGGATGCGGCGAAGGCGTGAGCGCTGCGGAGCGTTAGCTTACTCCAGATGAGGGCTTCGTCGCTCAGTCTCCTCCTCGCGCTTACCTCCGCATCGGCATGGTCGGCGGCTGCGCAGGACCCGCCGCCGCGCGCTCCGGGAGCACCGGCGGCCGTCGCGCGCCGGCTGTTCGACTCCACGACGACGATCCCGTACTTTCCGCTCGGCGAATCGCCGCTCGCACTGCGCGGCCCCGCGCGGGCCGGGGTGTTCCTGTCGGCGGTCGGGCGGCGCGCCATCGCGATGGGCAGCGAGGATGGCCGGCTCGAGCTCTGGTCATGGCCCCTCAAATGGCTGCACGATTTCGAGCTGTGGTTCCGGGTTCCCAAATACAGCGAGCCGATCGCCGGGCGCAGCATCGTCCAATCGGTGACCGAGCGCCCCGAGGGCGTCACCATCCAGTACGCGTACGAGCAGTTCACAGTGCGCGAGCACATCTTCGTGCCGCTCGACAAACCCGCGATCGTCATCCTGCTCGAAGTGGATGCGATCCGCCCCCTCGACATCATCGTGCGGTTCACCCCCGACATCCACTTTGCCTGGCCGGCGGCACTCGGCGGACAGTATCTCATCTGGGAACAGAACGCACGTGCCTTCCTCTTCTCGGAGGCGAAGCGCTCGGTCAACGCGTTTCTCGGTTCGCCGGCGGTCACCGAGGCGTCGGACGTGCTGGCGCACATGCTCGCGGCGGCGCCGCCGCAGCTGGTACTGGGAGTGGGGAGCGGAACCGAGCGGTACACGGCTCCCCGGCTGGGCGAGCCCCCGGGGCACAGCCTCAACCTGCACGTCGCCTACATCCCCATCGTGCTTGCCGGCGGCCAGATGCCGCGGGACTCGGCACTCGCGCTCTACGCCGCTCTGCTGGCTCCGGGAGCCGCGGAGCAGGAATGGAAGCGCCGCGTCGCGCACGCCGACTCGCTGCGCACCACGCTATTCGCTCTCCACTCGCCCAACCGCGAGCTCGACCGCGCCGTGGAGTACGCGAAGGTGAACCTCGACGAGTCCTTCGTCTGCAATCCCGACCTTGGCTGCGGGCTAGTCGCCGGGTACGGACTCTCGGGCCCGGCCAGCGACCGTCCGGGATTCGGCTGGTTCTTCGGGGGAGATGCGGCCATCAATTCGTTCGCGATGAGCGGGGTGGGCCAAACGGCGCTGGTACGCGACGGGGTGCTGCGTTTCTTCGCGAAGTATCAGCGCGCGGACGGCAAGATCACCCACGAGATCTCGCAGGGCGCCGGCCGGGTGGACTGGTTCAGCTATCCGTATCCGTTTTATCACGGCGATACGACGCCATTCTGGATCCTCGCCTTCGGCGAATACTGGCTGCAGTCGGGCGACGCGGTGCTGCTCCGTGAGCTATGGCCGAACCTCAGGCTCGCCTACGAGTGGTCGCTTGCGACGGACAAGGACCAGGACGGCCTGATGGAGAACCCCTCCGCCGGCGCCGGCGCGCTCGAGGTGGGGGACCTGCAGATCGGGATCCTTTCCGATATCTACCTGAGCGGAGTCTGGGTCGCCGCGCTCGACCGCTTCGCACGCATGGCGGAAACGACGGGCGAGCCATCGCTGGCCCTGCAGGCGCGACAAGTCCGCAGCAAAGCGCTTGCGACGATGGAAGCGAAGCTGTGGATCCCCAAGCTTGGCCAGTACGCGTTTGCGCTGCTGCAGGACGGCTCGGTCAACCCAAGCCTCACGGCCTGGGCGGCAACGGCGATGGCATTCGGCGTGCTCGACCTGGAGCACGGGGCGGAGATGGCGGCCAAGCTGGCCTCCTCCACCATCACGACCGACTGGGGTGCGCGCCCGCTCGGCGCTGGCAGCCCGCTCTTCGATCCGCTGCATTACAACAACGGGGCGGTATGGCCATTCGTCACAGGATTCGTGGCGCTCGCGGAATACCGTTATCACAATGCGGGGGCGGGCCTTTTCGCGCTCGAGGCGATCGCGCGGACCGGGTTCGATCATTCGCTCGGCCGCAACCCGGAGGTCCTGTCGGGACGACTGTACAAACCGCTCGACACCGCGGTACCGCAACAGTTCTTCGCAACCTCGATGGTGCTCACGCCGCTCATTCGCGGCTTGCTTGGCATCGAGGTCGATGCGCCGCGCCGGCGCGTGACGATCGCCCCGCATCTGCCGCCCGACTGGGATTCGGTAGCGGTGGAAAACGTTCCCGTGGGTGAGGAGCGTATTGCGTTCCTCGTGCGACGCAGCACTGGAAAGCTTACGCTCTCCCTGCGGCGCAGTGGGAGCGACCGCTCGCCGCTGACGGTGGTGTTCGCCCCCGCGCTTCCGTTAGGAGCGCGCAGCTCGGGCCCGGGCGTGGAGACACAGCGCACCCCCGGCGACGTGCATGCTGTGGTGCAGGCGCAAGTCAGGGATAGTGTGGCGTTCACCGTGGCGTACGAGGGCGGCTGGAGCATCGCGCCTCCCGTTTTGCCGCCGGTGGTCGGGGCGCGCTCGGCGGCGCCGCGCGTGCTCAGTGAACGACTGACCGATGGCGGAGCAGCGTATGTGGTAGCACTTGAAGGACTGGCGGGGCGGTCCTACACGTTCCGGATCCAAGCACCGGGAGAGCGAGCTATGCGGTCCGTCACGGTCAGCTTTCCGTCGAATGGCGCCAACAGCGACGGTTACACCTCCACCACACTCCGGTTGAAGCCGAGTGCCCCATGAGCCCTGTTCGAGTGCACTGCTGGGCCGCCGCGGCCTTGCTCTGCTTCAGCCAGCTTTCCTGCGCGCCGCGTGACGTGACGACTAATCGCGGGAGCCAGAAGGCGACGGTGGTGCGAGGGTCATTTGGCGCGCTGCCGTCGGGCGATTCGGTGCAGGTGTTTACGCTGACCAATGCGAACGGTGTCCAGCTGCGAGCGATCGACTACGGCGGCATTGTGCTGTCCCTGCGTACCCCCGACCGGCTGGGCAGGCTCGACGACATCGTGCTCGGCTACGACAGGCTCGACGGCTACCTGGCGGCGTCGCCCTACTTCGGTGCGCTGGTCGGCCGGTACGCTAACCGCATTGCCGGAGGGAAGTTTACTCTCGACGGCGTGACCTATCAGCTCGCCAAGAACAACGGGCCCAATACGCTGCACGGCGGCCTCAAGGGATTCGACAAAGTGAGGTGGCACGCCCGGCCCAGGCAGGACTCGAGCGGCGTCGGCGTGGTGTTTCGCTACACGAGCGTGGACGGCGAGGAGGGTTACCCGGGTACTCTGAGCATCCAGGTGTCCTATACGCTGACAGACCGGAATGAGCTCGCCATCGACTACCTAGCGGCCACTGATAAGGCAACGCCAGTCAACCTCACCCACCACAGCTACTTCAATCTGGGAGGCGACGGCTCCGGAGAGGTGCTGGATCACCTGGTGACGATCGATGCCGACCGGTTCCTTCCGGTCGACACCACGCTGATTCCGACCGGCGCGCTGAGTCCGGTGGCCGGCACGCCGTTCGATTTTCGGGGGGGCGTGGCGATCCGCGCACACATCGATGAGCCGGACCAGCAGCTCAAGCACGCCGGCGGGTACGACCACACGTTCGTGCTGAATCGCAGCGGCCTCGGGCTGCTGCATGCCGCTCGCGTGGTGGAGCCGAAGAGCGGGCGCACCCTCGACGTCGCGACGACGGAGCCGGGTATTCAGTTCTACACGGGCAACTTCCTGGATGGCAGCATCACCGGAAAGGGCGGTCACGTGTACCGCCATCGCAATGGCTTCTGTCTCGAGACGCAGCACTTCCCCAACTCGCCCAACCAGCCGGCGTTTCCATCCACCATCCTGCGACCCGGGACGGAGTACCGTTCTCGCACGGTGTACACGTTCGGCGTGGCGAAATAGGACGCCTCACGGTCCTGGGGGAACGACGGCCGTTCCATATTCGGGCTCCACATTCTCGAAGTACAAACCCAGGAACTGCCCGCGCTTGAGCGCGGGCAGCTCGAGCTCGAAGCGGTACGGCCGGTCGGCATCGAGCGACGAGACGTCGGCATAGAACCCGACGAACGTGCTCGGTACGACGCGCACCGCCGTGTATGCCTTGCGCAGCTCGACCGGCTTTCCGTCGATCGAGAGCCGGGCTTCCCAGCGATCGTCCGGCTCGCTGAAAGACGCGTACAGCAGCAGCCGTTCCGGAACCAGCCACGTCGTGCGATAGTCCTCGGGAGTCCAGGGGATCGGCCAGGCGCGCCGGCGCGCGCGGAGCTGGTCGAAGACGCGCTGCGGGATGGTGAAGCTGCCGGTCACATGCCCACCGCTGAAGCTGGAATCCCAGGCTGCGGCGGGCTGCAGCTGGTGGAACTCCGCGCCGGCAAACCGGATGGTCAGGTCCACTGCGGCGGTCCCCCGCGGAACAATGACGGTGGGGACGCCGTTGACCGTTGCGCGTTGTACCATCGTGCGCGGCGGCAGTACGACGAGGAGATGCGCGGTGGTGCCCATCGGACCAGTGACGTCTCGCAGCGCGAGCACGCCGTCCGATACCATGGCGGTCCCTGGGGCCCCAAACAGCACAGGTTCTTGCACGCGGACTGGAGCGAGCGACACCTCGAGCACCTGCGCGGAACCTCCCTCCAGCGTCACGGTGACGGTATCGCCGCGGCGCCAGAACCCTTCCCCGGGTTTGCCGAGCCGTCGTCCCTCGAGCGGCTGCAGCTCTCGCAGTGCAAACCGCTCGCCAGTCGCCAGGCCGATCGAGGCGTCGAGCGGAACGCGCGCGCTGAGGCGTCGCGGGTCGGGGTTGAACAGGAAGATGAAGCCGTGGCCTCCGACAATCGCCAAGGTCCCGTCCAGCTTCCCCAGCGCGGGCTGGCCGAGGATGGTGCGCGTGTGGCGGAGCACCTCCTGGTTGGTCGCGGTCCACGAGAGCCAGCGGCGCAGCCACGCTCTGTCCTGCTCGGCAAAATTGGCGTGCTCCGCCGAGTCGCGGGCAGGGAGCATGTTGAGCACGTTGTTCCAGCCGGCCACGGCGATCGACGACAGCACCGAATAGCGCCAGCCGAGGTAGTCCCAGTCGCGAGCGCGGTAAGCGCTGAGCACTGTGCCACGCCCGGGGATCCGCTGCGACGGCATTTCATCGCGGTCATTCGAGCGTGACGTCTGGTGCGTGATGAATCCCGGCACCAGCTCGCTCGGCGTGAATTCGTAGTTGCGATAGCGATAGGCCGTGTAGCGCTCGCGGTCGGCGGACACGCGGTCGAAGTGGAGGTCCGGATAGGGCGTGAAGCTTTCCGGCTGCTCGTCATTGAACGTGGGATGCGGATAGCTCCCGGCGAGCCAGCTCCACGGGCCATAGAGGTGATAGGCCTGGCGGCCGTCGATGACGATCTCGGGTATGCGGCGGCGCAGCTCTTCCATGACGCGGCGCCAGCCCCACCACTGGGCGTAACGGCTGGTGCCGTCGAAGGTCAGGAAGGTGTGATCGAACGCATAACCCGCAATACCGGTCCGCCGGTAGAAGGCTACCAGCGTTTCGATGAGCCAATCCTGGAGCGCGCGTTTGCCGAGGCTCGCGGCCTGCTTGCGGGGATCACTGCGTGAAGGCACCAGCCACTGAGGGTTCTGCGTGAACGGAAGCACCGGATACACGTAGGCCAGCAGCCCGAGCTGTTTGCCGCGCGCGTAGTCGAGCATCTCCCGCACGCTGGGCGGGACCGGGCTCGAACGGGGGTCCCATTCATCCCGGCGGATCTGCTGGCCAAGTCCGAGCCAGAGCACGTGCTCCCAGCTCCAGTCGTCGACGCTTTCCTCCCGGCGCGAGAGGGCCGAGTTCGACGGCGCGTAGAGGACGTAGCGTGCCCCGGATGCGGCCGCCTGATCGAAGACCCGCCGGTACTCGGCGCGCCCCTCCGGCGTCCCGACGTCGATCTGGTAGTCGTTCACGCACCAGCCGACGAAGAGGTTGAGCGGCGCTTTGGGCTCATAGATGAAGAGCGAGCGCACCATCCCCGTGAAGGCGGCAATCTCTGCCTCGTCGAGCCCCGGCAGCGTGTCGCCCGAAACGCGCCACTCGGGGATCATGTGGGCCGGGAGCCTCCGTCCCGACAAGCGCACCGGCGCGATGAGCCCGCGATCGGACCGGAATGCGCCATAACTGGCCTGCCATTCCATGGCGGGTGCGTACCCCAGCGTGGCCACGTCGTGCGCGAGGGCAAACCGCAGGAAGGGATTCTGCGCCACGAGCAGCAGGGAGCGGCCATCCGAGAAGCGCAGTGCGGCACCGTAATCGAGCGTGCCGAGGCTGGGCCGCGCGCTCGTCGGCTTGAACACGTCGGTTGGCGCCTCCTCCAGCGTCTCGCGAAATAGGGTGATGTCGCCCACATGGAACGGTGCAGTGCTATCCGGAGTGACGATGATCTGTTTGCTCAGGAACCGCCAGCCGGGCTTCAGCTCGTAGCCGACGTCGATAGCGAAGGGGCCCGCCCGGTACCGGTACGCGACGCCGGTGCGAGTCGATCGCAGCGTCGGCGCAGCGAGTGTTGTGCTCTCGTAAGGTTGCTCGCCGAGCGTGAGCGCGAAGTCGTCGCGGCGGAATCGATGGATTCGGGTGTCGGCAAGGTCGGTGAGGGCGATGAGGCCGCGGGGCCCGAACTCGGCGCGCAGGTGAGCATTGCTGAGGGTTTGCGCAGCTGTGACGGCGGGGAGAAGCGAGAGCGAAAGGGCGAGCGCCTGGAGCGTGCGCACGGCTCTAGCGCTGCTCGCTCAGGAGCAGCAGAGCGAATGGGGTCGTGAGCGAAATGCTGCCGTTCTGCACTGTGGCGGTCGTCCCCGAGTAGGCGTCCAGCAGCTCGGTGCCGTCCTTGAACACGCCGAAAACGGGAATGGTCTTGGCCCCGATCCCCTGGTCCAGCGCTACCAGAACCCGATCGAGGTGTTCGCCTGCGTCCAGAGTGCGGCTGAAGATGTATGGCTGTGCCTGCAACTCGCGATGTACTCCCGCTCCCACCGCTGGGTGAGCTTGCCGGAACCGACCCAGCTTTCGCCAATGGTCCAGGATCTCCCTGGTGCGAGCCCCGCGCTCCAGGTCGCCCCAGTTCATGAACGAGCGGAGGTTGGCGTCGCCCTGGGCGCCCGGGACCTTGAGCGGCCGAGCCAGCTCGTCGCCGTAGTAGATCTGGGCGCCGCCCGGCGCGAGGAGGAGGCGGGTCCCGGCGTCGAGAGGCTTGGTCCGGTCGCGGTCGTAGGGCGAGCCGTCGTCGTGAGAGCTGAGGTAGTTGAGAATCGCTGCACCGCGCAGCGCGCCCTGGTCGAGCGAGGCAGAATACTTCGCGAAGACGCTGTCCAGCCGACCCGCGGCCTCCGCCTTGAAGCCGAAGTTGATCAGGCCATCGTAGCCGTAGGCGAAGAAGTCCACGCTGCGGTCTCCGAAGTCGTACGCCCGCTGTGGGCCCACCCCGAAGCCATAGACCTCGCCCACCATATAGAAGGGCAGGCTGTCGAGGACCTGCGCTCGATGGGCCTGCTTCCAGTCCGCAAACGCTCGCTCTGCCTCTCGCTTGAGCTCTAGGCTTACCGCTTCCTCGAAGTGCTTGGCGGTATCGACCCGGTAGCCGTCGAACCCGAACTCGCGCACCCAGTCGGTGAGCCACTTGATGACGTAGTAGCGCGGCGCCTTGGGGTACCCGGTACGCGTAAAGAAAGCGTCGAGCTCGCTGCGTTGCTGTGCCAGGCGGCCTTCCCGCCGCCATTTCTCGGTCAGCTCGGCGGGCAGCTCGACCGGAGCATCCCTCTCAGTCAGGATATCCGGAAGCGTAGCGACCAGATTGCAGCTCACAGTGGTCGCGTAGCTTCGATAGGTGCAGTTGGGGCCTCGGCGCACCCAGTCGTCCGGCCAGCGAGGATCCGCGGGTGTTTCCGGCCCGGTGTGGTTGATGACGGCGTCCATGAGGACGCGGATGCCATGCCGATGCGCCGCGTCGACCAGCGCGCGCAGATCGTCCCGGCTGCCGAGCGCGGGATCCACTGCGGTCCAGTCGCGGGTCCAGTAGCCGTGGTAGCCATAGGTCTTGCCGCTGCCCTCGTCCACGCTCCCGTGCACCTGCTCGACGAACGGTGTCAGCCAGATAGCGGAGACGCCCAGGCTATCGAAATAGCCCGCGTCGATTCTCTGCCGCACCCCCGACAGGTCGCCGCCCGCATAGCTGCGGAGTACGGCGCCGTCCTGAGCGCGGCCCAGGGCGCGGTCGTTGCCGGGATTTCCGTTCTGGAAGCGGTCGGTGAGCAAGAAGTAGATGGTGGCGCTGTTCCAGAACAGCGCCGGGTTGGCGGCGGTGAGTGGCGCAACTCGCGGAAGCCCGCCGGGACCCGGAGCCGAGTGCGCGCACCCCAACAAACCGAGGAGAATGGCCTCGATCGCCATGGCGCGGAGACGGGTCACGTGTCCTGGACCCGAAGCATCAGCACCGCCGCGAGCAGGAACGAGGCGCCTCCGATCAACAGCGCGTAGATGGCCTCCCCGCCGAAGAAACGCCCGACAATGAAGCCAAGGATGGCCGCGGCCACGATCTGGGGGATTACGATGAAGAAGTTGAAGACGCCCATGTAGTATCCGAGCTTGGAGGGCGGCAGCGATCCGGTCAGAATCGCGTAGGGCATGGCGAGAATGCTCGCCCAGGCGATCCCCACGCCGACCATGGAGCCCAGAAACCAGCGCGGGTCTGAAATGAAATAGATCGAGAGCAGCCCCAGCGCGCCGCAGATCAGGCAAATAATGTGGGCGACCTTGGGGCTGGACCATCTGGCCAGGGGCGGAATGGCGAATGCCACCACGGCGGCAACGCCATTGTAGGCGGCGAAGCCGACGCCGACCCAGTTCGCCCCCTCATTGTAGAGCGCCGAGGCAGTGTCTGTGGTGCCGTAAATGCGGCTGGTGACCGCCGCGGTCGTGTAGATCCACATGGCGAAGAGGGCGAACCAGGAGAAGAACTGCGCCCAGGCGAGCTGGCGCATGGTCTTCGGCATGTCGAGGAGGTCGTTCAGGATGGTGACGAAGCCGCTGTCGTAGCGGCCGCCCCGCTGCAGCAGCCCGCCGGCGATAAACAGCGCGCCGACCACCGCCATCCCGCCCGAGAGGATCATGACCTGATAGATCCGCTGGTTCGCCAGCCAGGCGCTGAGCAGCCCCCCGAGCGCGAGCAGGATCCAGCCGAGCCGGATCTGCCGGCCGCCGTTCTGCGCGTACTGCTCCGCACTCCTTCGCTCCGGCGCCAGACCCTCCCGCGCCTGGTTCTCCGCGAAGGAGGCCATTTCCTCCGGGGAGTACTCCTTCGACTTGAGGACTGTCCACAGCACCGCGAGGAAAAAGACGGCCGCACCGACATAGAAGGAAAGCCGCACCGAATCGGGGATCATGCCGGCAGGCGCCTGGTTGGACACCCCGAACTGCCTAGTGAGGAGCCAGGGGAGCATCGAGGCGACCACCGCCCCGGTGCCGATGAAGAAGCTCTGCAAGGCGAACCCGGTGACCCGCTGCGCCGAGGGGAGGTTGTCGCCCACAAAGGCGCGGAACGGCTCCATGGAGATGTTGATGGAGGCATCCATGATCCAGAGCATGCCGGCCGCCACCCATAGTGCGGGGGAGTTGGGCATGGCGACCAGGGCAAGCGAGGCGAGGATGGCCCCGCCGAGGAAATAGGGACGCCGCCGGCCCAGGCGGTTCCAGGTGCGATCGCTGAGGTAGCCCACCACGGGCTGGACCAGGAGCCCGGTCACCGGGGCGGCGATCCAGAGGAGGGGAATATCCTCGACTCGAGCGCCCAGCGTCTCGAAGATCCGGCTCACGTTCGCGTTCTGCAGCGCGAAGCCGAACTGAATGCCCAGGAAGCCGAAGCTCATGTTCCAGATGTCCCAGAACGAGAGGCGCGGCTTGAGCCGGAGCGCGGGGGCGGCGGCGATCGTGGGTGCTCCCATAGGGGGCCAGTCCTCTTTCAGGGTCGAGCTTGTTCCGCGGGACGAATGCGAATCGCCTGGCCGCCGCCCGGCGCCAAATCCAAGTGTAGGCGGGAGGTGGAGGTGACCAGGCGCCGTGTGATGCTGACGGGTAGAGGTTTGCTGAGCCAATGGGCTCCCGGCCCGTCGGCATAGATCTCCGCTACGTAGCGCCGGCCCCGGGTCAGGAATGCGAGCGGGAGATCCACACTGCGGGCCGCCTCGTCGGTGATGGCGCCCACGAACCAGCTCTGGCCGCCGCGCTCTCGTCGCGCGACCACGACATAATCGCCGATCCGGGCGTCGACCACGCGGGTGGTGTCCCAGTCTACCGCGACGTCCTTGATGAACTGGAATGCGGGCTGGCGTGCGTAATTCTCGGGAAGATCGGCCGCCATCTGCAGCGGGGAATAGAGCACGACGTAGAGCGCGAGCTGCTTGGCCAGTGTGGTGCGCACCCGCGGCTCGTCGTTGCGGCGGGCTGGGCCGGTGCGCTCCCGCAGGATATCGAAGATCCCGGGGGTGAAGTCCATGGGTCCGGCGAGCAGTCGGGTGAAGAACAGAATGGTCTCGTGCTCGGGTGGATTACCCCCGTCGCCGCTCCAGGCGTTGTACTCCTGTCCCCTGGCACCCTCGCGCGTCATCATGTTCGGCCAGGTGCGCCGCTCTCCGGTGTCGTGCATCGGTTCGTGGACGTCCAGCATGATGCCGTACTTGGCGGCTGCCTCGATCACCCGGCGATAGTGCTGCACCATATACTGCGAGTAATGCGAGTGGCCCTCGCTGGTGAGGTCGGTGACGTAGCCAGTCTTGAGAGCGTCGAGGCCGAGCGATCGATAGAGGGCGAAGGCGCTGTCCCGCTGCCGCTCATAATTCTGGATCCCCCCCGACGTTTCGTTGTGGACGATGAGCCGCACGCCCTTCTGTTTGGCGTACGCGGCGACTGCCGCGAGGTCGTAGTCGGGATACGATTGCGTAAACGAGAAGGCATCCCGGTTCGCGATCCAGTCGCCGTCCCAGCCGGTGTTCCAGCCCTCGACCAGCACGCCGCCGAAACCGTTCGCCGCGGCGAAATCGATGTAGCGTTTCGCGTTGGCGGTGGTGGCCCCATGCTGGGGCCCCGAGCTCCAGGTCATGGTGCCGATATGCATGCCCCACCAGATGCCGACGTACTTCATCGGGTGGATCCAGTCCGTGCTGGTGAGCGCGTTAGGCGGATTGAGCTTGAGGCCAAGCAGGGAAGGCGAGAGGTCCGTGACGCGATCGGCGAGCTGGATGGTTCGCCAGGGGGTCAGGAACGGGGTGCGACCGCGGACCTTCACTCCGTCCGCCCAGGGCGCCAGGTCCGCCTTGAGGGTGCGGCTTTCCCCGCGGGTTCCCGTGAGGCTCAGGTTCATCCGCGCATAGTCCACCAGGTTGGCCTCGTGAATCACCAGGAAGCCGCGGCCGTCCCGAGTCTCCATGGTCAAAGGGGTCTGCACACTGTCGAGGAGGCTCACCGGGCTCGAGGAATACAGCATCTCGGAGCGGTCTTTGCGGGCTACATTGGACGGGATCGACCAGGCCCGCGCGTTATCGGCGAGGCTGAACTCGGTGAGCTCGTTCAGGAGCTCGAAGTCGCCGAGCCCCGGCTGCCGGGGGAATTCGCAGCGGAAGCCGACGCCGTCGTCGAAGGCGCGGACTCGCAGCGTAAACCGGCGACGTGGCGCGGCGGTTTCCTCCACCGACACGGCGAGCTCGTTGTGATGGTCGCGCACTCGCGCCACCTCACCCCAGGGCTGGGTCCACCACTCGTCGTGCGAGCGCCGGGTGGTATCGGTGATGCGGAGCCCGTCGCGGAGGGGCGGGGCGCCCCGAAACTCGAAGCCGAGCAGGGAAGGGAGCAGGAGAGCGCGGCCATCGTGCGCCAGGCTGTAGTAGAGCTTGCCCTCCCGGACCTCGACGCGGACCTGGTTGCGGCCGTCGGGCGACGCGACGTGCGTCTGGGCCTGGAGGATGGTCGCGGGAAATCCGAAAAGAATGACGCAGAGTTGGCGGAGGCGGCGGAGGACGCGGAGGGAACAGAGCATGGCTGGTAATGTTGCTTCTGGCGACGGGAGAAGGTAAGCCCACCACCCCACGCCCTTGCGCACGGGGCCCACCGGCTGGTACATGTTTTGGACGTGCCACACATCAATCTCGGCCAGATCGACTACGCGATCCTGAGCGTCTACTTCGCCTTCGTCCTCGGCATCGGCTGGGTCGTGCGGCGCTACGTCAGACGCAGCGAGGACTTCTTCCTCGCGGGGCGCTCCATCCCGGCCTGGATCGCCGGGCTGGCGTTCATCTCGGCGAACCTCGGCGCGCAGGAAGTCATCGGCATGGCGGCCTCGGGCGCCAAGTACGGGATGATGACGAGCCACTTCTACTGGCTCGGCGCAATCCCCGCCATGGTTTTCGTCGGCGTTTTTATGATGCCGTTCTACTATGGCTCGCGGGCGCGATCGGTCCCGGAATACCTCAAGCTTCGCTTCGATGAGAAGACCCGCGGCTTCAACGCGATGACCTTCGCGGTCATGACGGTATTCTCCTCCGGCATCTCGATGTACGCGCTGGCGAAGCTGCTCGAGCTGGTGCTGGGATGGAACTTTCACCTGAGTGTGCTGCTCTCGGCCGTCATCGTGCTGGCGTACATCTTCCTGGGCGGCCTCACCTCCGCGATCTATAACGAGGTGCTGCAGTTCTTTCTGATCGTGCTGGGGTTCTTACCGCTGGTGCTGCTCGGACTCAAGGACGTCGGGGGCTGGGACGGGCTGACCGCAAAGCTCTCGACCGTGGCGACGAATGCGGGGTATGCTCCGGGCGCCTGGACCAGCTCGTGGCGCCATCTGGCCTCCGCCGCCGACAATCCGATGGGGGTAGGGTGGTTCGGGATGGCAATGGGGTTGGGGTTCGTGCTGTCGTTCGGCTACTGGTGCACGGACTTCCTGGTCGTGCAGCGGGCCATGGCCGCCGACTCGATGACCGCCGCACGGCGCACCCCGCTGCTCGCCGCGTTCCCCAAGATGCTGTTTCCGGCTCTGGTGATCCTGCCGGGCATGATCGCCATCGCGCTGCAGAGCAGCGGCGGAGGGCTGCTGCCGCTCGGCGCCGATGGGACGCCGAATTACAACCTCGCCGTGCCGGTGATGCTGGCGCATTACCTGCCCTCGGGCCTGCTGGGGCTCGGGCTCACCGCGCTGATGGCGTCGTTCATGTCGGGTATGGCAGGCAACGTCACCGCATTCAACACAGTGTGGACCTACGACATCTACCAGTCCTACCTCAAGCCGGGGCGGTCGGACAAGCACTATCTCAGGATGGGGCACGCGGCCACGGTGTTCGGGATTCTGCTGAGCGTGGCTGCCGCATACGCGACGACCAAGTTCAACAACATCATGGACATGCTCCAGCTGGTCTTCGCGTTCGTCAACGCGCCGCTTTTCGCGACCTTCCTGCTGGGGATGTTCTGGCGGCGGACGACGGGTCACGGGGCGTTCTTCGGATTGCTGATCGGGACCGCGGCGGCGGCGGTGCATCACGGACTGGTCCTGCCGCAGGGAGCCACGCCCGGCCTCAAGGGCGGATTCCTGGGCGCAGTGCTGCACAGCTACCCAAGCGAGATGGCGCAGAATTTCTGGACTGCGATTTTCGCCTGGACCGCCTGCTTTACGGCGACTATTGTGATCTCGCTCGCGACCTCGCGCAACAAGTCCGACGAGGAGCTCAAAGGGCTAGTCTTCAGCCTGACCCCGCGCCAGCCGGACCGCAGGTTGCCCTGGCTCAAGCGTCCGGCCACCCTGGGCGTGATCGTGCTGGGGCTCACGCTGGTGCTCAACCTGATCTTCTGGTAAGGTCGCGATGAACCTGGACCTCAGGCTGCCGATCGGACTGATGTTCTCGCTCTTCGGCGTGATGCTGACGCTGTACGGACTGCTGTCCGATGCGGCGATCTATGATCGCTCACTCGGGATCAACGTGAATCTGTGGTGGGGTCTCGTCCTGCTGGTATTCGGGCTGGTGATGCTCGGGTTCGCAAGGAAAACGGGAAAGAAGCCCTCGGGGCGAGCGTGAGACAGTCTCGACGCGGGTCGGGCGCGCCATGAGCGAGCGCCGGAAGGTCGCGATCATCGTCGGGGGCGGTCCGGCTCCCGGGATCAATGCCGTCATCGGTGCGGCCACGATCCGCTGCATCCTGGACGGCGTCGACGTCCTGGGGATTCAGGACGGGTTCAAGTGGATCATGCACGGCGAGGTCGACCACGTGCTCCCGCTCGATATCGAGACGGTGAGCCGCATCCACTCCCGCGGCGGTTCGATCATCGGCATCGCGCGGGCCAATCCGACCACCTCTCCTCAGCTGCTCGAGAATACGATCCTCTCCCTGTTGCGCCTCGATGTGACGGATCTGATTACCATCGGCGGTGACGACACCGCCTACACGGCGATGCGCCTCGAGCAGCAGTCGGCGGGCCGCATCCACGTCGTGCATGTCCCGAAGACGATCGATAACGACATTGGCCTGCCGCCGGCCATCGACACGTTCGGGTTCCAGACGGCCCGCCATTACGGCGCTGAGATTGTTAAGAATCTGATGGTCGATGCACACACGACCTCGCGCTGGTATTTCGTCATCGCCATGGGGCGGAAGGCCGGGCACCTCGCCCTGGGGATCGGGAAAGCCGCCGGGGCGACTCTCACGCTGATCCCGGAAGAGTTCGGGCTCCGGGGGATTCCTTTCAAGACGATCACCGATACGCTCGTCGGGGCGATCATCAAGCGGCTGGCCCTCGGGAGACAGCACGGCGTTGCGGTCATCGCCGAAGGGGTGGTCGAGGGAATCGACCCGCGGGATCTGACCGGACTGGAAGGGGTCGAGCGCGATGCGCACGGCCACCTGCGCATCGCCGAGGTTGCCATCGGGCAGATTCTGAAACAGGCGGTGCAGGAGCGGCTGCGGGAGTTCGGCCTGAAGGCGACCATCGCCGCCAAGGACATCGGCTATGAGCTGCGCTGCGCCGATCCGATTCCCTACGACATCGAGTACGCGCGGGACCTGGGGTACTGTGCGGCGAAGTACCTGCTGTCGGAGGGAAGCGCCGTGATGGTCTCGATGCAGGGCGGCGAGTTCGTGCCCATGCCCTTTACCCAGCTGCTCGACCCGGCGACGGGACGCACCCGCATCCGCTATGTCAACGTGCATTCCACCCGCTACGCGATCGCCCGGCGCTACATGATCCGGCTGCGCCGGGACGACTTTGCCAACCCGCATGAGATCGCGCGCTTCGCCGCGGTGGCGCAACTCTCCCTGGAGGAATTTCAGCACCAGTTCGAGTTCCTGGTGCGGGACGAGCCGCCGCCGCTCGACCTCGTGGTGGCGGCGCCTACGCCCGGCGAGCGAGCCATGAGCGAATCATGAGCGGGCCGGTGTTGGCAGCCCTAGAGCGGATTCTGGCGGACTGAGGTGGGGGCGGGACGCGCGGCTTCGCTTTAAGAAATCACCGTATGAGGTGAAGGCATCGCAACCTCTCGGTAGGGAGGGCACCCATGGCCTTCATTCGGTACCGGCCAGCGCAGGAGCTTTCCGCCGGGGAGCGTATACCTGACCCGGACAACATCATCCAGATCCACGGCATCCATCCGCAGGTGATGCGGCACCACTTCGAGCTCTATCGCGAGCTGATGCATAACCCGGGACCGCTCTCCCGGCGGGAGCGAGAGCTGCTCGGCGTTCGGGTCTCCGTTCTCAACCACTGTCGCTATTGAATCCACCATCACGGAGCGGGTCTCCGTCTGATCCTGCAGCAGCAAGGCATGACGGCGGAAGTGCGGGAGGCGCTGCTCGCCAGCCTGCTCGCCCCTCGCCTTCCGACCGCAGGACTCACGGCGCGGGAGCAAGCGCTCCTCGCCTACGCCGACCTGCTGACGCTGAGCCCGGCCAGGGTGACGGAAGCGCACATCGAAGCCCTCAGGGCGGAGGGCTGCGACGACCGCACGATTCATGACGCGTGCGCCATCATCAGCTACTTCGCCTTCGTCAATCGCATTGCGGATGGCTTGGGGGTGGAGCTGGAAGGTCCGTGATCCTCGCGGGAGTGGGTTTCCGCTGTGGGCGCGAGCGGCAAAACCGGCGTCTCCGGTGAGCGGTGGGGGTGAAGTAAGAGGTGAGAGGTGACAGGTGAGAGGTGAGGGGTGGGAGGAAGGAGGGCCGGATGGGGACAAGCATGCCGGAACAAGGTGATCTCGAGGGGGTCGGGAGTGCCCATTCCGACACTCCGGCTCCGCAGCCGCGCTGGCGCGTCGCGGCCCCCCTCCACGCGATCCTGGTCCACTTCTCCATCGCGCTCACCAGCGCATCGTTCGGCTTCGACCTGGCGGGCCGGTTGCTCGACCGCTCCTCGCTTGCATCAGCCGGCTGGTGGAGCCTCGCCGCGGCATCGCTGCTGAGCGCTGGCACGGTGGCCAGCGGCATCAGCTCCCGGCTCCGGCTCCCCATCGAGGAGGGACCGGCCCGGTCCACCTTGCGCGCGCACATGGCGCTGGGTCCGCTCTTCTTCGGTCTCCTCCTTGCGGCGTGCAGCTGGCGCGCGGTGTTGTGGGAGCATGGAGCGAGAGTCCCCTGGGGCTACCTGATCGCGATGGGCGGTGTCCTCCTGGTCGTGGCGGTGCAAGGCTATCTCGGCGGAGAGCTGGTGTACCGGTATGGCGCGGCGGTGCAAGGCCGCTTTCGCGCACTCCCCATCGAGCATCCGGGCGCGCCGCCTGCGCGCGTCTCCCCGGCGCCGACCAAGCCGGCATGAGTGCGCTGCTCGGGCTCAGCGGTTACCAGTGGCTACTGCTGCTTGCCGCGCTGCAGGCTGTGCTGCTCTCGGCCGATTCCTTCATCGGACATTACCGCTCCGGCTTCGCGTTGCGAGCCCAGTATGCCCCGTTCCTCCTCGGGACGCTGCTCCTGCTGAGCGCGCTGGCAGCGGCCATCGCGCCGGCCGCCTCTGGAGTTGCCCGGGTTGCAGTAGGAGCCGGCCTGCTGGCCTTCGCGGCCGGACTGATCGGCGCGGGCTATCATCACTGGTACGGCATCACCACCAAGCCGGGTGGCTACCGCTGGCTGCTGCACCATCTGCTGCACCACGCTCCGCCGCTCGCGCCCCTCGTCCTGGCCACGGCCGGCGGACTGGAAGCGTTGGCGGCCCTCGGCGTGTCGGGCACCCCGCTCGTGCTGGGAGCGCCGATCCGCACCCTGGTGCTCGGGGTGGTGAGTCTCACGCTGTTCGGGATGAGCCTGTCAGCGGGACTGCTGCACTATCGCGGCGCCTACAATAACCCGCTGATGTATCTGCCGGTCGTGCTCCTGCCGCTGGCGGCGGCGGCGGCGGGCTGGAATGCCCTCGCTCCCGCGAGCGGAGCCTCGCGAACCGCCGCTACGGCCTTGCTCTGGCTGACCTTCCTCAGTGGCTTTCTGGGCGCCGGCATGCATCTGCGCGGGATGGATCGGCAGATGGGCGGTCTGGCCATGGGCGTGGCGGCAATTCTGGACGCGCCGCCCCCCGCCGCACCCCTGCTGGTGGCGGCGGTCGGAGCCAGCGGTCTCATTGCGGTAAGGCTGCTGTGAGCCGCGGACCGGAAGCGCGGAGCCGGCGATGAAGCCGATCGAGTTCCGTTGCGCGCTCGACGGGGCGACGGTGCCGCTGCCGCACGTCTGGGAGCGCATCGTGGGCAGCGGGCATGCGGCCCTGGTGCTGCGCGCGGATTTTCTGGCGCAGCTCGCGCGCGCACACCGGGAGCTCGGCTTTCAGTACCTGCGTTTTCATGGCCTGCTGAACGACGAGATGGGCGTGCTGATGCAACAGGGCCAGGAACGGAGCTATTCGTTCTTCAACGTCCACCGGCTCTGGGATTCGCTGCTGGAGCTCAAGATGCGTCCCTTCGTCGAGCTCTCCTTCATGCCGACGGCGATCGCCTCGGGTCACTCGACCGTGTTCCGCTATCGGGGCAACGTGACGCCGCCCCGCCAGTGGAGCGATTGGGGCACCCTGATCCGCCGGCTGGCTGCCGGCGCCGTGGCGCGCTACGGTGCCGCCGAGGTCAAACAGTGGTTCTTCGAGGTGTGGAACGAGCCGAATCTGCGCAGCTTCTGGCGCGGGACCCGGGCGCAATATCTGCGGTTGTACCAGGAAAGCGCCTTCGCGCTCAAGGAAATTCACCCGGAGCTCCAGGTCGGCGGGCCGGCGACGGCGCACAACGGCTGGCTCGATGCTTTCCTGGACGAGTGCGAGCGGATGCATGTTCCGGTCGACTTCGTGTCCACCCATCATTACCCGACGGACCGGCTGGTCGCTCAGGGCGGAAGCACCGAGGCGCAGCTCGCCGCCATGCAGCTTGACATCTTGCGCGAGGAAGTGCAGGACGCGCGGCGACGGGCGCGCGGCAAGCCGCTGTTCTACACCGAGTGGAATACTTCAGCCGATGGCCGCGACCCGCTCCACGACTCTTCCTACGCCGCTGCGTTCATCATCCGGACGGTACTGCAGGCCAATGGCCTGACCGACGCCTACGCCTTCTGGACCTTCAGCGACATCTTCGAGGAGCAGCAATTCCCCTCCCAGCCATTTCACGGGGGCTTCGGCCTGCTGAGCTGGGATGGCATCGCGAAGCCCTCCTATCGCGCCTTCGAGCTGCTGCATCGCCTGGGAACCGAGCTGATCACTCCGATGGACGGGATGCACGCCAACGTCGCGGCCTGGGTGGCTCGGAACGGGAGGCGTGTCATGTTACTCGCGATCAACAACGCCCCTCCCGGGCACGACGTCGTGCCCGCCCGCGCCCTGATTCATCTCACAACCCGGGCGACGGTCCGGGAAGCGACGGTCGAGCGCATCGATGGGAGTCACGCCAACCCGCGGCAGCGCTGGCTCGACCTGGGAGCACCTGAATCGCTCGGGCCCGCCGAGGTCGAAGAGCTCCACGCGGCGTCCGCACTGCGCCCCGAGCCGCAGCAGGTGCGCTGCGACGCCAGTGGAATTCACGTGGAATTCGACCTGCCGGAGCACAGCGTCGCGGCGGTGACGCTGGATCTCGCGGGGTCCCCGCCCTGGTGCAACGATGGCTGATCCGGGCATCGACGCCATCGCGGTGCTGCAGGAGCGGACCGTCGGCTACTTCACCCGAGAGGTCGATTCGGAGACCGGACTGGTGAAGGACAGCACCCGACCGGAATCGCCGGCGAGCATCGCGGCCACCGGTTTGGCCTGCGCCTGCTATGCCGTATGTGCCGAGCGCGGGATTCTGCCGCGCGCCGAAGCAGCCGGGCGGGTGGGCCGTACGCTGCGCTTTCTGTGGGAGGCCGAGCAGAGCGAGGCGGCGGACGCGAGCGGAGCGCGGGGATTCTTCTATCACTTTTTGGATGCCCGCACCGGCCGGAGAGCTTGGCGCTCGGAGCTTTCCACCGTGGACTCCGCGATCTGCTTTGCCGGTGCGCTGGCGGCAGCGGGTTACTTCGACGGTCCCTCTGAGGAGGAGCGCGCAATTCGCGAGCTCGCTGACGCCCTGTACCGGCGGGCGGAGTGGCGCTGGATGGTCCCGCGGCAAGCGATTGCGCACGGCTGGACCCCGGAGCAAGGGTTCTTGCCCTTCGACTGGATCGGCTACAACGAGGCGCTCTTCGTCTACGTGCTCGCGCTCGGATCCCCTACCTTCCCGCCGGACGAGTCGGTCTACGATGCCTGGACCGCCGGGTACCAGTGGCGCTCCCTGCTGGGCCACGAGTACCTGTATGCCGGCCCGTTGTTCATGCACCAGTTGTCCCAGATCTGGATCGATTTCCGCGGTATTCAGGACGAGTACATGCGGGCCAAACAGATCGACTACTTCGAGAACAGCCGGCGGGCGACTCTGGTCCAGTGCGAGTATGCCAGGCGCAATCCGCGGCGCTTCGCAGGCTACTCGGCCGAGTCGTTCGGGATCAGCGCGAGCGACGGGCCGGGTCCGTTCGCCGGAAAGCTCCGGCGCGGCTCGCGCACTTTCTACGGCTACCGGGGCCGTGGGGTGCCCTTCGGTCCCGACGACGGCACCCTCGCCCCCTGGGCTCTGGTCGCCTCGCTACCGTTCGCGCCGGAGCTCGTGGTTCCCGCCATGCGACACTTCGATCGCGTCTACCCGGAGCTGACCGGCCGATACGGCTACGAGTCGAGCTTCAATCCCAGCTTTGGCGGCAAGAGTCCCGCCGGATGGGTGTGCGACTGGCACTATGCGATCGATCAGGGACCCGTGGTGCTGATGGTGGAGAACTATCTCTCGAGCCTGACGTGGCGAGCGTTGCGGGAGTCGCCCTATATCCGCGAAGGACTGCGGCGCGCGGGGTTTCGGGGAGGCTGGCTCGGATCGGAGGCTGGGGGAGGGGGAGGCAGCGCATGAGCGAGGAGTTCCGTCCCCGCTATCCGGGGTATGATGTCCTGGACCGCTGGAACTCTCCGGACTGGGATGATCCGACCCGGGAGGTGGTGCGGCGCCGGCTCGAAGGGATTCCGGCGCCCCGTTTTTTCACGCCGGCCGAGCTGGCTACGCTCGAGGCAGCAGTGGAGCGCATTCTCCCGCAGCCCGACCGGGGGCCGGAAGCACGCGTCCCGATCGTTCCCTGGATCGATGCCAAGCTTGCCGAGGATTTTCGCGACGGCTTCCGGTATGAAGGGATGCCGGCGCAGCGCGAGCTCTGGCGCAGCGCGCTCGTCGGGCTGGACCAGACCGCGCAGGCTCTCTACGGCCGCCAGTTCACCGCGATCGAGGACGAGGACCGGGACGAGGTACTCCGCCAATTGGAGCAGGGGCATCCGCCGGGAGAGATCTGGGCGAGCCTCGGGTCCGGGCGCTTCTTCCGCGACACGCTGTGTGCGACGGTGGTGCGAATCTATTACGCCCACCCAACGGCCTGGAGCGAGACCGGCTACAGCGGACCCTCCTCGCCGCGCGGGCACATCCGCAAGTGGATCGGGGGCGTCGACCCCTGGGAGCCTCACGAACGCCCCACCCGCTGGAAGACCGAATGAGGAGGCCACGCCAGCTTGCCGAGGCGGAGTGGAGCCTTCGCGCACCCGACATTCACGGGGACGCCGTCCCGATGCGCGATCGTTCCGGCGAGGTGGTGGACTTCTGCATCGTGGGGTCGGGAGCCGGAGGCGGAACGCTGGGAGCGAAGCTGGCCGAGGCCGGCTTTTCGGTAGTCATCCTCGAGGCCGGTCCGCACTGGGATCCGACTCGCGATTTCGTGTCCGACGAAGCAGGATCCTCCCGGCTCTACTGGACCGAGGAACGCATCTCGGCTGGGGACGATCCGATCGAGCTGGGGGCCAATAACTCGGGACGCGGAGTGGGGGGCAGCACCGTGCACTACTCGATGGTCGCCATGCGCGCGCACCCCGACGATTTCCGCCGCCGCACGCTCGAAGGAAACGTCCCGGGCGCCGAGCTCCGGGACTGGCCGCTCAGCTATCGGGACCTGGAGCCGTACTACGAGGAAGTCGAAGAGGATCTGCAAGTGGCAGGGCCAACCCGGTATCCGTGGGGCCCGCGCCGCCGGCGCTATCCGCAGCGTGAGCACGACCTCAATGCCTGCGCCAAGCAGCTCGTCTACGGATGCGAGCGGCTCGGCATTCCCGTGGCGCCCGCCCCGATCGCGACGCTCAGCGCGCCGCATGGCGATCGTCCGCCGTGCGTGTACCGCGGCTTCTGCAACTATGGCTGCACCACAAACGCCAAGAGCTCGGTACTGGTGACCTACATTCCGCGGGCTATTCGGGCCGGCGCGGAGGTGCGGGCCAACGCCACGGCCATCCAGGTAGAGCACGATGCGGAAGGCCGGGTGACCGCCGTGGTATACCTGCGGGCCGGGCAGCACGGCGTCCAGCGGCAGCGGGCGCGCAATGTCGTCGTGGCCGGGTATGCGGTGGAAACGCCCCGCCTGCTGCTGCACAGCGCCAGCTCGCTGTTTCCCCACGGGCTCGCGAACTCCTCGGGCTGGGTCGGACGTTGTTTCATGGTGCACAGCGGCGATCAGGTCTTCGCCCATTTCAAGGATCGCATCAACCAGTCCAAGGCCCCGCCTCCCGGTGGCGCGATTACCGAGCATTTCAACCGGTCGATGCCGGGGTCCGGCTTCATCTGCGGGTACACGATCGAGGTGGTGGGTCCCCATCCCGCTGACTTCGCCCGGCGGTTGACGCTGTCCCGCCGGCTGTGGGGCGCGGCGCTCAGGAAGGAGATGCTGGAGTACAACTACTGGTCGGGCCTTGGTATCGTGGGGGAGGTTCTGCCCCAGCGCCATAACCGGATCGAGCTGGCCGACGAGAGCGACGGCAACGGAGTTCCGATCGCCCGGGTGGTGTTCAGCTACCACGAGAACGAGAAGCGCCTGATCCAGCACGCCATCGGGGAGATGACGCGGATTCTGCAGGCGGCGGGAGGCGAGGCCAGCTGGGCCGCGGGCCGGACGGCGCATCTGCTCGGCGGCTGCCGCATGGGCGCGGAGCCGGGCGACTCGGTGGTCGACGCCGATGGGCGCGCCCACGACGTTCGCAATCTTTGGGTATGCGACGGGTCGCTCTTCCCTACCTCGCTGGCGGTGAATCCGTCGCTCACCATCCAGGCCATCGCGTCGCGGATGGCGGCGCGGATTCGGACCCTCGCCGAGCGGCGCGAGATCCAGGTGTGAACGAGCATGTCGCGGACCGTGTACGAGCTGACCCACTGTCCGGTCTGCGATGCGCCTGACGGGCTCGAGATCGCCGATGCCGAGGCGATGCGAGCCGAGGTCCAGGCGCTGGGAGCCTTTCACGAGCGCCGCCTGCGCGCCGGTACTCCACCGGAATACCTGACCGACCGGCTGGCGTTTTCGCAGTACCCTCCGCTCCGGCTGGCGCAATGCCGCAGCTGCACACACATCTACCGGAATCCCCGGGAGCGGCGCGAAGCGCTGGCGGAGGCCTACCAGGCAGCGGGGCCCGACGAGGTGGTGCTCCGAGAGCTCTTTGAGGTTCAGCGCGCCGTGTCCCGGACGCGGCTCAGGCGGCTCACCGCCCTCACGGGCCACAGCGGCCGCGGACTGGAAGTCGGGAGTTACGCAGGCGGGTTTCTCGCAGCGGCCGCGGCAGCCGGGTGGACCTTCGAGGGAGTAGACGTCAACCCCAAAGCTCAGGAGTTCGCCGCGCGCCAGGGACTCAGAGTAACCCGCGGCGAGATCAGCGACGTGGAGGCGGAACCGGCGTTCGATGTCGTGGCAATCTGGAATACCTTCGAGCAGCTCTACGACGCCCGCTCAGCCGTTGTGGCAGCGGGACGGCTGCTCAAGCCGGGCGGGATCCTGGCGGTGCGGTTTCCCAACGGCGCGTTCTATGCGCGCTGGCGGAGGCGCCTCCGGGGCCCGCTCTCCGACATCGCGATCCGGCTGCTAGGGCACAACAATCTGCTGAGCTTTCCCTATCGCCAGGGATTCACCCGGAGCTCGCTCGCCGTGCTGCTCGGGAAATGCCGCTTCGAGATCGTGGCGGTGATCGGGGACACCCTGGTGCCAGTCGCCGATCGCTGGACCACTGTCTACGGGGCCCTCGAGGAGCGCCTTATCAAGCGACTCCAGCGACTGCTGCAGCCGGGTTGGCAGGCGCCCTGGGTCGAAGTCTACGCGCGCAAAGACTGAGGATACCCGCCCCTCGAAGGACCGCAGGAGCCTTTGCGATTATTCGGGAGCAGAGCGGGGCCCTGAGCGCAAACTGGAGCCCCGGGTGCTCTCGGAGCCGCCACCGGCGTCACAAAAGTAGTGGGCTGGTTGCGACAGCTTTCCCAGCAGTCTCATTCTCGGCCTGGAGCTGAATATGGCTACGCAGGAGCGATTTCGGATCCGTCCAGATTGGAGGGGCGCGGTAAGCGCCGGCCTCATCGCCGGTCTGGTCTTCATGATGCTCGAGATGATCATGGTGCCGCTTTTCATGGGAGGAAGCCCGTGGGGACCGCCGCGGATGATTGCCGCGATCCTGCTGGGCAAGCAGATGCTTCCACCGCCCGACACGTTCGACGCGGGAATCCTGGCGGCGGCGTTGCTGGTGCACTTCTCCCTGTCGATTCTCTACGCCGTAATCCTTGCCGTGCTCCTCGCGGGCCGGCGCCGGGGGGCGGCGATTTGGATCGGCGCGGCGTTCGGCCTGGTTCTCTACCTGGTCAATTTCTATGTGTTCACGGCGCTGTTTCCGTGGTTCGCGATGGCGCGCAACTGGGTTTCGGTGTTCAGCCACGTCATGTTCGGATTGGTGTCGGGTTGGGCCTACGTAGCCATTCGGGGACCGGAGCTCGCGTCATTTTCGCTATTACCAGGGCAGCAGTGGCAGGGGACGGAGCGGCGATTCCACGTTTCGGCGTGGGGAGGTCCCGAGCGTCGGCGAGCGTAGCGCCGCTATTCGCTGGCCGGGGGTGCGATTTCCACGACCGTCTTGATGTCGCCTGCGGGATCGTCATCGAGTGCCTCGCGAATCCGCTGCAGCGGCAGCCGGCGGGTGAGCATGCGCTCGAGCACACCGGGCCAGCGAGCGCAGGCGAGGGCAAGATCTTCGATGCCGCGCTCGAAGTCGCAGCGATGCGCGTTGACCGAGCCGAAGATCAGCCGGTTCCCGAGCACCAGCTCGGTGTTGAGCCGGTCGGAGGGAATCCGCGCGCGGCGCCGGCCTGCGGTGACGCTGAGCAAGCAGGCCACCCCGTTCAATGCCAGGATGTCCGCGACCTCCCAGGCGAACGGACTGAAGCCCGTCGCTTCGATGACGAGATCCGGGGAGCCATAATCCCGGGCGACCTCGCCCAGCTCCCGCGATTCGGAATCGACGTACGGCAGCGCGAGGGAGCTGACGATGACCGCCTCGGCGCCTTGCGGGGCGCCGCGGGAGTAGAGCACCGTTTCGAATCCGCGCAGCCGGGCGATGAGTGCCGCGAGCAACCCGATGCTACCCGCGCCGGTCACCAGCACGCGGTGCGGCTGCCAAAGCAAACGGCGCTGCAGCAGCGCCGCCTGACGAAAAGCCTTCTCCACGACCGAGAGCGGCTCCAGCAGCACGGCGACCGGGTGGAGCTCGCGCGGCACGCGGACGAGGTATTCCGGGCGCTCGGTAAACCACTCGCAGAGAAAGCCATGGCGCTGCTTGATCCCGCGCTCAGTGAAGTGCGCGGTGCTGCAGAAGTCAAACTCCCAGTTACGGCAGTTGGGACAGAGCTCGGGACAAGGGCGCCGTACCGTGGCGACGACGAGGTCGCCCGGCGCGAGCCCGGCGGCGTCCGCTGCGCACTCGCGCAGCTCGCCCAGCGATTCGTGCCCCAGGATCAGGTGCGGCTCACCCGGCGGCGTTTCACCGTATTTGCCTGCATCGATCTCCCGGTCGGTGCCATCGATGCCGACCTCGAGCATCCGTACCAGACACTCGCCGGCCGCCCGAGACGGCAGGGGAACCTCGAGGACGCGGGCGGAGCGCTCGCGTTCGGGCTGCACCACCACGGCCCGCATGGACGTCGGCACTAGGGAACCAGGAGCGGAAGTCCCGTCGCCGGGTCGAGGCGCCGCTGCAGGTGGCTGGGGGACTCCCTCACCACGAGCTCCAGCGTCGGCTGGACGTGGCCCTCGAGCAGATGGCCCCCATAGGCGGAGCCGTCCGCCTTCCCGACCACGAGATGGGCGTGCAGCTTCGGAGCGCCGTCGGGTCCGAGCGCGAGGTTCCCGAGCAGGGAAAGCACCTCGACCTGCTCCCGGATCGGAATGCGCCGGTAGTCCTTCGCTTCCCGGTCCCAGTAGCCCAGCACGACTTCCTGCAGGGCACCGATTCCGCTGAAATGACTGCCGCGGAGGCGTTCCTCCCGGGCCAGCCGCAAGAGTCCCTCGGTCACCTCCTCGCCAGCATCGAACACCAGTGCAAAGGTGCGACGGCCGGCGGTGGAGTCGAGCAGCCTGGCGCGCATCAGTCCACCGGAAACGCGATGGTGCTGAACAGCGCGTTCTCCGCCTGGCGCGAGTCGAGCCGGGTGTGCTGTACTACGATCGGCACGTCCGCGACGAGCAGACTCGCATAGGGTGTCGCCAGTGGAATCGGCTCCGGATCGGAGAGCGCGTTAAAGCGCAGGTGATGGGTGCGGCGCGCCGGCACCGTGAGCCGGTAGGGACCGACGGGGTCCTTGTCCTCGAAGTACAGCGTGATCTCGAGATGAGCAGGACGGTCCGAGGCGTTCAGGATGCAGGCGGTCTCGTGACTCGTCAATTCGGGCTCGGGACCGTGGCTCCAGCCCGGGAGATAACCCTCGGCAATCGCCCAGCGCGTACGTCCGACAGGTGTGCTCATGGGGTACCTCCGCGGGTGACAGGGGTGGCGGCCAGCGCACGGTCCAGGACTTCGGCAAGGTGCAGTGTCTCCCGCCCCGCGAGCTGGCGGATCTGCTCGCGGCAACTGAAGCCATCGGCGATGAGCCAGGTGCCGGCCGGCGCGGAGCGGATGGCGGGGAGCAGCACGCGCTCGGCGAGCGCGACCGAGAGCGGGTATTTCTTCCGCTCGAAGCCGAACCCTCCCGCCATGCCGCAGCAACCGGAGTCGAGCAGCTGATACTCGAGCCCGAGCTTCCGGAGCAGCGCCTCCTCGGCTGCGAACCCTAGCACGGTCCGGTGATGGCAGTGGCCGTGCACTAGGGCTTTGGCAGCGAGCCGCGGCGGCACAAATCCGGCTGTTTCCAGGAATTCGCTCAAGAGTACCACCTGCCGGGAGAGCGCCCGGGCATCAAGGTCATGGGGGAACAGTCCAGGCAGCTCATCCCGGAACGAGGCGACGCAGCTCGGCTCGATCCCCACGATCGGGATCCCGTCGCGAATGGCCGGGCGCAAGGCGTGGAGCGTTCGGGTCCACAGCCGTTTCGCGAGGTCGAGCATGCCCCAGTCGTAGAGCGGCCTGCCACAGCAGAGCGACCCGGAGGAGGGGGAGGAGGGAAGCTCGACCGCGAAGCCCGCGCGCTCCAGCACGGTGACGGCAGCCCGGCCCGCTTCGGGACGGAAGTAGTTGGTGAAGGTGTCCGGCCAGAGCAGCACGCGGCGGCCAGCCGGAGCCGCAGCGTTCCGCGCGCGCCGGCGAAACCAGGCGGCCAGCGTCGGCCTGGCAAAGCGGGGCAGGGTGCGCTCGGGCGGGAAGCCGGCCAGCCATTTGAGCGCGGGGGAAAATGGACGCGTGTCAGCCAGCGCATTGGCCAGCGGTGCGATGGGCGATGCGAGCCGGGCCCACCAGTGGATCAGGCCGGTGGCGTAGGCCGCGCGCGGGCGAAGGCGCCCGTGGTAGTAATGGGAGAGGAACTCGGCCTTATAGGTGGCCATGTCAACGTTCACCGGACACTCGGTCTTGCAGCCTTTACAGGCCAGGCAGAGATCGAGCGCTTCGCGCACGGCAGGCTCGCGCCAACCATCCCGGAGCACCTCTCCCTGCATCAGCTCGAAGAGCAGGCGGGCGCGGCCGCGGGTCGAATGATGCTCCTCGCGGGTTACCATATAGGATGGGCACATGACACCGCCCCCGGCTCGCCGACAGGCACCGACGCCGACGCAGCGCGCCGCCGCGCGGGAAAACGAGCCGCCGTCCTCCGCGAGAGCAAAGTAGGTAGCGGGCCGGGGCCAGCGCGCGGCTGGCCCTTCGCGCAGGTGCTGGTCCGGGCCATAGGGGTCGACGACTTTGCCCGGGTTGAGCTTTCCATCCGGATCCCAGAGCCGCTTGAATTCGCGGAATGCGCCGGCGAGCTCGGGCCCGAACAGCTTGGGCAGGAGCCAGCCGCGCGACTGGCCGTCGCCATGCTCGCCGGAGAAGGAGCCGCCGTATTTGAGAACGAGGTCGGAGGCGCGCTCCAGAAAAGCGAGCCATTGATTGATCCCGGCAGCGCTCTCCAGGTCGAAATCGATGCGGCAGTGAATGCAGCCCTGCCCGAAATGTCCGTACAGCGCGGTGTGATAGTCGAACTCGCGGAGCAGAGCCCGAAACTCCCGGAGGTACGCCCCGACCACGGCTGGCGGAACCGCGGCGTCTTCCCAGCCCTCGTGGGTACGCCGCATTCCGGGAACCAGCGCGGTCGCGCCGAGCCCCGCTTCGCGCACCTGCCAGAGCCGCCTGGCTTCCGCCGGGTCTTCCAAGAGTCGCATGGCGGGCGAGCGGCTCGAGCGGCGCAGCTCCGCCATCAGCCGCTCCGCCGACTCCTTGGCATCCACCAGACGCTCGGCGCCGAACTCGACCAGCAGCCACCCACCCCCCTCGGGCAGCAACTCGAGGTTTTCGGTATGCAGCCGCTTTTTCCGCAAGTAGGCGACGAGCTCGCCGTCGAAGCCCTCGAGCCCGATCGGCGCGGGCCGGTGTGCCAGGATCTCGGGGACCTGATCGCCGGCGCTGAACACATCCGAATAACCCAGCACCAAGAGCACGCGCTCTGGCCTGGGATCGATGAGCGTGACGGTAGCGCCGAGCACCACGACGCAGGTCCCTTCGGTCCCGACCAGGGCCTGCGCCACGTGGAAGCCGTGCTCGGGAAGCAGGGCGTCCAGGTTGAAGCCGGAGACCCGCCGCGGGATATCGGGGTAGCCGTGGCGGATCACGCCCGCATGCCGGTCACGCAGATCCCGCATGCCGCGATAGAGCACTCCGCGGCGGTCCGTTCCGGCAGCGATGCGATCCAGCTCCGCTGCGCTGGTGGGCCCCACGCTCAGGCGCTGCCCGTCATAGGTGAGCACCTCGAGCGCGCGGACTTGGTGCCGGGTGAGCGGACCGGGGCCGTAGAACTGCGCCAGCACCGAGTGCACGCCGCAGGAATTGTTGCCGATCATCCCGCCCAGGGTCGCCCGATTGTGAGTGGCGGGATCGGGGCCGAAGGTGAGACCCACGCGGCGCTCCGCCTCGTGCCGGAGCGCATCGAGGTTGCAGCCCGGCTCGACCCGGGCCAGCCGCCGGGAACCGTCGATTTCCAGGACACGGTTGCAGTACTTGGAATGGTCGAGGATCACGCCGGCGTTGCAGGTCTGGCCCGCCAGGCTGGTGCCGCCGCCACGGGAGGTGAGCGGCACAGCATACTTGCGGCAGAGGGCGACGGTTGCGACGACGTCCTCCGTATCGCGCGGGATTACGACGCCAAGGGGAACCTGGCGGTAGTTGGAGGCGTCGGTGGAGTAGGCGGCGCGGCTTCCGGCGTCGAAGCGCACTTCGCCGCCAATGCGGCGGCGCAGCTCGCGGGCGAGGTCGGGACCCGGGTCAGAGGGCATACGGCGCGGCGTCCGCGCGCCGGAAGAGCAATCCCAACCCGGGCTCTCCCGGCGCCGGAGCCAGCATGCCGCCGGCGGGCCGGCCCGCCCCTTCGAAGAGCAGTTCCTCGATCCGGGCATGGTCGTGGAAGTACTCGAGTACCGTGAAACCCGGCGCGGCGCAGGCGGCATGCCGGTGCAGGGCGGGGGCGCCGTGGGAAGAGAGCGGAATCGCGAAGGCTTCCGCGAGGGCGGCAGCCTTGAGAAACCCGGTGATGCCGCCGCAGCGGGTAGCGTCGGCCTGGAGCACGTCGACTGCCCCAGCCGTAAGCAGGCGGCGAAAGTCGGCTGGCTCAAAGCCGTATTCGCCCGCGACGATGCTCATACCGGCGGGCCCCCGGTCGCGCAGCAGGCGCAGGCCCTCGAGGTCGTTGCTCGGCACGGGCTCCTCGAACCAGCGCACCCCAAAGTGGTCGAAGCCGGCGGCAAACTCGAGCGCCTGCTTCCGCCGGTAGGCGCCGTTGGCATCCACGAAGAGCTCCGCCTCGCCGCCGATCGCGGCGCGGGCGGCCGCGACCCGTTCGAGATCCTGCTCAGGCCGGCGGCCCACCTTGAGCTTGACCCGAGGGATGCCCTCCCCCACCCAACCGGCGAGCTGAGCGCAGAGTCGGTCGAGGCTCAGGGAGGTAAAGCCGCCGCTCCCGTACACCGGCACCGCCGCACGCAGGGGCCCGAGCAACTCGGCCAGCGAGACGCCGAGCAAGCGTGCCTTGAGGTCCCAGAGGGCGTTGTCTACCGCGGAAAGCGCGGTGGCGGCAATGCCGGAGGTCCCGAGGTTCCGGAGGGAGCGACGCAGGGCAGCTCCGGTTCCCGCGACCGCGAAGGCGTCGGTTCCCACCGCGAGCTCCGCGAGGCGGCCGCGAATCAAGGAAGCGGCGGCGGCATCGGCGTAGGTGTAACCTAACCCGCTCTGTCCGCCCCCTGCGACTTCCACCAGTACCAGCGTGGTCCGGTCCCACTCCAGGGTGCCGTCCGATTCGGGCGCTTCGGTCGGGATGGCGTAGGCAGACACCTCGAGGCGCTCGACGCGGGGGCCCGCTTCGGTCCAGGGTGTGGGCGGCGCGGCAAGCCTCACGAAGCGCTCTTCCCCCGCAGGGTCCCGAGAAGCTCCCGTACCGTCTGGCGGATGATCCCGCCCCGGTCGGGGTCGCCCTTGAGCAGCATGGCGGTGAATTGCTTCGCCTGCTCGAGGCTGATGTGCGGCGGCAGGGGGGGCACGTCGGGATCGGTGACCGCCTCGTAGACCACCGGCCGGTCGGCGGCCAGGGCCTCCTCCCAGGCCGGGGCGACGGCTTCGGGCGTGTCCACCCGGATGCCCTTGAGGCCGAGCTGCTCGGCATAACCCGCATATGGGAAATCGGGCACCTCCTGGGAGGCCGGGTATTCCGGGTTGCCCGCGAACACGCGCATCTCCCAGGTGACCAGGTTGAGGTCGCGATTGTTGAGCACCAAGACGATGAGTCGCGGATCGGACCACTGCTTCCAGTAGCGCGCGACGGTGATCAGGTCGTTGATGCCGAGCATCTGCATCGCGCCGTCTCCCACCGCGGCGATCACCGCGCGGTCGGGAAAGGCGAACTTGGCGGCGATCGCATAGGGCACGCCCGGACACATCGTCGCCAAGTTCCCGGAGAGGCTCGCGAGCATGCCGGAGCGGAGCTTGAGATCGCGCGCCCACCAGAACGCCGCGGAACCGGAATCGGAGGTGAGGATGCAGCGATCCGGCAGGCGGGGCGAGAGCTCCCAGAAGACGAGCTGCGGATTGAGCGGATCGGCCGGCACTTTGGCCCGGGCCTCGAGTACGTCCCACCATTCCGCCACGCTCTGCTCGACGCGCTTGCGCCAGGAGCGGTCGGCCTTGGGCCGGAGGTAGGGCAACAGGGCACGCAGGGTTTCCTGCGTGTCCCCCACCAGGTTTACCTCCATCGGATAGCGCAGGCCGAGCATGCGGGGATCCAGATCGATCTGCACGCCCCGCGCCTGGCCTTCTTTGGGAAGGAACTCGGAATAGGGGAAGCTCGAGCCGACCATGAGCAGCGTGTCGCAGCCGCTCATCAGCTCCCAACTGGGCCGGGTACCCAGCAGCCCGATGGAGCCGGTCACCTGCGGGAGCGTGTCGGGCACCACCGCCTTGCCGAGCAGCGCCTTGGCGATTCCCGCGCCGAGGACGTCGGCAACCTGAAGTACCAGCTCAGCCGCACCGAGGGCACCGGCCCCCACCAGCATCGCCACCTTGTTGCCTTCGTTCAGGATCTGGGCCGCGTGGGCGAGGTCACCGTCGGTCGGCACCACGCGGGGCGCGGTGGCGCCGAGGCCTGAGTGGATGGTGCCGTGCTCGCGCTGGGGCGTCTCCACGGCGGGGAGCTCCTGCACGTCGTTCGGGAGGATGATGCAGGTGACGGTGCGCTCCGCCTGGGCGATTCGTACCGCCCGGTCCACCACATGGCGTGCCGCAGCGGGATCGGTGACCATGTGGACGTACTCACCGGCCACGTCCTTGAAGAGGGTCAGCAGGTCCACTTCCTGCTGATAGGAGCCTCCCAGCGCTTTGCGTGACTGCTGCCCGACGATGGCGACCACGGGCTGGTGGTCGAGCTTGGCGTCGTAGAGGCCATTGAGCAGATGGATCGCGCCGGGACCCGAGGTAGCTACGCAGACGCCCACCTCGCCGGTGAACTTGGCATGGCCGCAGGCCATGAACGCCGCCGATTCCTCGTGACTCACCCGGATCAGCTCGAACCGCTCCCCGGCCTCCTCGAGGGCCGCGAAGAAGCCGTTGATGCCATCGCCCGGGTAGCCGAAGATGCGCTTGACGCCCCAGTCGCCCAGGCGGTGCAGGATGAAGCTGCTGACGGTGTGGGCCATATCCCTGGGGGTTGGAGGATTGGAGGTTAGGGGGATGCGGGGGCGCCCGAGGGCGTCCCCGCCTCGCGCCAGTATGGAGGATTACCGCTTAGTGCCACCCGGCGTACCGGCCGGAGTTCCGGTCGGATGCATGGTGCGGTTGTGGGTATCGAGCTCATCCTTGGTGTCGAACTCGGCGCCACAGGCGTTGCAGCGGAAATTCTTGGGCATCGAGCTACTCCTTGTCGTGCGGTCAGTTAATCCTCCCCGCGGCGAGCGGACCGCGCGCTCGGTCAGGGGCAAGCCGTCGCAAGACTCCCCGGGCGGTTCCCTCCACCCCTTCCGCTAGCGTCGGGAAGATCCCGACCGCTCTGGCGATTTCATCGATCCGGCCCCGGCGCCGGATAACCGGGGTGACGCTGTAGACCAGCTCTCCGGCACTAGGGCCGACAATGTGGCATCCCAGGACGCGGCGACTGCCGCGCTCCACCACGTACTTGAGCAACCCGGCCGTCTCGCCGATCAGGCGGGCGCGCTCGACCTGATCGAAACGCACGACCCCCACGACGACGTCGAGTCCCTGGCGACGCGCAGCGGCTTCGGTCAGGCCCACGCTCCCGACTTCGGGGTCGGTGAAGACCGCATGTCCCAGGGAGGCGCGCTGAATGGCGAGCCTGCGTCCCTCGAACGCGTTCGCATAGGCGACCTTGGCTTCTTCCTGGCAGACCCGGGTGAAGGGCTGTTCTCCATTGACGTCCCCGATGGCCCAGATGCCGGGCACATTGCTCCGGAGCCCAGAACTCGCGGTCACGTGACCTCTGCGATCGGTCGCGATGCCCGCGCGCTTCAGCTCAAGGGTGTCCGTGTTGGGAACCCGGCCGGTTGCGACAAGCAGATGACTGCCCAGCACAGCGCGCCGAGGCCCGCGCGGCGGCTGCACGAGGAGGCGAACCTCGCCGGCCGCATGCTCGACGCGGAGCGCGCGGTGCTGGAGCAGCAACTCAATTCCCGCTGCCTCGAACGCTCGCTCGAGCGCGCTGCTCACAGCGGGCTCCTCCCGGGGCAGCAGGTGGCGCCTGCGCTGCACGATGACCACCGCGGCGCCGAAGCGGCGAAAGGCCTGGCCGAGCTCGCAGGCGACGTAGCCGCCTCCGAGCAGGACGAGGCGGGCGGGAACTTCCGTGAGCTCCATGAGGGTTTCGCTGGTCAGCGCCTGGCGCGGGTCGAGTCCGGGCAGATCGGGCCGAGCCGGGCGCAGGCCGGTCGCGATGAAGATCCTTTCCGCGCGGAGCCGGCGGCCAGCTACTTCGAGCTCGCGCGGCGCGACAAAGCGGGCGCTCCCTTCGAGCAGGGTGAGTCCCGGGGTCTCCTGAGCGGCCGAACGACTCGGAGCGGTGCTCCTCCACCATCGCGCGCTTTTCGCCGATGATGGCAGCGAGGTCAACATGGGAGACGTGGAGGTGGAGGTGGAAGCGCGCAGCAATGCGGGCCAGGTGGGCAATCCGGGCACGATGGATCAGGAACTTGCTGGGAACGCAACCGGTGTTGAGGCAGGTGCTGCCGAAGGGGGCACGGTAGACCAGCGCCACGCGATGCCCGCTCTCCACGGCAAGGCTGGCGACCAGGGAGCCGGCTTCGCCCGCTCCGAGGACGATCGCATCGAAGTGCTCCACGCTGCGGGAGACGCCGCGTGGCGCCGAGCCGCCACAGTGGGGGAAGCAGTTTGGAGTTTACGGGGCATTCTGGAGCATCTCCTGCGGTGAACGCGGATTACCCAAGCAAGAAAAGCAGACGCGGAAGACCTGGAGGGCGCGGAGCTACGCGGGGTTTGTGCAGCCCGCTGCTCAGCCGGCCAGCAGGCCGACGGCGGCGAGGATCAGGCCGAAGGCCATGCCGGCCCGGTTCGGGCAAGCACGAAGTCGAAGCGGCCGAGCAGCGAACCATCCGGGCGTTCCGCGAGAGCGAGAAGGAGGCGCTCGTCCAGGTAGGGGTCCTGGCTGTTCAGCGGCTCGCCCGGGAAGAAGAGCTGGGTAGTCAGCAGGGGAGTATCGCGTCCCTGGACCTTCACATGGACATGAGCGGTGCGGCGAAACCACAGCAGTGCGTAATCCTTCGGTTTGACCAGCTCAACCTGAAACTTTCCGGCGGCGTCGGTAAACTGGTGCCCGCGCAGCCGGTACCCGTCGTTGTCGTACACCCCGGCACCGTCGCAGCTCCAGAAGTCCAGCACCGCGCCGGCAATGGGGCGACAATCGGGGTACATGACGCGCCCCGTAATGAGGAGCGGCCTGCCGATGGTGTCGGGCTCTCGCAGCACGGTGCGCTGCGGCGTCTTCGGAATGTAGAAAGGGCCTTCGAGCGATTCCGCCGTGAGCGACCTGGCGGCGGCATCGCAGGCCGGGGTCAGGGCCAAGGGTGGCCGCATTGGAGGCTCGGGGAACGGATAGTCGAGCCGGGTCATGGGGTTGAGCCAGCGGCGGAACCAGTAGATCCCCGCGGCGCCGAGTGCTCCCGCGGCTGACCCAGCCGCGATCAGAAACTTCAGCAGGCTTCGTCTAGTCGGCCGCATGAAGGATTCCTTCTCTGCCGTTGGGCGCAGCGCCGGGGGGCGTCAGGGCGGCAACACACCCAAGGTGATCGATTCCACCTCCACCCCGTAACTCCCCGCCGTGACGGTAAGGCCCGGCTCGCGCCGCAGGGAGAGCTGCAGGCGCTCGATCCGCTCGAGCCGTGGGCGGTCGGTGTTACCGCCGCGTCCCGCCGCGGGTCCGACCCAGTAGCTCCACTCCCCGGGGAATCCCTGCGGCAGCAGGACGCCACGGCCAACCGTAAACGCCGAGAGCGGCACCGTCCGCTCGCTCCAGGTGCTGTCGAGAGAGACAGCGGCACTCCAGCTGGTGCCGTCGTCCTCCATCAGCGTGACATGGAGCCGCTGGCGGGGACCTAACCCGCGGAGCTTGAGCTGCAGCGCTGCTCCAGCCGCGATGGCCTCCCGCCGCGAGCCGATCCGCTCCTTGATCACGAGCGAGGCCGTGTAGTCGGGCGGGCCAGAGCCGCGCTGATCCACGGGCAGCTCGAGGTGAAAGACCGGTTGGCCGGTGACCCCGGACATCCCCAGGCGGAAGAGCCCGAGGCGCCCGGCATCCCCGATGCGGGTAAAGGCCAGCCGCGCGGCGTCGGAACGGGGCGTGAACAGGACGAGCGGGGTTCTGGCACCGACCACGTCCAGCTTCCAGCTGTCCCGGCCGTACCAGTCCCACTCCCAGGGCCGGTGGGGCGATGCGCCAGGGTAGCTGAGTGGCCCACCTCGACGGAACACGGTGATCACATACTCATGGGGCCCTTCGCGCAACGTACCCGCCGGGATGGTCGCGGCGAAGCGGTACCCATCGACGGGACGCATCCAGAAGCGCTGGTACCATCCGCCGGCTGCGGGTTGCACGAACAGCAAAACCGAGTCGGGCGGCGTTGCATCCACCACCCGGGCCACGAGCTCAGCTTCCCGGTCCGCCAGGTATTCGGGTGCTGCCAGCGGCTGCACCGAGAGGGGCAGGGAATCGGGGGGAGGCGGGTGGTACTCCGCGAACCCTAACCCGCCGATCGATGCCGGCAAGGTCGCCGGGTCCACCGGCCCCGTTGCACTCAGCACATACACTCCGGGGGTCACGCTGAAGCGGCCCGCGGCCGCCTGCGTACTCTGCGGGTTACCCGCGGTGACCGGTTGGACCGTGAACGAGGCGCCCAGATCAGGCAGCGCCAGGGTCATCGGCCAGGCCCGGCGGATCGCCCGGGTGACGATCTTGTCCGGGCTCGGCGGCTCGAACGGATCGCGCACCGGCACGGCGTCGGGATAGACCTCGAGGCGCCAGACTCCCGGGCGCAGCTTGTCGAGGAAGTAGATCCCCTCCCCCGGGTAGCTCACCATGGGCGAGGAGCCGTACCCGGCGATGCGGCGGAGCTGGCCAGGGTCTTTCGGGACGGAGGTGGTCGATCCCGCGTAGAGGAACGCGTCATTCGCGAGCAGCTCGCCGAGGTCACCGGCGTAGGAGATGCGGAAGTCGCCGAACCGGGTGTTCTCCGGATAGACGCCGTAGGAACGCAGGCGGGGCAAGCGGTGCATGGCTTCGGCCGCGATGATCGCGCTCACGGCCTTGCGCGGGGTGTAGGCCAGGCTCAGGTAGTGGGTCTGCCAGCCCAGGTTACGCGAGGCGGTCTGCTGCATGTCGTAGGCGAACATGAGGGCTATCTGTCCGCCCACGGCACGAAAGGTTCGCGCCATGGCAGGATACATGGTGCCGGTCCGCAGATCCGGGCTGTCGAACTCGTAGACGATGCGCGGCAGGCGGGCGAGCTCCGGGCGCAGCATGTCCGGGAACGTGTCGGTGCTGCGGAGATAGTTACCCGCCAGCTCGTGGCCCGCGTTGAGGCCGGTGGGATACCAACCGAAGGTGATGCCCTGCGCCTTGGAGCGGCGGATCGCTTCGCCGATCCGGAAGTCCTGACTGACGTTGTAGAAGATGAGCTTGCGGCAGCCGGTGCTTCTGACCGCGTCGCTGAGGGCGTTGATGTAGCGGATCGATCCGGGCAGATCCTCGGGGTGATGCCAGGGCTCGTTGACCAGCTCGATGAAGAGAATGGCTGGCTCGTCCTTGAGCGCCACACCGGTATACGGATTCACGTGATTCAGGGTCTGGCGCAGATAATTCACCTGCGCGGCGATGGCGGCCGGGTCGGTGCCCATCTTTTGCTTGCCGAAGACTCGACCGAAGCCCGGCGTGGCCCCGTCGCGCTCGAGCGCGTCGGGCCAGTTCGCGCTGTAGAGCTGGATGGGGCTGAACAACATGTAGATCCCGCGCTCGCGCGCCTTCGCGATGAGATAGTCCTGCAGGTCCAGATGATCGTTGGCGATCAGATTGCCGGCGCTGTCGGAGGCCTCCCAGTCCCCCCAGAAGGTGAGCCGCAGGCCGTCCCAGCCCATCCGGGCGAACTGCGCCATGTCCTCGTCGATCATCCGTTTGCGATCGGCGCGGAGGTACCCGGCCGCGCGGTAATCGGAGGCGGTGGGCAGCACGTAATTCGCGCCGAAGAGGGTCACCTCCTGCCCGTTGTCCCGCCAGCGTACTACGCCCGAGCTGTCGAGGTAGACGGCGCGGTTGGCGACGGGGCCCTGCGCCTGCGCCGCGACAAAGGCTGCAAGCGAGGCGCTGAGCATTAGGGTGAGACGGAGCGCTGTCACGCCGTTCCCTCTGTAAGGTCCCCCTCCCCCCCGCGTGAACGATTCCCTTCAGCCTTGGTCATATGCCCGTTGCAGGCTGGCGATGTCGATCTTATCCATTTTCAGCATCGCCTGCATCACCCGCCCTGCCTTGACCCGATCCTGGTCAGCCAGCAGCCGGCCCAAAGCGGTGGGAATGATCTGCCACGATAGCCCGAATTTGTCCCTGAGCCAGCCGCAGCGATTCGGTTTGCCACCGCCCGCCGTGAGCTTGTCCCACAGCTCGTCGATTTCCGCCTGCGTCTCACAGGTGACGAAGAGTGAGATGGCCGGGGTAAAGGTGTATTGGGGGCCTCCGTTCAGGGTATGGAACTCCAATCCCTCGATCTGGAAGGTGGTGCCCATCGCTTTCCCGTCGGGGCCGGGCATCACGCTCAGGAGCTTCGAGTTCTTGAAGACGGAGAGGTAAAAGCTCGTCGCCTCTTCGGCGGTACCATCGAACCAGAGAAACGGCCTGATCTTCTGCACTGGGCTCTCCACTACTTGGATTTGAATCGCGAGTGAAGCGTTACCGCCCGCTGCCGGCCGGAGCCGCCGCCAGCAGCTCGGCGAGTCTGGCGTAGCCCAGCTCCATGCCGCTCGTCGCGCCCGACTTGACCACCATGTCGCGGGCCTCCTTCGATTCGTAGCGGAGGGTCATCGTGATCGTCGTCCTGCCTCCCTGCTCGGTCAGCACCTGGGAGACCAATCCCTCGCCCGGATACCATGATTGGTCGAACCGCTCGGTCGCGATCAGGCGCTCCGGGGCCACCACCTCGCGCAGCAGGCCACCCATCCCCATTACGGTCCCATCCTCCTTGCGCCACTCGTAGCGGTAGGCGCCTCCCACTCGGAGATCCAGCTCACAGGTCGTCATCGTCCAGCCGGGAGGTCCCAGCAGCCAGCGCTTGAGCAGCGCGGGCGTGGTCAGCGCCTCCCAGACCAATTTCCGGGGAGCGTCGAAGCCGCGGGTCAGCACGATTTCACGGTCGGAAGGAGTAGTCACCTTCAGGCTTCCAGGGCTCGTCATAGCAGTTCCTCTATCGTTTGGCATGGGGAGACTTCTTCTGGGCGGATTTGAGCTCGTCGAGCAGCGTGTCGAGGCGCTGGAAGTTCCCTTCCCAGTTCTTGCGGAACCGCTCCAGCCACTCGCTGGCCTCCGCGAGCGGCTTGGGCTCCAGCCGGCGCGGCCGCCGCTGTGCGTCTCTGCCTCGGGACACCAGACCCGCGCGCTCCAGCACCTTGAGGTGCTTGGAGATCGCGGGCTGGCTCATGGCGAATGGCTCTGCCAGCTCCATGACCGAGGCCTCCCCGGAGGTGAGGCGGGCGATGATCGCCCGCCGGGTGGGATCGGCGAGGGCCGCAAAGATCGCGTCGAGTCGCGCACCGGCAATTCGAGGGGCGAGTTGCATAACCGACAGGTTATATATAGCGGAGTCCTGCTCCCGTCAAGCCCAGCACTTGAGAGCGAGCTTGCAGCAAGTCAGCGTCGCCAGGCCGAGTACGATTGCTGTGGCAGAGCGGATCATGCAGATCTCTCCGGGTGACCGCTACATTGTCATTGCCCTTTGATGCAGGAGCAATCCAGGATGCGATTTCGTCTCGCTGCGGCCTTTGCCTGCGGGTTCCTGGCTCCAGCGTCCTACTCGGCTGCCCAGCCCGCGACGGCGCCGGATACCTCCTGGGTATCCCGCAGCGCAATCTATGAAGTATTCGTCCGCGACTTCTCGTCCACCGGTAACCTCCGCGGTGTGACCGGGGGGCTCGATCGCATTCAGGCTAGCGGCGCGAACGTCGTTTGGTTGATGCCGATCTATCCGGTCGGGGTCAGGAACCGCAAAGATCCGCTCGGGTCGCCCTACGCGGTCCGCGATTATCGGGCGATCAATCCCTCGTTCGGAACTCGGGCAGACTTCCGGGCCCTGGTGCGGGCCGTGCACGCCCGCGGGATGAAGCTCATCCTCGACTGGGTTCCCAATCATACCGCCTGGGACCACGCGTGGATCCGGGAGCATCCCGATTTCTACGTGCACAACGAGCGCGGTGAGATCAGCGTTCCGCGCGACGAGCAGGGCAAGCTGACCGACTGGACCGACGTCGCGCAGCTCGATTACCGGAATCCCGCATTACGCCGCGAGATGCTCGCGACCATGCGCTGGTGGCTCACCGAGTACGGCATCGACGGCTTCCGGGTCGACGTTGCCGGGTTCGTGCCGGACGATTTCTGGCGCGAGGCCGTGCCGGCACTGCGCTCCGCCGTGCGACAGCCGATCCTGCTGCTCGCGGAGTGGGGCGATCTCAAGATGCACCGCTGGGGCTTCGACCTCACCTATGCGTGGGATTCCTACAGCAACCTCAAAGCAGTCTGGCGCGGCGAGCCGGCGGCCAGTTTTGTCCGGCGTGAGCTGGTGGACCTCGCGGGCATGCCGTCGAACGGCAGGCGACTGCGCTTCAGCACCAATCACGACGAGACGGCCTGGGACAAGCCGCCCGTCGTGCTCTTCGGCGGTTCGGAAGGCGCGCGCGCGGCATTCGTCGCCATGGCGCTGTTGCCGGGCCGGCCGCTGCTCTATAACGGGCAGGAGGTCGAGAGCCCGCAGATTCTCCGGCTCTTTTATCGGGATCCCATCGCCTGGGAGCAGCCCGGCGCCGAGCCGGCCCGGGCGTTCTACCGCACGGTACTGGGGCTGGCGCGCAGCGATTCGGCTTTCCTTACAGGCGCATTTCGCGAAGTGGAGACCAGCGCACCCGATGCCGTGATCGCCTATCAGCGCGGCGATGCGATTGTGCTGGTGAACACGCGGCCCGGCGAGGCCCGGGTCGGCATCACGGGTTTCGAGGTGGATGGCGCGCGCGACCTGCTCGTGAGCCGCGTTCAGCGCGGTGCCACGGTCATCCTGCCGGGCTACGGTGCCGTCGTACTCGTGCGGCGCTAGGTAAAAAAACAGACGGGGATTCCGCTGAGTTGGCGGATCAGGGCGGAAGACTCCGAATCCAGACGACGCGCTTGAACTGGGCCGTTTCACCGAAATTGAGGAACAGCCCCACGTGAAGCCTTGAAGCTCTCAGGTAGTTAAGGAGTTGAGCAGTACGGTCGTCAAGGTCAGCTTGGTCGCGGTCAACATAGGGATTCGTCCTCGTCAGGGAGATCAGTTGGTCTGCAGACGAGGATATCGGCGGGATTCCGAAAGAATCGATAAAGGCGGGTGAATCAATCTTCATATGGAAGTGCGGTTTAGGGACGAAAAGGCATTCTAACGGCGAATGAGCTCGAACACGAGGCTCTCGCCTGGGGCCAGAGGGCGGGGAAGCGGCAGGTAGTCGCGCAGGCTCCCCTCCGGGCTCACCTCGAGCACTGCGCCGTTTGGGCCGGAGAGCAGGTTGCGCGGCTCATAGCGACCGGGAGGCAGCACGTTCATGCCTGTGAGTGAGACGGTGGAGACCGCTGCGGTGCCCAGGTTGGCGACCACGAGCACAGCATGGTCGCCCGCGCGACGCAGGTAGGCAGCAACCGCCGGATCGCCTGGCACGAGTGGCAGCAGCCGTCCAGTCGCCAGTGCCTCGTTCGCCTTACGCAGATGAATGAGCCGGCGATAGAGGTTCAACAGGGAGTTTGAATCCGCCTGCTGCGCCTCGACCGTCGTCGTAAACGAATCGGGCTGGGCGGCTTCCCAGGGCGTTCCGGACGTAAAGCCTAACCCGCGAGTCGCCTTCCACTGCATCGGAGTCCGCAGCCGCGGGTCCGGCTTGTCGCCGGTCATCCCGATCTCCTCACCGTAGTAGACGAACGGCATGCCGGGGAGGGTAAGCAGGAGCGTGCCCGCGAGCCTGGCCTTCGCGACGTCCCCGCCGAGCATGGTCTTGACGCGGGTTCCGTCGTGGTTGCTGAGGAGCGGCGACCAACGCTGCGGGGGAAGCGTATCCTGGAGCTGCAGGTATCCCGCGAACAATCCGGCCGCCGAGCCATTTCGCACCGCCGACACGAGTGAGTCGGCCAGCTCGAAGGCGAAATAGGAGGTGAGCTGGTCGGGGTAATAGGGAAGCAGCCTCGCGATATTGCCCCACGCCTCGCCCACTGTATACGCCTCGGGCGCGATGCTATCGAGGTGGGCGGCATACTCGTGCAGGAAGGCGTGAGTGCCAGCGCATCCCGTGTTGCAGCTGCCCTCCTCCACGAGATAGGGCACCGCATCCAGGCGGAAGCCATCCACGCCCATCTCGCGAAGCCAGTAGGTCGCGACCTGCTTGGCTTCCTCCCGAACGGCGCGGGTGTCGTAGTTGAGATCCGGCATGCCGCTCCAGAACACGCCGTAGTAATACTCGTTCCGCACCGGAGATTTGTGCCAGGCCACAGCGCCCCACGGCCCCTTGCCAAGATCGCTGGGTGAGAAGCGGTACCAGGCGCGGTAGGGCGAGGTGGTGTCCGAGAGCGCGGCTTGGAAAGAGGGATGCTCGCTGGAGGCGTGGTTGAGCACCATGTCCACCAGCACCTTGATGTCGCGCCGGTGCGCTGCAGCGACCATTCGCTTGAAATCGTCCGCGGTGCCGTAATCGGACTCCACCTTGTAGTAGTCGCTGACGTCGTAGCCATGGTAGCTGGGCGATTCCGCCACCGGCATGAGCCAGAGGCAGGAGGCGCCAAGGTCGGAGATGTAGTCGAGCTTGGCGGTCAAGCCGTTGAAGTCGCCGATCCCATCGCCGTTGCTGTCACTGAACGAGCGGACGAAGACTTCGTAGCAGGTGGCGCCAGCTGTCCAGGCGCGGGCAGTTGGGCGATCGGGCAGTTGGGCAGCTGGGGCACAGGAGAGCGCGGCGACGGCTGCCACGGCTAACCACTGAGTAGGCCTCATTGACGCGTGGCGGCGTCGATCGCGAGCGCCGAACGGGCCGCGAGATTGAGCTGAACCATGCCGGCCGCGTCTACGACGACCGAGGTACCGGCACAGACGGTGCCGACGAGTCCGCCGGTCAGGAGGTCGCAGTAGGTCCCGGGTGGCAGGCCCGTCGCGACGGTGGCGGCCAGGCTTGCGTCCGCATTGTTGAGGGCCACGAACCCCTTGTCTCCCCGGGAGAAAGCGATCGCGTTGGCGCCGTCATCCCACCAGTGGTTGAGATCGGTTCCGGCGACCACGCGGCGGAAACTCACCATGTTGCGCAGGTACGGGTCGCGGTGCTCGCAAACCCACTGGCCGATGGTGGCCGTTTCGAGGCTGGCGGCGCAGCTCACATTGTTGGTATTTCCGGCGGGATCCGAAGGAGGGCCCTGAGAGTTCCCGCTGGGACAGTTGAACGGGTAGCTCGACAGGATCGACGGATAGCCGTAGCGCTGCGCCAGCATCCACACGTTCGCAAGGCGGAAGACGCTGCCGTGGCGGAAGCTCAAGCCGCACTCGTGCTGGGTATCGTGGTTCTGCAGGAACACCACGGCCTTGTCCGAGGGGATCAGCCCCCATGCCGACTCGGAGAACTGGTTCCCGGCGCTGCCGTTGGGGTTGAGCTGCGCAATCCGCTGCCCCCCGATGCCGCGAAACTTGTCGCCCACCCCGACGAAGGTGAACTCGGTGATGTCGGCGGCGCCGCCCGAGCTATACCCTTCGCCGAAGTAGTCGCGCTCCGCAAGCGCTTCGCCTGCTCCCGCGATGACCTCGAGGAAGAAGTAGGGCAGCGGCCGGCCTTCTCCGGCGAGCGTGCGGTTGACCCGGCCGATGATGTCGTCGAGCTCCACTTGCTGAATATGCTTGGCCGCATCGATCCGGAAGCCGGCCACGCCGAGCCGCGCGTGCATGAGCAGATACTCGGCGATCTTCTGGCGCACCGAAGCCAGCCCCGTGTTGAGGTCCGGCAGCGAGAACAACTCGCAGTCCTGTACGTTGGCGGCGCTCTGGTAATTGGTGATCGGGCAGGGCGTATGGAAATCCGCCTGGGTGTAGAGGCCAGGATACTCGTATTTCGAGTAGGCGGTCCCGTTGCTCCCGATGCCAGGGCTCGGGAAGTTGGTCATATGGTTGATCACCGCGTCCACGATGATGCCCACGCCGGCCGCCTTGCAGCGGTTCACCATGTCCGCGAACTCCGCCCCGGTGCCCGAGCGGCTCCGCGCAATGCTGTAGCTCACCGGCTGGTAGCGCTCGCTCCACGGGTAGTTGGGGGGCTCGAGACTGTGTTCCTGCGGCGGCGAGACCTGCACGGCGTGGTAGCCAGCCGGGCCGAGCACGTTCTCGCATTCGGCGGCGATGTCGGTCCACTTCCACTCGAACAAGTGGACGAAGACGTCTCCCGCGGCCAGGTGGCCGCTGGGCCGGTAGGTCGCTGCGAGCGACGGCCGCTCCGTATTGGGCGGAGTGCCGGGAGGCGGGGTCGGGAGGTTGCCACCACCGCAGGCCACAGTAAGTGCGGCAGCGAGGCAGTGCGGCAGTGCGGCAGTGCGGTGGTGGGGCACGGGCGAGGGGCGGAGGAAGCGCGCGATCCAGGGCTCCGCCACCTGCTTGGCGGAGCTCTGGAAGCGCGGACTACCAGTTCAGGCCGGCTCTAGTAGCCGGGGTTCTGGGTCAAGTTCGGATTCGCGATGAGCTCGTTCCCCGGAAGCGGGTAGAGATTGAGGTGGTCCGGAGTTCCGGTCCCGGCCTGGACCCCGCCCTTCCACGCCCAGAGGTAGGTGCCGCCGGTGTACCGCCCATAGCGCACGAGGTCGGTCCGGCGGTTGGCCTCCCAGAGCAGCTCGCGTCCGCGCTCGTCGAGGATGAAGTCGAGCGTGAGCTGGCCGGCCGTGATATTGCCGTTGGCATTTCCCCAGGCGCGCTGGCGCAGCGCATTCACATAGGTCAACGCCTGCGTCGCGGAGCCGCCGCCACCGCGCAGGTGGGCCTCGGCGTAGATCAGGTAGGCATCGGCGAGCCGGAACATCGGATAATCCGTGTCGGGGAACGTCGGATGCGAGCCTTGGGCGCCGGTGGATGTGATGTTGCGGTACTTGGGCGCCGGGATCCCCTTGGTGAAATCGCCGATGGCAGTTACTGCGACGGTCTGTCCGGTGGTGAAGAAGAAATCGTCGCGCTTATCGCCGGTCGTGTAGCGGTTGTACGCCTCGGGCTTGAGGCGCAGGCCCCACCAGCAGCCGTCGATGCCATAGTCCGCCGGGTTCATCTGGTTCCCGCACGCGGCGTGCACCAGGAACGTCATGCCGCCCCAGGTCTGGGTCTTCAAGCCATCTTGCGGGACGGAGAAAATGATTTCGGGTGAGGTGTTGTTGTCGGCCAGGAAGATGTCCTGGTAGTTGTTGTCCAGGCTGTAGGCGGAGTTCCCGATGATGGCCTGGGCTGCGGCCAGCGCCTCGGCGTATTTCGTGGTGCCAGTGTAGACGCCCGCGTTCAGGTAGAGCTTGGCGAGCAGCATAGATGCAGCCGGTCCCGTGGCGCGGCCGTAATTGGCCGCGCTTACCGCGGGGAGCTCGCCTTGAATCTCGTTCAGCTCGTTGACGACGAAGTCGAAGAGCTCCGCGCGACTGGCTTGCTGTGGCGGGGTAGCGCCGAGCACATCCGCGTCGGTCACCAGCGGAATGTTCCCATAAAGATCGAGCCCGTGCCAGTAGCTCAAGGCGCGCAGGAAGCGGGCCTCGGCGCGATAGGTGGCGACTTCGGCCTGCAGCGCGGGGCTGGTGTGGCCGCGCGAGGCGAGCTTGGCATCGGTGGTCTGGCGCAGGAACTCATTCGCCATGCCGATCTGGAAGAAGATGCGATAATACATGATGTTGAGGAACCCGTTGGTCACGCCCCACAACTGCGTGTTGAGCTCCTCGATGCCGGTATCGTTCCAGCCGATCACGGCTTCGTCGGTGGGCAGTTCCTGGGCCTCCCAGTAAAGCCGGAGGTACGAGGAGAAGCCCTCATCGAAGCTCGGGTCCAGGTCGGGTTGTCCGGCCGCGCCGCGCTGGCCGGTGACGGTAAGCCCGGTATACACCTTCGCGAGGAAGGCGCGGTAGGAGCTCGGATCGTTGAAGATGTTCGCCTCGGTGACGGTGCTCTTGGGCTCCACCACGAGGTCGGTGCACGCGGCCGTACCCAGGAAGAGGAGCGCGGCGGCTGCGGCCACTGCCTTCGAGGTTCTGATTCTCATGTTTCGGTCCCTTCTCGAGTAGTCCAAGCCACGCGCTTAGTACCGCAGGGTCAGGCCGGCGGTGAAGGTGCGCGAACGCGGATAGATGTTGTTGTCGATGCCGAGCAGCCCCGCCGTCGGATCGACGCCACTATAGCCGGTGATGGTGAACGCGTTCTGCACGGTACCGAAGAGCCGCACCGGCCGGCCGCGATAGTTAAAGGTGTACCCCAGCGAGATGTTGTCCATGCGGAGGAAGGAGCCATCCTCAACGTAGAAGTCCGAAAGATACTGCGGCGTGACAAAACCGGTCTCCAGGACCGACGCATGCAGATTGTAGGGCGAGCCGCGCTTGACCTCCTCGTAGGTACCCAGGTTGGACGCCACGTTGTTGTATACCCAGTTCCCCAGGTAGGACCGCAGCGTAAAGCTCAGGTCGAAGCTGCGGTAGCCGAGGTACGAGGAGTGGCCCAGCATCCACTTGGGTTGGGGCGAGTGGAAGGGGCGGCGATCGTCCTGGTCGATCACGTTATCGCCGTTCTGGTCCACGTAGAGATCCTGGATGTTGATGGTTCCGTCCGGGTTCCCGGTGAACGCTCCGCCTGACAGCCCCTGGCGATCCTCGTAGATCGGCTTGCCGTCTGCGCCGCGGATATGCTCGAAGACGTAAAAGGAGTTGACGGGCACTCCCGGCCTGAGGACCTGAATGAAAGTGCCCACCCCGCCGGCGATACCCCCGACCAGAATGTTCGTCGATGCCCCGGTGATCGGATTGATGCTGGTGAGTTCGTTGGTGTTGTGCGCGGCGGTAAAGTCGGCGGCCCAACTCAGGCTGCCGGCTCGGCGGGGGTGGATCAGATTCGCGCTGAGGCTCAGCTCCACGCCGGTGTTCTGCATGCTGCCGATGTTCGTGGTGACGAAGTTCGACAGGTTCGTGCCGGCCGCGACGGGCACGGTGAAGATGAGATCGTCGGTGTTCTTCTTGTACCAGTCGATGGTGCCGCTCAACCGGTTATTCAGCAGGCTGAAATCAAGGCCGACGTCATAGGAGCGGGTTTCTTCCCACTTGATGTTCTTGTCCACAGCTCCCGGACGGATTGTCGGGACGAAGGTATTGCCGAACTGCGCCTGGGTTTGCGCATCCCCCAGCAGATAGGCCGCAAACGGCTGGTAGTTCCCGAAGGCCTGATTGCCGGTCTTGGCCCAGGACGCCCGAAGCTTGAGGTCCGAGATCCCCGAACCATGCATGAACGGCTCCTCGGAGATCCGCCAGCCGCCCGAGACCGACGGGAAGGTGCCCCAGGCCTGCCCCGGCCCGAAGCGGGAGGAGCCATCGCGGCGGACGCTCGCCGCCAGTAAGTAGCGGTCTTTGAGGTTGTAGTTGGCCCTGCCGAAGAAGGAAATCAGCCGGCTCTCCTGAATATTCTGGACGTTCTGCACGTCCCGCGCCGAAGTGACGCCGTTGCCGCCGAGCAGGTCGGTGCTCAACCCGTTCGCCTGGTAAAAGGGGTACTCGGCGTGCGACCAAGCGTAGGAATAGCCTCCGGTCAGGTCGAGCGTTCCAGGAACGACGTTGAGGGGCGTCCCATAAGTGAGATACGTCTCAATCCCCGTATTGGATTGGCTCTGATTTGCACGATAGTCGCTGCCGAGGTTGCCAGTCTTCTGCTGGCTGTGCAGCGTGCTTGGTTGGAACACCAAGCGGTCGGTCCGGGTGATGTCGTAGCCCAGGTCTACATGGGCCTGCAAGGCCTCGAGGAAGGGGAAGCGGTAAGCGCCCTGCACGTTGCCGATGCTGCGGTACGTGGTGCCGCGGTCCGTGACCAGAGCAAGGATCGCCAGCGGATTGTCCGGGGATGTCAGGGCTTTGTAATCGCCCCCAGGCCCCGGCCAGTCGTAGAAGCCCGTGGGCCTGGTCGGATCGAAGACCGGTTGGGTAGGGCCGAACTGTGCGGCATTGGAAAGCACGCCACCCGGCGTGAACAGGTCCTTGGCGCGCGAGCCTTTCAGGTTGGCGCGCACGTCGAGGTGGTCGCGCAAAAGGCGCTGCTGCAAGTTGAGAGCGAGAGATACCCGCTGTACCGTGGTGCCCTCGACGATGCCGTCCTGATCGAGAAAGCCGCCGGAAAGACGCCAGTTCAGATTTTCGCTCGTTCCGGAGACGGCGGCGTTGTGCTCTTGCCCGAAGGCGGTGCGGGTCACCAGGTCGAGCCAGTCGGTGTTGGCGCTCTGGAGCTGCGGGAGATTCTGCGGTGCGTACTGTTCCACCGCCGCCCGGAACTGGGCCGCGTTCAGCATGTTAGGGAGCCGGGTGACGCGCGAGGACGACATGCTGCCCGTGTACTCGAACGTGGTTCCGGCCTTGCCAGTCTTGGTGCGGATCAACACCACGCCGTTGGCGGCATTCGCCCCATAGATCGCCGCGGCCGAGGCATCCCGGAGCACCGTGATGGTCTCGATGTCGTTCGGGTTGAGGAAGTTGAGGGGATTGCGCCCGGCCGAGAGCCCGCCGCCGGCGCCGGTCCCCACCGGCACGCCGTCGATGACATAGAGCGGCTCGCTGCTCGCGTTGACCGAAGTCGGGCCGCGAATCCGGAGCGAGAGACCGCCGCCCGGCTCGTTATTGTCGGCCACCTGAACGCCCGGGACTTTGCTGCGAATCAGCTCTTCCGGGCTGATGATGCGACCGGTGTTGAAGTCTTCCGATGCCACCTGCGTCACGGCACCCGTGATCAGGCCCGCCCGTTGCTCCCCATAGCCGGTCACCACGATTTCCGCGAGACTCACGGCCTGGGCCCTGAGGGCAAGATTGACCTCCACCGTCTGCCCCCCGCGTAGCGTCACGAGCTGCGCCGTCGGGGAGTAGCCGATCAGCCTCGCCCGGACACTGTCCGTACCTGCTGGTACGCCGGTCATGACGTATTGGCCGTCCTGGCGGGATTGCGTGCTCCGCGAGCCGAACGACACCGCAACACCGGCGAGGGGCTGCTGCGACACGGCGTCGGTGACCCGTCCGCGGATGGTGCCGGACTGGGCCTCCGCGCGGAGCGGCGCCAGGCAGAGCACCGCGAGGAGCGCAACGATGAGGTACCGAAGGGGTTTCATACGGGTCCTGATGCGGTAGGGGAGGAACACCACGCCCGGCCGGACTGGGGGCGGACGGAAGGAAGCGAAGCGGGCACGCGGGTGCTCCGCGAAAGTTGCCTGATTTGAGTTGCTCGAGTGCAATTGCACGGGGAACTTGGGGTCCATTATGCCGTCCCGAAGGCGTACCGTCAAGTACAAGAAGCGGTAGTTAGCCATAGCGGCGGAAGGGCTTGCAGCGACCCGAGCGAGTTCGCTATAGTGAACCATATGGTTCAGTATTCTGAGCAGCTCGATCAGGCCTTTGCGGCGGTCTCCGATCCGACCCGCCGAGGGATCCTCGAACGCCTGGGGCGGGGCGATGCGTCCATCAGCGAGCTCGCCGGCGACTTCCGGATGACGCTGACCGGCATCAAGAAGCACGTACAAGTCCTCGAAGCAGCGGGGCTCGTGGCCACGGAAAAAGTTGGACGGGTGCGGACCTGTCGGGTCGGCCCGCGCCGGCTGGCCGACGAGGCCGGCTGGATCGAGCAGTACCAGGAGATGCTGGATGCCAGATTCAACCGGCTCGCGGCATTCCTGGAGCGAACGAAGGCCAAATCATCCTGAAGGGAAGGGGGAACCACGCTGCGACTCGGCTAGCGCAAGCGGTGCACGGGTTCTACCATGCTCCGGCATGAACTTCCCGCGCGCCGCCGGCATTTTGTTGCATCCAACGTCGCTCCCGGGCCCGAACGGCATCGGAGAGCTCGGCATTGGGGCCCACCGGTTTCTCGACGCGCTGGTCGAAGCGGGCCTCCGGATCTGGCAAATGCTGCCGATGGGACCTACCGGCTATGGCAATTCCCCTTATCAGTGTTTCTCAGCCTTCGCGGGCAATCCGCTCCTCATCCAGGTGTCCGGCGCGCAGGCGGACTTCCCGACGCAGCGGGTCGAGTTCGAGCGGGTGATCCCATACAAGCAGGCGCTGCTGCGCCAGGCGACGGAGAGCTTCGTTCCCGACGACGGGTACCTGTCCTTCGTCGCGGAACAGGACTGGTGGCTCGAAGACTACGCATTGTTCATGGCGCTCAAGCAAGCGCATGGCGGGATCGCGTGGACCGAGTGGGACGCGGGGGCTTCGCTGCGCGACCCGCATGCGCTCGAAGACTGGGGCAGGCGACTCGCGGAATCGGTCGAGCATTACCGGCGGGAGCAGTGGCTCTTCTTTACGCAGTTCCTCGCCCTCAAGCAGGCAGCACGCGACCGCGGCATCCAGCTCATGGGCGACCTTCCCATTTACGTCGCGCACGATTCCGCCGATGTCTGGTCTAATCCGTCGCTCTTCAAGCTGGACGAGCGAGGACACCTGCTGGCGCAGGCGGGAGTGCCCCCGGACTATTTCAGCGCTACCGGTCAGCTCTGGGGCAATCCGATCTATGACTGGGAAGCCATGCGGGCGCAGGGGTACGACTGGTGGATCTGGCGGATGCGCGCCGCGTTCGAGCTCTACGACCTGGTCCGCATTGATCACTTCCGCGGCTTCGAGGCGTACTGGGAGGTGCCGGGCGGCGAGCCGACGGCGGTGAACGGACGGTGGGTGACGGGTCCCGGAGCGGAGCTCCTCGGCACGATCACCGAGCGGCTGGGGGGGGGACCGCTGCCGATCGTCGCGGAGAACCTCGGCGTCATCACCCCCGAGGTGGAGGCCCTGCGGGAGCGCTTCGGCTATCCCGGCATGAGCATCCTGCAGTTCGCCTTCGGGAGCGACGCGCAGGCAAATACCTTCCTGCCGCACACTTACCCGCGGGCAGTCGTGGTCTACACGGGCACGCACGACAACGACACCACGCTCGGCTGGTGGAGCTCAGCCGGGGCGGGCGACTCGACGCGCAGCGCGGAGGAGGTCGCGAAGGAGCGGGACCATGCGATGCGGTACCTCGCGACGGATGGACAAGAGATGCATTGGACTTTGATCCGCACCGCGCTGGCGTCGGTGGCGAATACCGCCCTCATCCCGATGCAGGATGTGCTGGGGCTGGGGAGCGAGGCGCGGATGAATCTGCCGGGCCGCCAGTCCGGCAACTGGGAGTTTCGTTTCTCGTGGGAGCAGCTCACGCCCGAGATCGTCCAGCGGCTGCGCGAGCTGGTGGAGCTGTACGAGCGCTAGGCGAGCTACCGGCTCCGCTCCCAGGTCAAGGTGAGAATGTCCGTGGGGAAGCACGGCCCCAGCATCAGGCGCGCCGGCTGGAGTGCCATCATCGAGGACTACGGCCTCGGAGACGGGGAGCGCGGCAAGAGCGGGTCAGCCGGCACGCCTGTGGCAGTGATCACTACGGGCTGGATGAAGCCGCGCTCGTCGAAGCGCAGCTCGTCAATGCTCACCACGCGGTGATTGCGATCCGTTTCCCCCAGCGGCCGCCTGTGGTAGACGATGTACCACTTGTCCGACGCGGGCGAATGCAACACGGAATGATGACCTGCGCCCGTCGCGACGGAGGAATCCTGCTGGAGGATCTTGCCGATTCGCTCAAACGGACCAAAGGGCGATGACCCGATCGCGTACGCTACTGCGTAGTTCGGACCGGTCCAGCCTCCCTCCGACCACATGAAGTAGTACTTCCCGTCCTTGAGCAGCATGAAGGCGCCTTCGACATATCCCGGCGGCGTGATCTCCTTGAAGGTGCTGCCGTCGGCAAAGGGGACGAAGCCTGTGAAGTCGCCCCGGAGCCGGGCGATGTTGCAGTGACGCCACCCGCCATAGACGATGTAATAGGTGCCGTCGCGGTCCTGGAAGACGAATTGATCGATCGGCTGCGCGCCGTTGTGGAACTTGTCGATCAGCGGCCTGCCCAGGTGATCCTTGAACGGCCCAGCGGGCCGGCGCGAGCGGGCGACGCCGATTCCCCCCAGCTGCTGATCGTTCTGAATGTCGTTGGCGCCGAAGAAAAGGTAGTACCAGCCGTCCTTTTCGACGAGCGAGGGGGCCCAGAGCGCGCGGCGCCCCCAGGAGATATCTCTCAGGTCGAGCACCCGCGCATGCTTCTCCCAGGTGATCAGGTCGCTGGAGGAGAAGGCGTCCAGAAACGTTTGCTGATCGTAGGGGGCGGAGTAGGTGGGATAGATCCAGTACCGCCCGGCGAAGATATGAGCCTCCGGGTCGGCGTACCAGCCGGGCAGAATCGGATTGCCGGAGCGCGCGGCCTTGGCAAACCCGGTGGCGCTCGAGCTCAGCGCAAGGGCACCGGCGAGGAGGGGGAGGGAGAGGGGGAGGTGCAAAGCCGTCAGAGAACGGAAGGTTACTTCTCGAGGAACATGCGAAGTACGCGCGGCAAGATTCCGCCGTGCTTTAGATATTCCACCTCCACCGGTGAATTGAGTCTTACCGCGGCCTCGAACACGGTCTCTCTGCCGTCCTCGCCCAGCGCGCGCACCGTTACCCGGCCACCGGGAACCAGGCCTGCGGCGATGCCGGTGATGCTGTAGACCTCGCCTCCATTCAGGCCCAGCACCTCGCGGGACTGTCCGGCCACGAAGCCCAGAGGCAGCACGCCCATGCCGACCAGGTTGCTGCGGTGGATACGCTCGTAACTTTCGGCTAACACGGCCTTCACACCGAGCAGGGCGGTGCCTTTGGCGGCCCAGTCGCGGCTGCTGCCGGTGCCGTATTCCTTACCCGCCAGGACCAGCAGGTGAGTCCCCTCGTCCGCATAGCGCATGGCCGCGTCGTAGATGGAGAGGAGCTCGCCGGAGGGGAAGTGTATCGTCCAGTTGCCCTCCTTCTCCGGCACCAACCGATTCTTGATGCGGACGTTTCCGAAGGTGCCCCGCAGCATGACCTCGTGATTGCCCCGGCGCGCGCCGAAGGTATTCCAGTCCACCTGCTGGACCCCGTGCTCCAGCAAATAGCCGGCGGCGGGCCCGCTCTTGGGGATGGAGCCGGCAGGGGAGATGTGATCGGTGGTGACTGAGTCGCCCAGCGAGGCGAGCACGCGGGCGCCGGTGATATCGGCGAGCATCCCCGGTCGAGGCGAAAGGTTCTGGAAGAAGGGCGGCTCCTGGATATAGGTCGAGCTGGCGCTCCACGCGAAGCGGTCGCCTTCGGGGACGGGGAGGGCGCGCCACTCCTCGTCCCCATCGAACACCGAGGCGTACTTCTCCTTGAAGAGCTCGGGCTTGAGCGAGGCGGCCATGGTGCTCTGGATCTCCTCCATCGTGGGCCAGATCTCGTGGAGGAACACCGGCGTGCCGTCGGGGGCCGTCCCCAGCGGCTCGGTGAGCAGATCTACGCTGACGCACCCGGCCAGGGCAAAGGCCACGACCAGCATGGGCGAAGCGAGGTAATTGGCGCGCACCATCGGATGGATGCGCGCCTCGAAGTTCCGGTTGCCCGACAGTACCGCCGCGACCACGAGCTGATGCTCCTCGACGGCCGTAGAGATCTTTTCGGGAAGCGGCCCGCTGTTGCCGATGCAGGTGGTACAGCCGAAGCCCACGATGTTGAAGCCGAGCCGGTCGAAGTAAGGTTGCAGCTCGGCCGCCTCGAGATACGCCGAGACGACGCGGGAGCCCGGCGCCATGCTGGTCTTGACCCAGGGCTTCGTGGAGAGGCCGCGTGCGATCGCTTTGCGGGCGAGCAGACCCGCTCCAATCATCACCGAGGGATTGGAGGTATTGGTGCAGCTCGTGATGGCGGCGATCACTACCGCGCCGTCGTCCAGCACAAAATCCTCACGCCGCTGCCACCAGGGCATTTCCGCCGGCGCTTCGGCAATCGCCGCGGTCGGCCCGGCGGCAGCGACCGCGCCCGCGGTGCCCGCCGCGCCGCCTTCCCCCACCCAGGTGGAGTAGTTCTGCTCGGCGACGGTGCGGCGAGCGGCGGGGGTGGTGGGTGGCATGAGGCCGGGCAGCGACACGATGAAGTTCTTCTTGAGCTCGCGGAGTGGCACCAGGTCCTGGGGCCTGCGCGGACCAGCGAGGCTCGGCTCCAGGGTGCCGAGGTCCAGGCTCAGGGTGTCGCTGAAGTCGGGATCCGGCGTGGCGTCCGTGCGGAAGAGCCCGACCTCGCGGCAGTAGCGCTCGGTGCGTGCGGCCTCCCGCTCGCGGCCGGTGCGTTCGAGATATTCGATGGTGCAGGCGTCCACCGGGAAGAATCCCACGGTAGCGCCGTACTCGGGGGACATGTTGGCAATCGTGGCCCGGTCCGCCACGCCGAGGGCCGAAAGCCCCGGCCCGTAGAATTCGACGAACTTGTCGACCACGCCCTGCTTGCGGAGCAGCTGGGTCACCCTGAGGACGAGATCGGTGGCGGTGGTGCCGATCGGCAGGTTCCCGGTGAGCTTCAGGCCGACCACCTCAGGGATCAGCATGAAATAGGGCTGCCCCAGCATGACGGCTTCGGCCTCGATCCCGCCGACGCCCCAGCCGAGCACCCCGAGCCCGTTGATCATGGTGGTGTGGGAGTCGGTGCCGACCAGCGTGTCGGGATAGAGCGTGCGGACCCCGCCTTTGCTCTGCTCATAGACCACCGGGGCCAGGTACTCGAGGTTGACCTGGTGCACGATGCCGGTGCCGGGGGGCACGACCCGGAAACCGGCGAAGGCCTGCTGGGCGAACTTGAGGAGTTGATAGCGCTCCGCATTGCGCTCAAATTCCAGCGCCACATTCTGGCGGAAGGCCTGGGGCGTCCCGTAGTGGTCCACCTGGACGGAGTGATCGATCACCAGATCGCAGGGCACCACGGGATTGATGCGGGCCGGATCGCCGCCCATCCGGGCCATCGCGTCGCGCATCGCGACGAGGTCCACCACGCAGGGCACGCCCGTGAAGTCCTGGAGGACAACCCGGGCGGGCATGAAGGGAATCTCTCCGGCGGTGAGCGGCGCCGGGCTCCACGTCGCCAGGGCGGTGACATGCTCCTCCGTGACCACTCCGCGACCCAGATGGCGCAACGCGTTTTCCAGCAGGACCCGTACTGAGAACGGCAGGCGATCGAGCGTGCCGATGCCCTTGCGTTCGAGCTCGCCCGGACGGTAGATCACCGCGCTCCCGTCGCCCAGGTCGAGCTCCGAGCGGGCGCCGAAGGGGTTGGTCATCCGGGTAAGATATAGCAGGCGAGAGGTCAGAGGTGAGAGGTGAGAGGTGACAGCTAATGGCGATCGAGGCGCTTCCAGTCGCCATTACGCGGCGGGATGACGGACTGCTCATTGACTGGGATGGCGCGGGGCATCGCGCGCTGTTTCCGGCGCGGTGGCTCAGGCTGGCCTGTGCCTGCGCCGAATGTGTGGAGGAGATGAGCGGGCGGCGGCTGCTGAATCCGGAGCGCGTCCCCGCGGATATCCGGCCGCTCGCGGTGGCGCTGGTGGGGGGCTACGGGCTGCGCATCGACTGGAGCGACGGACACAACACCGGCATCTACACCTTCGAGCGGCTACGCCGCGACTGTCCCTGCCCGCGCTGCGCCGCGCGAAAGGATCGAGCCTAGCGGATGGTCATCGGCCGGCGATACTGGATCCTGATCTGGTACGGCATCCTGCTGCTCGGGTTGCTGGGGCTGGGGTCTTCGCTGTACTGGGGCCGGCGGACACACTGGAGAAATCTGGACGAGCTGATCCGCGCCTGCGGGACGATCCTGGTCTCCCTGGGCATGCTGCTGCTGCTCAAGCAGAGCGAGGAATGGCTCGGGCAGCTGCTGCTGGTCGTCGCGCTGCTCTGCTTCCTTACGGCGTTCATTCTGGGCCGCAAGCTGCACCTCTCCCCTCCAGGCCCCGACGACACTCCCGACCAAGAACCGCGGAACCGGGCGTGAAACGATTCGTTTTCACGGAGCTGCTGCTGTTGGGTGCGGCAACGCAGCTCAGCGCCCAGGCGCTGGGGCCGACGACGGGTGGGAGCGTGGCCCTGCACCAGGCGGAGCGGATGCTGGGGCACACCAAGCGGGTCCTGATGATCGCGGCGCATCCCGATGATGAAGACACCGAGCTGCTCACCGTACTGGTGCGGGGTCAGGGTGCCGAAGCGGCGTATTTGTCGCTCTCCCGGGGGGAAGGCGGGCAGAATCTGATTGGCCCCGAGCTCGGCGAAGAGCTCGGCCTCATCCGCACCGAGGAGCTGCTTGGCGCGCGGGCGCTGGACGGCGCGCGACAGTACTTCACGCGCGCCTTCGACTTCGGCTTCTCGAAGACCATCGAGGAGACCGAGCGCTTCTGGCCGCGGGACTCGGTGCTCAAGGACGTCGTGCGGATCATCCGGCGCTTCCGGCCCCAGATCCTGATCACCATTTTTTCCGGCACGCCGCGCGACGGACATGGCCAGCACCAGATGGCGGGCTGGGTAGCGCTGGAGGCCTTCAAAGTCGCGGGCGACGCCAACCGCTTTCCGGAGCTTGCGTCCCGCGAAGGGCTCGCGCCGTGGGCCCCGCTCAAGCTGTATCGCGATATCCGGTTCGACCGTGCGGGGGCCAGCACCGCGAGCGTGACGCTCGAGGGTGGCGTGTTAGATCCCGACATCGGGCAGTCGTACCGGCAGGTCGCGATGCGGGGCCGCAGCCTGCACCGCTCGCAGGACATGGGGGTGCTGCAGGAGGCCGGGCCGTCGACGATCAGCCTAGCGTTGCTGGATGATCGGACGGGCAGAGGGGCAGCGGGGCAGAGGGGCAGTTTGTGGAGCGGCATCGACACGAGTGCGGTGCCACTGTCGAGTACCGGCATGGAATCGCAGGATCAGCGGCGCCACCACGACGAGGCGGCGGCGATTCGCGCGGGGCTGATCGTGGATGCGACAACCCGAGACGGGCGCTTGACCCCGGGGCAGCGAGTGCCGGTTCGGCTCACCGTGTGGAACGCCGGGTCGCAGCCGGCCACGGCCGAGCTAGCGCTGCTGGCACCAGGCGGCTGGAGCGTGTCTCCCTGCAGCGCGGCGCAAGTCACGGTGGCGCCGAATACGGTTGCCACCTGCGACATGGAGGTGACGGTGTCCCCCGACGCACCGGTTACCACGCCGTATTTCCTGCGAGCCCCGAGGAATGGGATGTATACCTGGGCCGGCGATCCGGCCGAGTGGGGCGAGCCGTTCGAGGCGCCGCCGTTGCGGGCGGAGTTTCGCTTGGAGGTTGGGGCTCTAGGGGGTGGGGATACCGGGGCGATCAAGTTGGTACGGGAGGTGGTGCATCGCTACCGCGATCAGGCGATCGGGGAGATCCGGAATCCCCTCCTTATTGTCCCACGGGTTGACGTGAAGCTGGAGCCCGGCGCCAAGGTGTGGCCGACGGGGGTCCGGGCGCCGCAAGCCTTTACGGTGACCCTGCAACACGGCTCGGGTGAGCGCACGCGCGGCAGCGTCGCGCTGGAGCTCCCCTCCGGATGGCCCGCAGTAGCACCACAACCCTTTACGCTGACGCGCGAGGAAGAGCGTGAGACGCTGGTCTTTGAAGTGAGGCAGCCGGGTGGAGGGGCAGAGGGGCAATACGAAATACGGGCCGTAGCGCGGGACTCGACCGGACAGCGATATGCCGCCGGACTTTCCACGGTGGCTTACCCGCACATCCAGCTGCACGCCTGGGCGCGGCCAGCGAGCAGCGCGGTGCGCGCCACGCCGATCACCCTGCCCGCGGTGCGGCGAGTCGGCTATATCCGCGGGGCCTCCGACCGGGTCCCGGAAGCACTCCTAGAGATCGGGTTGCCGGTGGAACTGCTGGATGCGGCGGCGCTGGAGCGGGGGGACCTGTCGCGGTACGACGTCATCGTCGTGGGGAGTCGAGCCTACGAGACCGAGCCGGCGCTGTTGGAGAACAACGCCCGACTGCTCGACTTTGCCCGGCTCGGCGGGCGGCTGGTCGTGCAGTACCAGCAGGCCCTCTTCTTCAACGGCAACTACGCACCGGCCCCGTTGTCGGTGGGCCAGCCGCACGATCGGGTGACCGATGAGAATGCGCCCGTGCGACTGCTCATGCCCGAGCACTCGGCGTTCAACCGGCCCAACCGGCTGGGCCCCCGGGACTGGCAAGGCTGGGTGCAGGAGCGCGGGCTCTATTTCGCACGCAGCTGGGACTCCACTTATGCACCGCTGCTGGAGCTGGCTGATCCAGGCGAGGGCCCGCTCCGGGGCGGGTTACTGGTTCGGCAGCTCGGCAAGGGCACCTACATCTATACCGGCATTTCCTTCTTCCGGCAGCTGCCCGCCGGCGTTCCGGGCGCGTTCCGGCTATTCCTCAATTTGCTCGACGTACGTGCGTCTCCTCCACAGCCCTGAGCCCCCCGCCGGGGTTGGGGTCCTCATCCTCGGTCTCCTACTCACTGCGTGCGGGCCCGAGGGCGGCCGTACGCCGGTGGTGCTCTACTCCCCGCACGGCCCCGATCAGCTCGGCTTGCTCGAGCAGGCCTTCGAGCGGCACAACCCGGACCTCGACATACGCTGGCTCGACATGGGAAGCCAGGAGGTCTTCGACCGGCTGCGCTCCGAGCGGGCTAACCCGCAAGCCGACGTCTGGTTTGGCGGCCCCACGACGATCTTCGACCGGGGCGTGGGCGATTCACTGCTGGCGCCCTATCGGCCGGCCTGGGCCGCGAAAGTCGGCCCCCGTGGAGTGGGACCGGCCAACCTGTACTGGCCGGTCTATCGGACGCCGGCGGTGATCGCCTTCAACGCGAAGGCAGTCCCGCGCGACTCGGCGCCGCAGGACTGGGACGACATCCTGCTCCCCAAGTGGAAAGACCAGGTGCTGATTCGCGACCCGATGGCCTCGGGAACGATGCGGGCGATCTGGGGACTGATCCTCTATCGCAGCATCAAGGCCACTGGGGACACGGCCCAAGGGATGGCCTGGCTGCGCAAGCTGGACGGACAGACGCGCGCCTACGTGCTGAGCCCGCTCTTGCTCACGGAGAAGCTGGGACGGCAGGAGGGGCTGGTGACCCTGTGGGATTTGCCCGACGTGCTGATCGACCGGGGTCGCGGGTTACCCCTCGACTATGTCTTTCCCTCGAGCGGCACGGTGGTGATCGACGATGCAATCGGCCTGGTGCGGGGTGCCCGCCACGCTGAAGCGGCCAAACGGTTCATCGACTGGGCAGCGAGCGACGAGGCGCTGCTGCTCGCGATTCGCGGAGTGTTCCGCCTGCCGGCCCGGCGCGACCTCCACGCGGACTCGCTGCCGGCCTGGGTGGCCGACGTGGAGCAGCGCATGCGGGAAACCGAGGTGGACTGGGGCATGCTGGCGCGCGAGGGAGCGGGATGGATGGCGTACTGGGATAGTCACGTCCGGAACAGCGGGAAAAAACGGTGAAAAAAGCGGTGAGAGGTGAAAGGTGAGCGGTGAGAGGGCCATCCTCACCCCCACCCCGCACCTCCGGATCGAGGGTCTTTCCAAACGCTTCGGCTCGGTGCCCGCTGTGGATGACCTTTCGCTCGACATTCCGCGCGGGGATCTGCTCGCGTTGCTGGGGCCGAGCGGGAGCGGCAAGACGACCACACTTCGCCTGCTCGCGGGATTCGAGACGCCCGATTCGGGTCGCATCCTGGTGGATGGGGAGGATGTGGCACGGCTCACCCCCGCGGTGCGGCGCTTCGGGATGGTGTTTCAGCATTACGCCCTGTTTCCGCACCTCGACGTGGGCCAAAACGTCGGCTTCGGGCTCGAGAGCCAAGGTCTGCCGGCCGCGGAGCGCTCCCGGCGGATCGCGGATGCGCTGGCGATGGTGGAGCTCGCGGGATTGGAACGCCGAGCGGTGGGCGCGCTCTCGGGAGGGCAGCAACAGCGCGTGGCGCTGGCGCGCGCGCTCGCACCCGCGCCGCGGATCCTGCTGCTCGACGAGCCGCTCTCCAATCTGGATCCCTCGCTGCGCGAGCGTACCCGGCGCGAGCTCCGCGCGCTGATCGAGCGCATCGGCATCACCACCATCCTGGTGACCCACGAACAGGAGGAAGCCTTCGACCTGGCGGCGCACGTTGCGCTGCTGCAGCGCGGCCGGCTCGAGCAAGTGGGCACCCCCGAGGCGCTCTACGGGTCGCCCCGGACTCCGTTCGTGGCGGGATTCATCGGGCGGGCGAGTCCGCTCACGGTGCGGGTGATGACGCATGATGCCCGGGTCGCCCGGGTTGTGTTCCCCGGCGACCCTGGAGGCGCCGAGGTCCAGTGGGAAATCCCGCAGCCCGAGCCGCTCGAGGGCGGACCGAGCGTGCTCTACGTGCGGCCGGAAGCGGTCCAGCTCGTGGAGCCCGATCCGACGCGGCTCTCCGGCGAGGTCACGCTGCGGCGCTTCCTGGGTGCGGCGGCCCTGTACACGGTCCGCCTGGCGAACGGGGAGAGCGTCGAAGTGCTCGCCGACCCGGACGCGGCCCAACCGGGGGACCGGGCGGGACTGCTGCCCGTGGGAGGTGGGAGTGGACTCCACCTGTTCGGCGGCGAGCAGGGGCGGTCGGACGATCAGGCGGCCGGGCGATGAGGCGATCGCGGCGGCGGGAACTGTTGGCGTTGCTGGTGGCACTGCTGCTGGGCTGGCTGGTGGTGTACCCGCTGGGACTGGTGCTGCTGCAGGCGATCGGAGGTCCGGGCGCCTGGACGCTCGAGGCGGTGCGGCGGTTCGCCCGGGAGGCAAATGAGTGGCGCGCGCTCTGGGCGAGCCTGGCGCTCTCGCTCGCCAGCGTGGTGGGCGCGGCCCTGGTCGGCGTCCCGCTCGGCGTGTTGACCGCCCGAATCGCGTTTCCGGGCCGCCGCGTCGTGGCCACCCTGCTCGGGCTGCCCGCGGTGCTGCCGCCCCTGGTCGGGGTGCTGGCGTTCATGTTCCTCTACGGGGAGACCGGCTTCGTGGCGCGGCTGGTGCAGCGCGTTGGCGGGTTAGGGGAAACGCCCTGGCGGCTGGAAGGGGCCGGCGCTGTCCTGCTGGTACACGTCGCGACCATGTATGTCTACTTCTACCTGTTCACCCGCGCGGGGCTGGCGGGGCTGGATCCCGCGCTCGGCGAAGCCGCGGCGTCGCTCGGCGCGGATCGCTGGCGGGCCTTTCGCCGAGTGACGCTGCCGCTGCTCCGCCCCGCGCTGGCCGGGGCGGGACTGCTGGTCTTCATGACCTCGCTCGCCTCCTTCAGCGCGCCCTACATCTTCGGGGGCGGCTTCCGGGTGATGACGACCCAGATCACCTCGACCAAGCTGAACGGCGACGATCGGCTCGCAATGGTGGAGACCGCGGCGCTCCTGCTGCTGGCGCTCCTAGGTCTTGCGCTGCTCAAGCGCAGCGAAGGACGGCGTGACGCCGTGGGAGCGCGGAAGGGGGTGGCGCCGGCGCCGCTTCGCGCCAGGCCCGCGACGCGCGCGGTTGCCGCGGCAGTGGGCTGGACGCTGGCGCTGGTGCTCACGCTCCCGCTCGCGACCCTGGTGATCGTTTCGCTGGTGCCGAGGGGGACCTGGACCGTGGAAGCGCTGCCGCCCGCCTACACGTTGGGGAACTACCGCGCGCTGCTGGCGGATCCGGTGCGGCTCAAGCCCATCCTCACCAGTCTCTGGATGGCGGCCGCCGCGACGGCCGGCGCCCTCGCGATCGCGATCGCCGTGGCGAGCCTCTCGCGGCGCAAGGTGCGCTCGGCGGGCCTGCTCGAGGGGCTGCTCGCGCTGCCGTGGGCGGTGCCCGGCACGGTGTTCGCGATCGCGCTCGCGACGACGTTCAGCGTGTACGCTCCGCTGACCGGCCGGTTCGTCCTGGTTGGCACCCTGTGGATTCTCCCGCTGGCGTACCTGGTCCGCAATCTTCCGCTTACGGGACGCGCAGTGCTGGCGGGCTTCCGCCAGCTGGATCCCGCACTCGAGGAGGCCGGCGCCTCGCTGGGAGCGGGGCGGGGCAGGGTGCTGCGCCGGATCACGCTCCCGCTGCTCAAGCCCGCGCTGGCCGCGGGAGCGAGCCTCGCCTTCGTGACGGCGTTCGGCGACTTCGTCACCTCCATCATGCTCTACACCTATGACACGCGGCCGATCTCGATGGAGATCCTCTCGAGTCTCCGGCAGGCGGATGTGGGGCAGGCCGCGGCGTTCGGCGTGGTGCTGATGCTGCTCAGCTCGGCGGTGTTCTTCCTGGCGGGTGAAGGACGCGGGACCAGCGGATGAGCCAGTCCAGGAGCAGGGCCCTGCAGCGCGATCAGTTGCGACGGCTCTCCGTGCTGATCGCGATCGCCTGCGTGGACATGCTGGGGTCGGCCATCGTTTTTCCCCAAATTCCGCTCTATGCGTTGCGGCTGCACGCCACTCCGGAGGTGATCGGGCTGATCATCGCGGCGTTCTCCGCGGCGCAGCTGCTTTCGGCGCCGCTCTGGGGACGACTCTCGGATCACTACGGCCGCCGGCCGGCGCTCCTGGCCGGCCTGCTGTTCGGCGCGTTCGGGTTTCTCATTTTCGCCTTTGCCAATTCCATCTGGCTCCTGTTTCTCTCCCGGCTGATCCAGGGAGCCGGCGGCGGCACGACCGGCGTGACCCAGGCGTACGTGGCCGACACGGTGACCCCGTCGAACCGGGCCCGGGCGCTCGGCTGGCTTTCGGCGGCGACCAATCTGGGGGTGATGCTGGGTCCGGTGGTTGGGTCCCTCACCTTCAACATGGGCCATTACATGCCGGGGCTGATTGCGGCGGCGCTCTGCCTGCTCAATGCGGCCTTTGCATGGAGGTGGCTGCCGGAATCGAAGCCCGCGCTCGAGCCGGGCCAGACGCCCGCACCCAGGAAGCCGGTATGGCATGCCGCATGGCAAGTCGTCCGGCATCCGGGCGGCGCGGTGCCGCGGCTGGTCTGGATCTACGCGTCGGCGATGCTGGGCTTTTTCGCGATGACCTCGATCCTGGCGCTCTACCTCAACCTGGAATTCGGGGTGACCGAAACCAACATCGGCTACGTCTTCCTCTACGTGGGTGGTCTCTCGGTGCTGATGCGCTCGCTGCTCCTGGGCCCGATCGTGCACTGGCTGGGTGAGCCGCGGATGCTCCGGATCGGCACGATCCTGCTCACATTGGGACTCTTCGCGTATCCGCTGGCGCACAACTGGTGGACCCTGGCTCCCATCATGGCGCTGATGCCGATCGGCACCGCGCTGGTCTTTCCGGCGACGACCGCGCTGATGTCGCACGCCTCGGAGAAGCGCGAGCTCGGCACGACGATGGGGGTGGCGCAGACTTTTGCGGGCATCGCGCGCGTCGTGGCGCCGCTGATCGCGGCGTTCGCGTTCCAGCGGATCGGACCAGCCTGGCCCTTCGTCCTGGCAGGCACCATTGTGGCGCTGGTGGGCGTGCTGGCGTTCCAGCTGGACGTGCCCGACCATGGCTTGCGAGAAACCGAGGTTACATGAAGCTCCCTGCGTCGCCCGCCGCTTTCGCGACCGCGACCTGGGCGGACGTGCTGCCGTATTACGAGCAGCTGGCCGCTCAGCCGATCGATGCTACGACGCTGACGTCCTGGCTGCGGGATTGGTCGCAGCTCGAGTCGCTGCTCAGCGAAGCGGCGTCGCTCGCGATGATCGGGTACACCTGCAATACGGGAGATCGCGAGAAGGAAGCCGCCCATCTCCGCTTTTCCACCGAGATCCTGCCCAAAGCCGAGGAGCAGAGCGTGCGCTTGGCGCGGCGGCTGGTCGAGCAGGAGACGGTACCCGAGGGAATGGAACACGTGGTGGCGCGGTTCAGGGCCTCGATCGAGATCTTCCGCGAGGCGAACGTGCCGCTCTTCGCGGAACTGGAAGAGCTGAGCTCCCGGTACCAGCGGATGACGGGCGGCATGCTGGCGCTGTGGGAAGGGACCGAGCGGCCGCTGCCGATGCTGACGCCGTTTCTGCAAGCGGCCGATCGGGGAGTGCGGGAGCGTGCCTTCCGGGCGATGGTAACGCCCTACGTGGAACAGCGCGACGCGCTGGCCGCCGTGTTCGACGAGCTGTACGCGCGGCGGCAGGCCGTGGCGCGGAACGCGAACTTCAGCGACTACCACGCCTTCTCCTTCGTCGCCAAGCACCGCTTCGACTATACCCCGGGCGATTGCGCGCGCTTCCACGATGCGGTGGAATCCATCGTGGTGCCGGCGCATACCCGCGCGCTCGCGGCGCGGCGCGACCGGCTCAGGCTCGAGACGCTCCGGCCCTGGGACCTGGCCGTGAATCCCTATCGGGCGGAGCCGCTGCGCCCGTTCGAAGGCGGCGACGCGCTCGCGCGCGGCGTGCAGCGCATGCTGGCCGCGCTCGATCCGGTATTGGGCGGCGAGTTTGCGACCATGATCGAGGAGCGCTTGCTCGATCTCGACAGCCGCAAGGACAAGGCTCCGGGCGGCTACTGCGACACGCTGCACGTGCGCGGACGGCCGTTCATCTTCATGAACGCATCCGGTGTGCTGGAAGACGTGATGACGCTGTTACACGAGTCGGGGCACGCGTTCCATGCCTTCGCAGCGCACCAGCAGCCGTATGTGTGGCAACGCCATCCCGGAGCGGAAGCGGCGGAGCTGGCCTCGATGAGCATGGAGCTGCTGGCAGGGCCGCACCTGGGGCTGCCGGCGGGGATGCTGAGCGAGCGCGACGCGGCGATCGCGCGGCTCGAGCACCTCGAAGATGCGCTCGCCAGCCTGCCGCACATCGCCTCGGTGGACGCCTTCCAGACCTGGATTTACACCAGCGGCGAAGGACACGATGCCGTGGCCCGCGACGCCGCGTGGCTCCGGATCCGGGGGCGCTTCGAGGAGGCGGTGGACTGGAGCGGGCTGCTGGCTGAACGTACGGCGCGCTGGTACCGGCAGCTCCACATCTATCTCTATCCCTTTTACTACATCGAATACGGGATCGCCCAGCTCGGCGCCCTGCAGGTCTGGCGCAATCATCGCCAGAACGGCCCGGGCGCGCTCGAGGCCTACCGGCGCTTTCTTTCCCTGGGGGCCACCCGCACGCTGCCGGAGCTGTACCGCGAAGCCGGGGCGAGCCTGGTGTTCGATCCGGTGGGGATGCGGCCGCTGGTGGATTTGATCGAGGAGGAGATGGATCGGTTGCGTGCGGTGGCGGGGTAGACGAGATTGCTACGGCTATTGGCTATTGGCTATTGGCTA
>DASYTT010000064.1:0-10641 GCA_036002045.1 Gemmatimonadales bacterium
GCGCGCCGCCGCTCCGCGATCAGCGCCCGGAAGCGCAGATTCTCGGAGCGCGCCGCGATCAGCTTGGTTTCCACGCGGTTGAGCGTGGTGGCCGAGCTGATCCCGACCCAGGCCAGGAAGCCCAGCACCGCGACCCACACACCGATCGCGAGCATGGGCCAGGGATCCTTCACTTTTGCCGGCAGGGTCTTGAGGGCGGACAGGCCGCTGGCTAGCGAACCGCCAGTCTTCGCGCGCTTGACACCCGGCTTCAGGTTGATCGTGATCATCGACGCCTTTGCTGCGTGGCGGCGGCCCTTAGGCCGCGTTACGGAGTGCGAGGCCCACCGGAAGCATCAGCAACGGTGCCACCTCGTCGATGTTCATGCCTTCGAACACTCCGGCTTCGACCTGCAAACGCTTGATCGGATTGGCCAGCTCGACCGGGAGACGCAGCCGCTCCGAGAGCATCTTGCTGAGCCCCGGAATGCGAGCGCCGCCCCCCGAGGTGTACAGCCGCGACAGCCCGGTGCTCGACCGCGCCGCCGTCTGCAGGAACGCGGCGGCGCGCTCTACACCCACCGCCAGCTCTTCACCGCGGGTCTGCAGGAAGGGCGTCAGCGCCTCATTCGGCTCGAAGCCCTGCAACAGCCGGTCCGCGTCGGCGGCCGACAAGCCGCGCTCGCGCTGGAGGTCCTCGCGGAACCGGCGAGTGCCGACCGGCAGATCGCGGGTCAGCACGGGAATCCCTTCATCCAGAATGTTCACGTTGGTCATTTCGTGGCCGATGTTCACCAGCCCGACCACGCCGCGCATCCCTTCCGGATAGCTGAGCTCGAAGGCGTTGTGCAGCGCGAAGGAATCCACGTCGATCACGCTGGGATCCACGCCTACTTCGGCGAGCAGCGCGATCTTGTGATCGACCAGCTCGCGCTTGGCCGCCACCAGCAACACGGTCATCTGGAGCCCGTCGCCTTCCGGATCGAGGATCTGAAAGTCGAGCTCCACATTGTCCATGTCGAACGGCACGTGCTGCTCCGCTTCCCAGCGAATCACTTCGCGGGCCTCGGCTTCTTTCATCCGGTCCATCGGGATCTTCTTGATGATCACGTCGCGCCCGCCTACCGCGGTCACGACCTGTTTGGGCTTGAGTCCGGCCATCGCAAAGAGACCCCGCACCGCGTCCGCCACGATGCCCGGGTCCATGACTTCTCCTTCGACGATGGCGTCATCCACCAGGGGGGCAAAGGCGACCTTGGTGAGCACCGGTTCCCCCGACTGATGGGAGATCACAGCGACCTTGATCAGCCCGCTGCCGATGTCGAGACCGACGGATGTCCGCGGGCGCTTGAACAGTCCCATTTCCAGTCCGGTTTTCAGGGAGGAAGTGTCGGCTGCGCTGTCAGTCGCGCAAACTTTGCCGCACTACTAGTGTACTCTACTTAGCTTGAGCAACTACTTCCGGCTACGCAACTTAGCCAACTGATGCCGCACTGCCGGTCCGCCGCACTGCCGCACCGCCTGCCTGGCATTGCACAGCCGGATATGCCGATCGGGCAACGGCTATGCCACGCACCGATCTACCGCTCCCAATGCATTGCAAGGGAATGCGTTAGATGGGCTGACCCGGTTCCCTGCTGAGAGGTGCGCGAGCACCCCGACGGGCTGTTTCGCAACGATCCTCTCGCTCTGCGTCAGGGCGGAAGCCAACGCGGGGCGGGGACTTACGGGAGTGCCCGCCAACCCCTGGGATAGGGGCGGGGGCGGATGGTGCCGCCTGAGTCTGGCGGGTCCAGCCGGACCAGGAGCTCGAGCCGGGCCGCCCCCAGCAGCTCCCCAGCCAGGGAGACCCGCTGTCCCGAGGCCTCGAGCGCATAGATAGGACCCCCCAGCGCGCGGAGCCGGACCTCGGCCTGGGCCGGACCGGGGACGCTGAGCTGCGCCAGCAAGACTTCCGCTCCGGGTGTGCTGGGGGTGCTGGCGACGGGCCAGCCTAGCAGCGCTTCCGCCAGGACAGCCTCCGCCGCGGCGCGCGCCTGAATCCGCGCGACGGCCGCAAGCCCTGCCCTGCTTTCGGCGCGGGCCAGCGCGAGGCCTGTGAGCGAGATGACCCCGAGCGCCGAAAGCGCGACCACCGCGATCAACAGCGCGATCCCCCTCCGACCGTCCGACCGTCCGACCGCCCGACCGTCCGTCATCGCGCATTCACCAGCGCGACGAACCCCTTGAGGCTGTCCGCTCGCGGTGCTGCCCCGCGGATCAGCCCGACCCCTCCGGCGCGTTCGCTGAGCGCCTCGAACCGGAAGCTCACCGCCGCGACCTCGGCCGGGAGCAGAGCGGCCAGCCCGGACCGGGTTTCGTAGCTCAGGCTGAATCCGTTCGCGCTGAGCGGACCGGCGAACGGCTGGATGAATTGTCCGGTGGCCAGCAGGCGCATCCCGAGCCATTGATCGGGGGGCGAGCTGTAGAGGCGGATCTCGACATCCTCTATTACTCGCAGTGGGCTCCCCGGACCAAGGCTCGCGAGCGAGGCCGAGTCAGCGGTGATGGGGAGCTCGATGGCCGTGGCGCCATCGGGGCAACCGCCCGGGCGCGGCGCGGCGGCGAGCGGAAAGACCCGCCACCCGGTGCTGTCGAGGCCGCCCGCGAGAATACTGTCCCGTCCCGCCACCGGATCCCGCAGCGCGCTCCACCATGGCAGACCGGCCCGCGCCAGCAGCAGGCCGGGGCTCACGGCGCAGACCACTCCGGCCGCACGGGTCGCCCGTGCCGTGAGCCCCGCCGTTCCGTTGCTCAGCAAATCGCTTCCGCTGGTCGAGTCCTGGCCCAGCGATTCGAGGGCGGCTCGCAGCGCGCTCGCGGCTACCCGCAGGCCGTGCTCCACTGCCATCCGTTCGCTGCGATCGCGGAGCCGGAACGCAGCAGTCAGCAGAATGTGGCCGGTCAGTCCCGCGAGCATTCCCGTAACGGCGAGCGCGATCAGCAGCTCGAACAGGCTGCTCCCGCGCCGGCTGCTGCTTCCGTGCAGGTTCACGGACATGGCAGCCGGGTGATGAGCGTGTCGGCGGACGGCTGTTTGCCTGCGGTGGCCGCTTCGATGAAGAGCTCGATCAGGCCCGCGTTCGCGCTGGCGCTCCAGCTTTCCTGTACTCCGTCGGGGTGGCGGAGCGTTCCCGCGGGTGGCGCGGTACAAAGAGGAGCGCCGCGCAAGAGCTCCGCCCGGAGGCGGTCCAGCCGCGATTCCAGGACCTGCGCGACCCGTTGCTGCGACCGTCCCCTTCCCGCCAGCTCGGCCGCCGGCCCCAGGGAGCCGGCCAGCCCCAGCAGTCCCAGCGTGATGACCAGCAGCGCCAGCAGCACCTCGTAGAGGGTGAACCCGGAAGCAGGAGAGGACATGAAACGAAAATGGGCCCGGATATCTCCGGACCCTCACCCGAACGCCGCCTGCTATCATCAGTTTACCGCTCACCTGCCACCTGCCACCTACCACCTACCACCTTCAGTTACGCTAACCCGTACCGGCGAAGCTTGTAGAACAACGTCCGCAAGCTGACCTGCAGCAGCCGCGCCGCTTCCCGCCGAGTGCCCTGCGCCGAGGCGAGTGCCCGCGCGATGGCCTCGCGCTCCACGGCCTCGACTTGCGGCTTGAGCGCGAAGCCTCCCAGACCGAAGGCCATGGACTTGTCGGCGACGATCGTCGGGAAGTCCGCCCGGTCGAGCTTGCCCGTGGGGCTGAGCGTCGCGGCGCGCTCGACCACCTGGCGGAGCTCGCGGACGTTGCCCGGCCACACGTAGGCCGACAGCCCGGCCAGGGCCTGCGGCGTGATGCTGATCGGCCGCCCGGTCCGCGAAGCCACCTGCTGGGCGAAATGCGCAACCAGCGCCGGAATGTCTTCCGGACGTTCCCGCAATGGCGGCAGCGTGATCATCGCGCCCTTCAGGCGCTGCAACAGGTCGGAGCGGAAGCGTCCTTCGCCGACCGCCTGATCCACGGGTGCGCACGAGGTGGCCATCACCCGCACATCCGCCTCCAGCGCGGCCATCGTGTGCCCGTTGCCGTTTGCCGGCCGGGCCCAGTAGCGGGAGAGCAGCTGGCTCTGGCTTTCCGGCGAGAGAGCGAGGACTTCCTCGAGCAGCAAGGTCCCCCGATTGGCCGAGCGCCAGAGCGACTGCGGATCGCCAGCGATAGGGCTGCCCCCCGCCGCGTCGTTGTTCTGGCCGCTGGCGGCCTGCGGGGGACTGAAGAGATCGGGCGTGGCATCGCAGTCCACCGCGACGAACGCCCCGTCGCCCCGCCGGCTGAAGCGGTGCATCGCCTGCGCGAGCAGCGCCTTGCCGGTCCCCCGCTCGCCGGTGATGAGGATCGCCCCGTCGGCCGCGGCCGCCCGGGCGGCGAGCTCGAGCAGTCCGCGCATCTTGGGATCTTCGGCCACCACCAGCGGCTCGAGACCCCTGGCGCCGAGGGTGGCGCGAAGCCTGGCCACTTCCTGGCGCAGACGTTCACGTTCCTCGGCTTGATGCAGGGTCCAGAGCAGCTCGTCGGCGACCGCTGGCTTGCGAACGAAGGCATCCGCCCCTTCGCGCAGTGCGGCGGCGGAAAGCCGTGACGCGGCGTCTCCCATCACGACCACAACTCCCGCGCCTCCCGAAGCACGATAGCGGCGCAGGAAGCCGAGCACGGCTGCCTCGCCGGCATCGAGGTCGACCAGCAGCGCCTCCACGGCGCTTGCCTGGGCCTCGATCAGCCCGGCGTCGAGGTCCGGACGCAGCCGGGCTTCATAGCCGGCATCTGCAAAGGCCGGAGCCAGAGTTTCGCGGAGCGATTCGTCGGAACTGAGGAGGAGGATTCGCATGGTGGGCGGACCGAGGTCGGCCATCCCGTTAGCTGCAAATGACGATGCCGTCGACGCCGACTGTAGCGCCGGCTCCCGACTGGACGGTGCACTGCGTGACCCCCATGCTGATGGTCGGGTTGCTGATCGTAGCGGTATAGCCGTTGGAGACGCCCGTGACCGTGCCGGTGTTGCCGGGCGACAGGTTGTAGTTGCTCGCCGCCTGCAGCTGGCTCAGGTTGCCGAACGTGTTGTAGTCGGCGAAGTACGCCTCTTGGGCCGTCATGGTGTTGCGCAGATCACTTCTCACGGAGGCCATCTTCGTCTTGTCCTTGGTCGCTGCAAGCTTCGGGATAGCGATCGACGCCAACAGGCCGAGGATCACCACCACGATCAAGAGCTCGATAATTGTGAACCCCTTGCGACTGGACATACTGCTCCAACCTCCGAGTGCAGTGGGCCGCGGGATCCCCGCGGCCCCCAGGGAAGCTTCTGGTCCTGCAATTACGGGCAGACGATGACTCCATCGATACCCGACGTGGCGCCGGCGCCGACTTGAACCTGGCACGCCGTCTTACCAGTGCTGATGGTCGGGTTGTTGAACGCGGCAGTGTAGCCGTTGCTCACGCCAGTGATGGCGCCGGTGTTGCCGGAGGACAGCGTGAAGTTGCTGGCGGCCCCCAGCTGGGCCAAGCTGCCGTACGTCGCGAAGTCAGAGAAGTAGGCCTCTTCCGCAGTCATCGCGTTGCGGAGGTCGGTCTTGACCGACGCCAACTTGGCCTTGTCCTTGGTCGCCGCAAACTTCGGAATTGCGATGGCGGCCAAGATGCCGATGATCACGACCACGATCAGCAGCTCGATCAGTGTAAAGCCCTTACGATTCGACATGTCCTTGCCCCTCCCGGATGGTATTGAGTTACCCGCGCCCTGGATCTCTTTGAACGGAATTGACCGAGGTCCGGCCCCTGGTAGGGCAACGATGGTGCCACAGGGGGCACTGTTTTCTAACTCGCTGTGATATCAGGTGTTGGGTGGTTTACGCCAGCCTCAGCATACCCCTCGATTGGATGAAGCGCCCTTGGACTTTGCAAGGGGGTAGCCGCCCCAGGCCTCCCAGTGATCCTTGGCACATCAACTGCTGAGTCTGTCAGCCGCGATGCCCCAACCCCCAATCCCTAATCCCCGTTCCCTCGCTGGCCTTTGGAGATCGCTCCGTTGGGCAGCACCGCTTTCCCTGGTCCTGCTCGGCACCGCAACCACCTCGGCCGGTTTCCGGAATCGCTTCACCCAGGACGACCTCTCGCTCGTAGCGAGCAACGCGACCGTTCATAGTCTCCTGCCGCCCACCAAGTTCTTCACCCATCCCTATTGGGATGATCCCTTTGCGCACTCCCTCTACCGTCCCCTGTTGACGGCGACGCTGGCCGTGGAATGGGCGGTCGGCGGAGGCAACCCGCTGGTTTTCCGGGTGGTGAGCGCGCTGCTGCTGATTGCCGCCGGAATCGCCCTCTTTCGCCTCGCCGCCCTCCTGCTTCCCGTAGGGGCCGCGTGGGCCGCAGCGGCGCTTTTTGTCGTGCATCCCCTCCACGTCGAAGCCACCGTCCAGGCCGTCAATCAGGGCGAGCTCATGGTCGGGCTGCTGCTCTGCCTGGCAACGGCCATCTATCTCAACGCCCGGCGCGCCGGCGCGCTCGGCCGCCGTACCGGAGCGCTGCTGGTTGTCCTCTACCTGATCGCTTCGCTCTATCGGGAGACCGGGCTCATCCTGCCGCTTCTGCTGATCGCGGCGGAATGCACCGTCTTGAGCAGAGCGCGGGGCCTCCGGCCGTTCTATCTCGCGCTCGGGTTGACGGCCGCCCTCGTCCTGGCGGCGCGCTCCCTCGTCCTGGCCGGAGATGTGGTGGGCACGGTTCCCGCCGAAGCGCTGGCGCGCTCGAGCCTGGGGGACCGGGCGCTCACCATGCTGGGCGTGGTGCCGCACTGGTTCCGCTTGCTGCTGTGGCCGGCGGCGTTGCAGGCGGATTACGGGCCCAACGAGATCGTCGCAGCCTCCGGATGGGGAGCGGCCCAGTGGGCAGGTGCTCTGCTCGTCGCCGCCTGGGTGGCCGCCGTGCTGGCCTGGCGGCGCAAGTCGCCCGTGTTAGCCTTCGGACTGCTGTGGACCGCCATCGCGCTGTTCCCCGTGAGCAACCTGCTGGTCCCGACCGGCATCACGCTCGCCGAACGCACGCTTTTCTTGAGCAGCGCGGGTGCGGTCCTCGCGGCGGGAGCAATTCTTGCCGCGCTCTGGGGCGCTGCGCAGGCTCCCAGCTCGCGGCTGCTCCGCTGGCCGCTCGCCGCGGGACTGGCGCTGCTTCTCGTGCTCGGGGTGCTGCACAGCAGGTCGCGCAGCCGGGTCTGGACGGATCAGGGGACCCTGCTGCAACAGACCGTGCTCGATGCGCCGCGGAGCTACGTCGCGCATCTCGCCCTCTCGCGCTTCTTGGGCGACTCGGGAAGCCGGACGCTGGCCGACGCGCACTATCGCCAGGCGGTCGCTCTCAAACCCCGGCTTTTGGATCAGGAGCTGATGATGGCGGATCAATATCGGCTGGCGGGATTCTGCCGTCCCGCGATACGCCACTATCGGGGGCCCCTGCTCTTGCGGCCGGATAACCTCGCGATCCGCAGATCGCTGGTTGCCTGCCTGCTCGAGCTCAAACGGTACGCCGAAGTCGGCGTCATTGCCCGGCCGGGCGCTCAGGATGTCGAGCAGGGCGCCTATTTCCAGGAGGCAATCCGGATCGCTGACAGCGCGCTCGTCAGAGAGAGCCGCGGGCGCTAACACGCGTGGCTTCCTTCCGCTTCCTCTACGACGAGACCGGGACACCGCGGCCCTGGGTGTGGCCCGCCGTCATCGCCCTGCTTGCGATCGCTGCGTCGCTGAGCGGCATCACTAACCAATGGACCCAGGACGAGATCGCCATCATCTGGGGCAACCCCCGGATGCACGATTTGCGCGCCGTGGGGCGCTTCTTCGTGGATCCCTACTGGCCTCCTCCCTTCGTGCCGGCGCTGTACCGGCCCTTTGCGTCGGTGAGCTATGCCCTGGAGTGGGCGGCGAGTGGCGGCACGCCGCTGCTCTTCCGCATCACGAGCTACCTGCTCTACGCCGCCTGCAGCGTGCTGGTCTTCCGCTTGGCCCGCCTTCGCCTCCCGCTGGTCGCGGCAGCCATGGTCGGGGCGCTCTTCGCGGTCCATCCGGTGCACGTCGAGGCGGTCGCGCTGGCCGTGAATCAGAACGAGCTCTGGGTCGCCTTGATCTCGTCTGGGGCCGTCGTGCTGTATCTGCGGGAGCGCTCCAGTGGCAGCGCGCTGTTGACCCGGAGCCGGCTGATCCTCGTCGGGCTCTATCTGGCCGGCTGCCTTTTCAAGGAAAACGCCTTCGTGCTTCCCGGCCTGCTGCTCGCCGCCGAAGTGCTGCTGGTCAGAACGGCGGAGCCGCTGGCGACCCGGATCGCGCAAGGTCGCCGGCTGTTGCTTCCGCTCGTGCTGGTGGCCGTCACCGTGTACTGGGTCCGTACTCAGGTACTGCATGGCAACCTGGCGGGCGATTCCGTCGCGGAGGGATTGGTAGGGCAGACCGTCGCGGGACGCGCGCTCACCATGCTGAGCGTGGTCCCGCACTGGTTCCGGCTGCTGTTCTGGCCGGCCCATCTCCAGGCCGACTACAACCCGTCGGAGATCGTGGCCCAGACCGCCTGGGGGCCCATGCAGACGCTTGGCCTGCTGCTGCTCGTGGCGACGCTGCTGGTCGCCCTCGCGGCGTGGCGGCGCGCCCCCGTGCTCACCTTCGGGGTGGCCTGGTGCGCCGTCGCCCTCTTCCCGGTCCATAACGTGATCGTCTCGACGGGAATCGTGCTGGCGGAGCGTACGCTCTTCTTGCCCAGCATCGGCGCCATGCTCGCGCTCGGCGGCTTGGGTGCTTTCCTGCTCGAGCGAGGCGGCGCCCGGGTGCGCCTCGCACTCGCGGCAGCCGCCGGTGCGCTCATCGTGCTCGGCGTCTACCGCAGCACCACCCGGCATCCGGTCTGGAAGGACCAGTTCACCCTCTGGTACCGGACCGCCAATGTCGACGCGCCCCGGAGCTTTCACGGGCACGAGGCGCTGGCCGATGCCTATTTCAATATCGGTGTCGAGAAGCTGGCGGAGAGCGAGTACCGCCTGGCGATCGCCTTGTCACCCAAAACCATCATCCGGACCAAGCTCGCCTATGCCGACAAGCTGAGATCCCGGGGCTTCTGTTACCGGGCCGCCCAGCTCTACCGCGAAGCCCTGGATTTCTGGCCACCGTACCAGACCGCGCGCGCTTCGCTCATCGCCTGTGCCCTCGACCTCGGCCGCTACCGCGAAGCGATGTTCCACGCCCGCATGGGGATTTCCTTCGAGTGGGAGCGTCCCGTGTTTCAGCTGGCGCTCGCGACTGCTGAAAAAGCCCTCCGCGACGGAGCGCCGCCCGGCACCATCCGGTTGGTCGTGCCCGAAAAGCTCATCAGCTCGCCGTACCTGAAGATCGGCAGCTCGCCGTCCCTGAAGATCGGCGCGAAACGATGAAGCGCGGCCGGCTCCTCGGCCGGCCGGAGCTGCTCCTCGCCGCTCTGGCGCTGGCGGCGTCGGCGGCCGGGATCGGGAATGGCTTCGTCTACGATGACGTGCCGATCCTGCTGCGCAACGCGACGGTGCATCAGCTCACCGATCCAGCCGGACTCTGGGGCTCGGCCTACTGGCCTTCGGGCCTGCTCTACCGGCCGCTGACCGTCCAGCTGTTCGCGCTGGAGTGGGCGCTGGGCGCCGGCCGGCCGCTGGTGTTCCACCTGGTCAATGTGCTGCTTCTGCTGCTGGTCGCGGTGCTGTTCTGGCGGCTGGCCCGGCGCCTGCTCGAGCCGCTGCCGGCCTTTGCCGCGTCGGCTTTGTTCGCGGTGCATCCGGTACATGTCGAAGCGGTCGCCAATGGAGTCGGTCAGAGCGAGCTGCTCATGACGCTGTTCGCGCTGCTCGCGGTCGAGCGCTATCTCGTCTGGCGCCAGAACGGTCCGCTCGGTTTGCGCCGCCGGGTGGCGCTCGCGGTCTTCACGCTCGGTGCGATTCTCTCGAAGGAGACGGGTTACGTCACCCCGTTCCTCTTGCTCAGCGCCGAAGCGCTGCTCGGTGGGCGCGACGCCCCCTCCTGGCGAGTCCGGCTCCGCGCCATGGGACCCGTGCTCTTCCTGCAGTTCGGCGTCGTGCTCGCCGCATTCCTGCTCCGGCTGATCGTGCTGGGTGCGGCAGCGGGCGAGCTCACCGCGCCCGCGCTGCGCAACTTGAGCCCGGTGGAACGCATCACCGGGATGCTCGCGGCGGTCCCCCAATGGACTCGGCTGTTGTTCTGGCCGGCGCACCTTCAGGCGGAATACGGCCCGCCTGCTTTGCCGGTGACGGGGGGCTTCGGTCTGGCTCACGTGCTCGGCCTGCTCATTCTGTTGTTGGCGGTGGCGCTGGTCGTATGGTGCTGGCGCATCTGGCCGGTGATCGCACTGGGGCTGGTATGGATTGCCATCGCCCTGGCGCCGGTCAGCAACGTGCTCGTGGCGAGCGGAGTGATCCTCGCCGAGCGCACCTTATTCCTCCCGAGTGCCGGAGCGATGCTCGCGCTGGGAGGTGTGCTCGCCGCCGCACTCCCACGCATCGAGTCAGCCGGTGCGCTCGCCCGCCGGACCGCGGCTTTCCTGCTGGTGGCCGTCGTCCTCGCCGGCCTGCTTCGGAGCGCCGAGCGGCAGCGGGTCTGGCGGGATGAAGCGACCTTCTTCCCGCG